>NZ_JBFBEY010000041.1:0-24222 GCF_040683875.1 Arthrobacter sp. NPDC093128
CTCGCGGACGAGACGGCCGGCATCTCCTGGCCGGTTCCGCTGGACGATGCTGAGCTTTCCGACAAGGACAAGGCACACCCCCGCCTCGCGGACGTTGTGCCGATGCCGGCCAAAAAGATCCTCGTTGTCGGTGCCGACGGGCAGCTGGGCAAAGCGCTGCGGGAACTGTACGACGGCGACGCGACCGTTGAGTTCGCCGGCCGCGCCGGCTTCGACCTCGGCAGTGAAGCAGCCTTCGCGGAGCGGAACTGGAAGAACTATTCGACAGTCATCAACGCCGCCGCCTACACCGCCGTCGACACCGCGGAAACCGCGGAGGGGCGCGCCGCCGCCTGGGCCGTTAACGTTGCCGCCGTGTCCCGCCTGGCCCGGGCCGCCGTCGAACATGACCTCACCCTCGTGCATGTCTCCTCGGACTACGTCTTCGACGGCGTCCGCAAGAACCACGACGAGGCTGAACCCTTCACTCCGCTGGGGGTGTACGGCCAGACCAAGGCAGCCGGCGACGCCGTCGTCAGTGTTGTTCCCCGCCACTACATCGTCCGGACCAGCTGGGTCATCGGTGAAGGCAACAACTTCGTCCGCACCATGGCGACCCTCGCCGGCCGCGGCATTGAACCGTCCGTGGTCAACGACCAGATCGGCCGGCTCAGTTTCACCGCGGACATCGCCGCGGGCATCCAGCACCTGCTGGCATCCGGCGCCGCCTACGGCCCCTACAACCTGAGCAACGACGGCGAACCGCAGTCATGGGCGGACATCGCCGCAGACGTATACGAGCTGTCAGGCCAGCCCCGGACCGCCGTTACCGGCGTCAGCACCGAAGAATACTTCAAAGGCAAGAACGCAGCGCCCCGGCCGCTGAACAGCATGCTGGACCTGGCAAAAATCCAGTCCACAGGCTTTCATCCGGCCAGCGTCGCCAGCAGGCTGAAAGAGTACTTGAGCACATTCGACGTAACCGTCTAGGCGGTCTTGGTAGCCGGGCGACCAGGAATACTGCGAACGGGCGTCTAACACCGGGGGCCTTTCGACCGCGAAACATTACTTATGACAACGCGACGAGCTGTATCCTTACGGCGGGGAGCTCCCGTCAAAACACAAATATCTACATGATGGGGATGCAAATTGGGGACGATGCCGGACTGGCGTGTGCGGACATCCCGCAGGCTGCGTGTCGTGGACGCATTTGTAATTGTTTGGGCTGTCGCCGGTGCCTATATCGTGAGATTTGGATTGGAACCCAGCTTTGTCGTGGACGGGCAGGAGATCACCTATGTATGGCTGTCCGCAGCATTGGTGGTGGCGTGGTGGTTAATGTTGGGTGCATGGAACACACGGCAAAGCCGAATTCTCGGAGCCGGCGCGGATGAATACAAACGAGTAGCTGCGGCATCTCTTTGGCTGTTTGGCCTTGTGGCTATATTCTCCTATGTACTCCGAATTGATACTGCGCGCGGCTACGTCGGCATTGCCCTGCCTGCAGGCCTGTTTGGCTTAATACTTGCCCGTTGGTTGCTCCGCCAGCATTTAAGCGTAGACCGTCAGGGCGGTGACAGCATGTCACGACTCATCTTGCTCGGAGGCCCAAGCGCCGTCGCGCATCTGGCACGCACGCTGACTCAAGCAATGCACTCAGGCTATCTGCCAATAGCCGCTTACACGCCTGGAGCGTCAGATAAGTCAGCGGCGGACACCATCTCTGGCCTCCCAGTTCTGGGCAACGATCCCGGGATCCATGCGATATTGGAGGCAATTGATCGATGCAAAGCGGACGCGGTGGCAGTCTCCGCCGGCGTCCAGTTACATCCTCAAACTCTGCGGCATTTGGGCTGGGAACTTGCCGCCCGAAACGTCGGACTGATAATGGCTCCAGCCCTCACAGACATTGCAGGGCCTCGAATCCATACTCAGCAGGTGGCCGGACTTCCGCTAATTCACGTAACGACACCCACGCTGGAAGGCGGTCAGCGCGTAGCGAAACGGCTGTTTGATGTGGTTGTGTCCGGCGTCCTAATTGCAATTACTGCGCCTCTGATGGCCGTCATTTCAATTATGGTCAAGGTCGACAGTCGCGGGCCTGTGCTCTTCAGACAGGAGCGCGTAGGCATTGAAGGCGCCCGCTTTGGCATGCTGAAATTCCGCTCCATGGTTGTCGATGCTGAACAGCGACTCGCTGAGCTCGAACACCGCAACGAAGGAAACGGCGTTCTTTTCAAAATTAAGAATGACCCTCGCGTCACCAGAGTTGGCGGATTCCTTCGCAAGTACAGCCTTGACGAACTCCCGCAACTCTTCAATATCTTCGCCGGAACCATGAGCCTGGTTGGACCGCGACCGCCTTTGCCCCGTGAAGTCGAGGCCTACGAGCACGATGTCCGGAGGCGACTGCTCGTGAAACCAGGCCTTACTGGCCTCTGGCAGGTTAGCGGCCGCTCGAATCTGTCGTGGCAGGATTCTGTCCGGCTCGACCTCTATTACGTAGAGAACTGGTCATTGGCCGGCGACCTCGTGATAATTCTTCGGACCGTCCGTGCCGTTTTTCACAGCACTGGCGCCTACTAAAACTTTCAAAGTCGGACGACTGCCCTCTTGGGGAAGGACCTATCTAATGCGCATTTCAGTTATCGGCTGCGGTTACCTTGGAGCAGTGCACGCTGCATGCATGGCGAAACTTGGACACGACGTGGTTGGCATCGACGTGGACGAGCACAAGATCAGCGCGCTCTCAGCGGCGAAAGCACCTTTCTACGAGCCGGGACTTGAAGAACTTCTGAAGGATGTCCAAGCGACGGGTCGCCTGACATTCACGACTGACATGGCTGCCGCGGCTGGCAGTAGCGTGCACTTCATCTGTGTCGGAACGCCCCAGAAGAAGGGCGAAAACGGCGCCGATATGACGTATGTGGACGCAGCGGCAACAGCGCTACTGGAACATCTGGCTCCAGGCGACTTGGTTGTCGGCAAGTCAACGGTGCCGGTAGGTACAGCGTCGCGGTTGTCAGCTCTCGTGCAGAAACGTGAACCCGACGCGCATTTGGTGTGGAATCCGGAATTTCTCCGCGAAGGACACGCGGTATCCGACACTCTTAGCCCGGATCGCTTTGTCTACGGCGTAGCAGACGGATCCGAGGATCATCCGGCAGTCGCCATCCTCGACGAGGTCTACGCTGTTCCGCTCGCAGCCGGCATGCCACGTTTGGTGGCCGACCATCCCACCGCGGAGCTCGTTAAGACGGCTGCCAACTCGTTCCTTGCCACGAAGATCTCCTTTATCAACGCCATGGCAGAACTATGCGAAGCTGCGGGAGCCGACGTGACACGTTTGGCTGATGCCATTGGCATGGACGACCGCATTGGTCGCAAATTTCTGAACGCCGGCATCGGGTTCGGTGGAGGGTGCCTGCCGAAGGATATCCGGGCATTCATGGCGCGGGCCGGTGAACTCGGAGCGGACCAGGCCCTAACTTTCCTACGGGAAGTGGACGCCATCAACATGCGCCGCCGCTCTCGCGTGGTCGAACTGACCAGAGAGCTCTGCGGGGGCATGCTGTTGGGCAAACGGATCACGGTCCTGGGTGCGGCATTCAAGCCGGAGAGTGACGATGTTCGAGACTCGCCGGCGCTAAGTATCGCCGCTCAACTTCAGCTCCAAGGCGCTGTCGTTACGGTTACCGATCCCAAGGCTTTGCCTAATGCTGCCAAACGGTTCCCGGAACTGCACTACGAATCAGATCTCCATGTAGCGATAGCTTCAGCGGACGCCTTGCTCCTTCTAACGGAGTGGCGGCAGTACCGAGACCTGGATCCCTACGAGCTTCTCGGGCGAGTTGCCTCACCGCGCGTACTTGACGGCCGCAATGTGTTGGACCCTGGAAAATGGCGTGCTGCGGGCTGGCAGTACCGTGGGCTCGGACGACCGTAGCGGTGACGAACACAAATGAAGTTCCAATTCCCTCGGACAACGACTCGAGAAGGTCGGAGACTATCACCCGGGCTAGGCGACGCCGCCGCCTGTTGGGCGCCGCAACAGCTTTAGCCTGTGTCCTTATCCTGATATTGGCGTTAGCCCTTTGGTTAGGGGCAAAGGCTAACGCCATTAGTGGCCACCTGCAATCGGCCACTCAATTGGTTCCACAGCTCAAAGAGGACGTCCTGAAGGACGATGTAGGTGCCGCAGACAAAACCGTGGAGACCTT
This sequence comes from Arthrobacter sp. NPDC093128, assembly GCF_040683875.1. Taxonomy (NCBI): domain Bacteria; kingdom Bacillati; phylum Actinomycetota; class Actinomycetes; order Micrococcales; family Micrococcaceae; genus Arthrobacter; species Arthrobacter sp. NPDC093128. Next base: position 4,200 of record NZ_JBFBEY010000041.1, read on the forward strand.
GAAGGAACACACTGCGAGTGCTCGCATTGCGGCCACCGATCCGCTCTGGACTATGGCTGGAATGGTTCCCTGGCTGGGTGGAAATTTCCGGGCGGTAAGCGAGGTTGCGACATCTGCCGACGATGTGGCGCAACTTGGGGCCGCTCCGTTGATTCAGGTCGTAAATTCCCTCGATTGGAAGACCCTCCTTCCCAGCAACGAAGGCGTCGATCTGGAACCACTGGCGGCAGCTGCGCCCAAGCTCAGCTCGGCAGCGCACGCGGTGAGGCAATCCTCCGACAGATTAAACAGCATTGATACGAGTTCATTGCTCCCACAAGTTGCCTCACCCCTTATCCAGGCAAGGGAGCAACTTCAATCCATGCGTTCCGGCCTGGACACGGCTGCAAATATTGCGGGAATCGCACCGGAGATGATGGGTGATGAGGGCCCTCGTCATTATCTCTTATTGATCCAAAATAACGCTGAAGTACGCGCCACGGGCGGAATTCCAGGCGCCTTGGCGGTCCTTACTGTCGATAGTGGAAAGCTATCGTTCGGTTCGCAGACAAGTGCAACGGCCCTCGGCGCGTCCGTTCCGCCGGTAGCCGTGGATCCTGAACAGGTGGGGATCTACTCCACGCGCCTCGGGAAGTTCATGCAGGACGCAAACCTCACTCCTGACTTTCCCACGGCAGCATCTACTGCCCAGGCGATGTGGGAAGCAAAAACGGGTGAGAACGTCGACGGAGTGCTCTCGATCGATCCCGTTTCACTCGGATACATCTTGGATGCAATTGGCCCCGTGGAGCTCACGGATCCCCAGCTCCGTGCCCTTGCCGGCTCATCGCTTCCCACGAAACTAGATGGTGCAAACGTCACGCGTACGCTCTTGTCCGACGTCTACGCCAAAATCGCGGAACCTGAACTCCAGGATGTCTATTTTGCCGGGGTAGCCCAGGAAATCTTCAGTTCGTTGTCCACTGGCAAGGGCGATCCGAAGGGGCTGATCGAAGGCATGACTCGTGGGGCTGCTGAAGGTCGCTTCCTTGTTTGGTCCGCTGCAAAGGATGAACAAGATGTCATCTCAAGGTATCCAGTAAGTGGCTCCATAGCTGGCCCGAGCGTAGCTCCGGCCCAGTTCGGCGTGTATTTCAATGATGGTACGGGCGCAAAAATGGACTACTACGTCAAGCGAACCGTGCAGTTGGTCGAGGAATGCACGGGCGACGAATTCGGGCAGGTAAAGGTGCGAATCACCAGCACCAACACCGCGCCATCGGATGCCGCATCGTCTTTGCCTGAATACGTCACGGCCGGAGGAGCATATGGCGTTCCCGCCGGATCGGTACAAACGAATGTGATCGCATACGGCCCGATTCAGGCACACGTTGAAACCGCAGCGGTCGACGGTCAGAAAACTGATTTTGCCGCGCACCGGCACGCCAACCGTCCACTCGGGACAGTGACTATCACTTTGGCGCCGGGTCAAAGCAAGACCGTAGAGCTGACTTTTGCGAAAATTGTCCAGCACACCGAACCTAACTTGGTTGTCACGCCGACGGTCCAGCCAGTCAAAGATGTCGTTCTCGGCACGCAATCTGCTCAATGCGTTCCCGGGAAGTAGACATCGCGTTAACAGTATGTAAAGCGACTTGATTCACTTTGGTAACACCCGTCACGGGATGCTAACGTCTACTTGGGCACAGCAAATGAGATTTCAACCTACGGTCACTCGGGGGATCGGAAATCTCCACTCATCACGTGACACATCGTAATTACGGTCTCAGGGGGACTCATGAAGAAATCACTCGCAGCAATCGCACTCGCAGGTTCCATCGCACTTATCGGCGCCGTTCCGGCCGTCGCAGCCACCTACCCGGCACCGCCGGCCAACGCAGCTGTTTCTGACGGCACCGTTGGCCCGGGCGAACAGTTCGTCTTCCGCGGCAACGGCTTCCTTGCCGGCGAAGGCCTGACCATCACCGTGACTCCGGGCAACCCGCCCGCAGCAAACGGCTCCAGCGTTTCCAACGGTAGCCGCACGGTTCCGACCAAGATCACCCTGCCGCTGGCACCGCAGACCTTCTCCACCACGGCTGACGCCAACGGCTCCTTCGCCTTCCCGCTGAGCATCAGCGAAGGTGGCACCTACACTCTCACAGCAACCGGCCTGACCTCAGGCAAGACTGCAACCTCAGTCGTCACCGTTGAAGGCACCGGCCTGGCAAACACCGGCGGTGCCCCGCTGGCCAACACCGGCACCGGCCTCGCCAACACCGGTGCGGATGCAAGCCTGGTTCTGTGGTCCCTCGTGGGCGCAGGCGCACTGGCTGCAGGTGCAACCTCGGTAGTTGTGGTTCGCCGCCGCGCCAAGGCTGAAGCCGCAGCGTAAGGCTAAACCAACAAGCGCCAAAGAGGGTGGGTGGTTCTCCGGGAAACCGGAGAACCACCCACCCTCTGCTTTTAACAAGAATCCGCAGGCGAAGCTTCTGACCTTTGTGGTATTCATGAGAGTTATGGGGAGACATTGGCGCCGTCCACGCTGGCAGCTCGACTTTTCCGTGCTTCTACCTCCACCCCACGCGCTCCCCTACATCTTCTTGGCACTCTTGGCCATCGCTGCCTTTGGGGTAGCCGCACTGGCCGTCCTACAAACGACGTAAGGCCGGCTTGAAGCTCCTGGAGCACCCGCCACTTTGGCGGGCAGTCCTCACAGTAATGCTGTTCCCGCTGGCCCTGGTGGCATTCTGGCCCACGCCTGTGGATCAGCCAGCGCACGGATTTCTGACCGGCTTCTTCGTTGTCATTCATATCCTGGGAATTCCCGGCTGGGTTGATTACACACTGTTGGAAGCCTCAGCCAACGTTGCGCTTTTCCTACCTGTGGGAGCCGTAGCTTCTCTGGCGTTCCCGGAGAAGAGAATTTTTCGACTCGCTGCCTTCGGACTGTTGGTCTCCGGTTGCATGGAACTGGGCCAGCAGCTATTTCTTCACGATCGTTTCGCGAGCCCTTCAGACCTTGTCACAAATAGCGCTGGATGTGTCATAGGTGCACTGGCAGCTCGGGTCGGTGTCCGGGAGCTTAAGCGGCGAGAGGCTCAACGCCAGCTGGCGTTAAGCCTCTCGAAAAGCACCTTGTGAACTGAATTATTCGTTCACGAATTCCTTCATCCATGCTTTCAGGTCTTCGCCAAAGTCCACGCGCTCTGAAGCAATGGAAATGACGGCCTTGATGTAGCTGAGCTTGTCTCCGGTGTCGTAGCGGCGCCCACGGAACACAACGCCGTACACGCCGCTGCCTTCGCCGTCCGACGTCGCGAGGGTCTGCAACGCATCCGTCAACTGGATCTCGCCACCGCGGCCCGGTTCGGTCTCCTCCAGAACGTCAAACACAGCCGGGTGCAGCACGTACCGGCCGATGACGGCAAGGTTCGACGGAGCCTCATCCACAGACGGCTTCTCCACCAGGCGGTTCACCTTGAAGTAGTTCTCACCATCTACGGGCGTAATGTCCGCGCAGCCGTAGGCACTGATCTGGGACGGGTCCACCTCAATCAGGGCAATGACAGAGCCGCCAGTCTTCGCCTGGACATCGATCATGGTGCTGAGCAGCTCATCGCGTTCGTCGATGAGGTCGTCACCCAGCAGGACAGCAAACGGCTCGTCCCCGACGTGCTGGCGCGCGCACAGCACTGCGTGGCCGAGGCCCTTGGGGTCCCCCTGCCGCAGGTAATGCAGCGGCGCGAGGCTGGAGGCGTGCCGAACGGCCTCCAGACGGTCCAGGTCGCCCTTGAGCTCCAAGGTGCGCTCCAAGGCCGGTGCGCGGTCAAAGTGGTCCTCCAAGGCCCGTTTCTGGCGTCCCGTGATCATGAGGAGGTCCGTCAGCCCTGCCTTGACGGCTTCTTCCACCACGTACTGGATTGCGGGCTGGTCAACAACCGGCAACATTTCCTTCGGCATTGCCTTGGTGGCGGGCAGGAAGCGAGTTCCCAATCCGGCAGCAGGAATGACAGCTTTTCTTACTCTTTTCCCCAAAGTCATAGCTGAACCATACAAATCCTTAGCGGAAACTGGCAATGCAGGTCCAAGATTACGCGGGAATGGGGACGCCTGCCCATCGCGGGCTATCAGATTTCGGGACATACTTCGGATTGCAGCTTTCACAAAACTTGGGGGACAACTTGAACAACGACCAGCAGCCCGGAACTCCGCAGCAGCCGGAGCACAACGAATGGCAGCAGCCCGACGCCCCGGTGCCGGGACCCGACGGCCAACAGCAGCAGTTCCCGCCCTACCCGCCGCAGCCCGGGCAGCCGTATCCGCCGCAGCAGGGCCAGCAGAACCAACAGGGTCAGCCGGAATTCGGCCAGCCGCCCTATCCCCCGCAAGCGGACCAGTACAACCTCGGCCAGCCGCCGTCCGGAGACCCCGGGCACGGACAATACGGACAGCCCGGACCCGGTCAGTTCGGACCGACCCCGCCAAAGGGCGGCATTCCTGTCTGGGGCTGGGTTGCCGGCGGAGTTGGTGTAGTGGCGGTCCTGGCTGTGGCCGGGGTGATGGTCCTGGGCGGCATCGTGTCAGCCAACGCGCGGAACGTGACCCCGGCACCGACCGAGACCGCCGGGAGCACAGAGTCTGCCGGGGCTACCGAGGAAGCAACTACCGAAGAGTCCTCGGCCGCAGCCACTGATGACGCGCTCTACCTCTTCGAGGACGCCGACTTCACCTCGGCGCCTGTCTGGGCAACTGCCCTCCCGGCCGGCTGGACCATGTCCGACGCGAAGGGTGGCACTTTCACGTACAGCAACAGCGACTATCCGTGTATCTTCACCGTCCACCAGGCAATCCTGCCGCCACGCAGTGCCATCACCGATGAAGAGGCGACGAAAGTCTCCATGCAGATTGAGATTGACGGCATCAAAAAAGCGGCAAGTTCCCCGGTCACGGTGGTGACAGACGCTGACTCGCTCTACACGAAACTTCGGAACGCGGACGGCCAGACCGTTGAACTCCAGGAAGCCGAACTGCGGTTCAAGAACAAGAGCAACGTGGACCTGGTGTACCGCTTAGCGGTACGGTCCATGCCCGCCGGCGACGGACTAATGGAACTCATCCTTACCTGCCCGGCCAATCTGCCGACCGAGTCTGAGCTGTGGACGGAACTGACGGACACCGTCACCATGAAGGACGATCCGGCGGCCTGATTTGGAGGGGCCCTTACCTGCCTTTGAACTCCGGCGCCCGCTTCTCCTGGAACGCGCGGAAGCCCTCCGCGTAGTCCTCGGACTTGCACAGCCGGGCCTGCTCCGTGTTTTCCTCCTCCATGGCCTGCCAGAGGCCAAGGCGCTGGTCGCGGATGTGGGCCACCAGGTCCTTGCTGGCGTTGAAAGCACCCGTGGCGCCCGTGGCAACCTTCGCCACGATGCCGCGGGTGCTTTCCAGCAGCTCATCCTTGGGCATCGCCCGGCTGAACATGCCCTGCGCCACGGCCTCGGCGCCGGTCATCAGCTCGGCCGTGTAGATCAGGTCCAGCGTCCGGTGCATGCCCAGCCGCTCGGCGAAGTACCAGTGCCCGCCGGAATCCAGCGTGGCGCCCAGCTTGGCGAACGGGGAGCCGAACTTGGCGTCCTCCGCCACGTACACCACGTCCGTGGCCAGCAGCAGGCCCAGCCCCACTCCCAGGCAGGCACCCTGCGCCGCCGCGAACGTCGGAGCGGGGAAAGCTGTCATCTTCTTCAGCAGCGGCTGCAGCAGCCCGCCCAGGTACCCCTGGACGTCGTCCGTCTCCGGCCTCACGCCGGCGATGTCCCTGCCCGCGCAGAAAGCGCGGCCCTCTCCCCTCAGCAGCAGCGCCCGCACCTCACCGCGCGAGGCGGCGGCAGCGGCGTCGTCGTACGCCTGTGTTAAATCCCATAGCGCCTGCTCGTTCAGGGAATTCAGCTTGTGCGGGGCGTTCAGGACTACCTCGGCGATGCCGTCGGCGATGGAGAGGGAGATCATGGGGCTCCTTAGACGTCGAAGTCGACGGTGACTTCGGGGGTGGTGGGGTGGGACTGGCAGGTGAGCACGTAGCCCTTGTCCAGTTCATCCTGCTCCAGGGCGTAGTTTTCGTCCATGGTCACCTTGCCCGTGACCACCTTGGCCCGGCAGGTGCCGCACACACCCCCGGCGCAGGCGAACGGCACGTCCGGGCGCACGCGCAGGGCGGCGTTGAGGATGGATTCGCGGGCGTGGGTGGGGCTGGCCACCTTGCCCTCGAGGCCGTCCAGCTTGAACGTGATCTTGTACGTCTCCTTGGATTCGTCCTCGATCACCGGCCGGCCGATGTTGCCCTCGGGGCGGTCCGGCTTGCCCGAGGTGAACAGCTCGAAGCGGATGTGCTCCGGCTTCACGCCGCGGGCGGCCAGGGTGTCCCGGCACAGCTGCACCAGCTCGAACGGACCGCACAGGAACCATTCGTCCACATCGTCCGCGTGGATGGCGGTGCCCAGCAGCTGCTGGAGCTTCTCGGCGTCGATCCGTCCGCTGAGCAGCGGCGCGATGCGCTGCTCGCGGGACAGCACGTGGTGCAGGGCCAGGCGCGACGGGTACTTGTCCTTCAGGTCCGCCAGCTCCTCCAGGAACATAACGTCCATGGCGGCCTTGTTGGCGTAGATCAGGTCGAAGCGGGTGTCCGGGTTCGCCGCCAGCAGCGTGCGGGCAATGGCGATCACTGGGGTGATGCCGGAACCGGCGGCGATGGCCACGAAGCTGCCGGGCTCCCCCACCAGGTCCTCCGGGTGGTTCATGGAGTTCATGACGTTCTGCTCCACGGCCTTGCCGTCCCGGCCGTGCTTGGAGACGAACGCACCCATGGGGCTCATCACGTCCAGCTCGTCGCCGGCCTTGAGCTCGGCGTTGGCCCAGGTGGAAAACTGGCCGCCCAGGTCCTTCTTGATGGCCACCCGGATCTCGCTGCTGCCGTCCGCGAAGCTGCGCGGCGCGGCGCAGATGGAGTAGCTGCGGCGCACCTCGTGCGGCTGGCCGTTCTCATCCGGCATGGTGGTGCGCAGTGCCACGTACTGGCCCGGGAGGTAGTCGTACTGCCCGGCCAGCTCGGCCGGGACGCCGAATGTCACCTCGATGGCATCGTCGGTGAGCCGGCGGACTTCATCCACGGTCAGGGTGTGGAAGGACGCACGACGGCGGCCGGTGGCTGCAGCCTGCTCGGCGGCGGTCTGGCGGACAACAGGCATGGGGGCTTCCTTACAAAACTTTGAAATAGTCGAACGGTTCCTTGCAGTCCTGGCAGACGTACAGCGCCTTGCAGGAGGTGGAACCGAAGCGGGTGAGTTCCTTGGTGTTCAGCGATGAACATTGCGGGCATTTGACGGCCATTTGCAGGCGGATGGGCCCGGCGTGGCGGGCGGCGTCCGACCGGCCGGTGGGCGGCGCGATGCCGTATTCCTGCAGCTTGGCCTTGCCGGACTCGGTCATCCAGTCCGTGGTCCACGCGGGCGAGAGCACCAGCTCCACGTGCACGGTGGGGTAGCCTGCCTTGGCGAACGCGGCCGTGAGGTCGTCACGGATGGCGTCCATGGCCGGGCAGCCCGAGTACGTGGGCGTGATGGTGACCTGCACTGCAGGGACCATGCCGCCGTCGTCGAACAGCCTGACGTCCCTGAGGATGCCCAAATCCGCAATGGTGAGCACCGGGATCTCCGGATCGCACACCGTCGCGGCCAGGTCCCAGGCCTTTTGCTCGGGAGTCCGCGCGTCCGCGCGGCTTTCGGCCGCGGTGGGGTGGCTGACGTACATGTCCGGCATGGCTACCAGCTCGCCCCGGGAAACTGGCGGGCCAGGACCTGCATCTCGGCCAGGAGGTAGCCCAGGTGCTCGGAGTGCTTGCCCTGGCGTCCGCCGCCGCGGGCGGGCGGAACCTGCGGAATGTCCAGTAGCGCTTCGGCCAGGACATCGCCGGTGAGGCGGTCAAAGTCCGCACGAAGGCTGGAAGGCTCGACGGCGGCACCCGCCGCCGTGAGGCGGGCGGTGAGTTCGTCGTCGCGGAACAGCTCGTCGACGTAGGGCCAGATGACCTCGAAGCCGTGGATCATCTTGGCGCGGGACTCGTCCGTGCCGAGGGCCAGGCGGAGCAGCCACTGGGTGCTGTGGTCCCGGTGGTAGTCCACTTCCTTGACAGCCTTGGCGGCGATGCCTGCCAGGGTGGGGTCCGTGGACTCGGTGAGCCGGCGGTACAGCTCGAACTGGTAGTAGCTCACCACGAACTGCCGGGCGATGGTGACGGCGAAGTCCCCGTTGGGCTGCTCGAAGAGTTCCACCGAGCGGAACTCCTCCTCGTCGCGGAAGTAGGCGAGATCGTCCTCGCTCTTGCCGTTCAGTCCGCCGGCGTAGCTGAGGAAGGAGCGGGCGTGGCCCAGCTGGTCCAGGGCGATGTTACCCAGGGCCACGTCCTCCTCCAGCTCGGGGGCGCGGGAGATCCAGTGGCCCAGGCGCTGGGCCAGGACCAGGGCGTCGTCGCCCAGGCGGAGGGCGAACTCGGCGGCGTCCGCGGTGGGCTTGGCCGTGCCGCGGCTGACGGCGAGCGCGATGTCCTCCGGGCGGAGCGCGTTGCCGGGTGTGATGCGGGTGGCGCTGGCGTTGGCGTCTCCGCTGGTGCCGGCGGTGGCGACACCGACGGAGATGTCCCCGTGGCCGCCGTCGTGCGTTTCTGTTGTCTTGGTCTCGGGGGTGCTCACAGGTGCTTCACGCCCTCGCTCTTGGTGTAGTACGTGGCGTGGCGGTAGTCCTTGCCCTGCGGCGACTCGAAGAAGGAGCCTTTGGCGTCCGGGTCGCTGGAGGCGATGGCGTCCGCGGGGACCACCCAGATGGACACGCCCTCGTTGCGGCGGGTGTACAGGTCACGGGCGTTGCGCAGCGCCATCGCTGCGTCCGGCGCGTGCAGGGATCCGGCGTGCACGTGGGACAGGCCGCGGCTGGAGCGGACAAAGACTTCCCAGATGGGCCAGACGTTGCCGGCGGGGGTTTGGGGATTCATGCTGCGGATTCCTTCTCTGCTTGCTTGCGGGCGTACGCGGCTGCTGCTTCGCGCACCCAGGTGCCGTTCTCGTGTGCTTCGCGGCGCCGTTCCAGGCGCTGGGCATTGCAGGGGCCGCGGCCCTTCAGGACCTCGTGGAACTCGTCCCAGTCCAGCGGGCCGTGTTCCCACTTTTTGGTTTCCTCGTTGAAACGGATGTCCTTGTCCGGGAGGGTGAGCTCCAGGACCTTGATCTGCTCCATCATCATGCCGACGAACCGGTTGCGCAGTTCGTCGTTGCTGAAGCGCTTGATGTTCCAGGCCATGGACTGCTTGGAGTTGGGTGAATCGTCATCCGGCGGGCCGAACATCATCAGGGCCGGGGCGTACCAGCGGTTCACGGCCTCCTGGGCCATCTGCTTCTGCTCCGGCGTGCCATGCGAGAGTTCCAGCAGGATCTCGAAGCCCTGGCGCTGGTGGAAGGACTCTTCCTTGCAGACGCGGACCATGGCGCGACCGTAGGGGCCGAAGGAGGCGCGGCACAGCGGAACCTGGTTGGCGATGGCGGCGCCGTCCACCATCCAGCCGATGGCTCCCATGTCCGCCCAGGTGCGTGCGGGGTAGTTGAAGATGGAGGAGTACTTGGCCTTGCCGTCCATCAGGTCCTGCATCATCTGGTCGCGCGGCTGGCCCAGGGTCTCGGCGGCGGAGTACAGGTACAGCCCATGCCCGGCCTCGTCCTGGACCTTGGCCATCAGGATGGCCTTGCGCTTCAGGCTGGGGGCGCGGGAAATCCAGTTGGCTTCCGGCTGCATGCCGATGATCTCCGAGTGCGCGTGCTGCGAGATCTGGCGGATGAGGGTCTTGCGGTAGGCAGCCGGCATCCAGTCGCGGGGCTCGATGCGCGAGTCCTCCGCCATGACGCGGTCAAAGTACGCCTGACCTTCTGCCTCGTGCCTGGCTGCCTCAGCGAGCTGTTCAGGTGACAGCTCAGCGGGCACTGACTGCAGGGTCTGCGATGCCATGGTTGCTCCTATGCATATCCGATAAATAATTACCGACCGTTCGTTCAGGATATGCGGAAGCTGTGAGATGCGTCAAGCACAGAGGGGGGCCTGAAGTGGCGCGTTGGGTGCGTGGGTTCAGGGGCGTGGACGGAGCGACGCAACTATCTGCAAGGATTAGCCCGACGGCAGCCACGGTCCAACAGCTGGAGCTGCAGTCCCGACATCACTTGGGGGGAACAACAGTGTCCGGAGAGAACACAGCAGACTTGGACTTTTCGCGCAGCAGCGGCCGGATGGGGAGAAGGCGGAGGATCGCCCACTGGATCTTTTGGCCGACCCATCTCATCCTCACACCGGTGATAGTCCTCCTGGTCAACTACATCAGCCAGATCGTCGTGCTAGCGGGTTGGCTGACGTCAGGAGAAGTCGCCTTTGGCCATCCCGCCTACAAGGGCATACATGACGCCTTGGACGGCTTGGTCCTCTGGTCTGGTGGCATCATCGCATTTCTTGTCGTGTGGGAGCTTTTCGGCGTGTGGTGGTACCGGAAGACTCTGCGGACTACCGAGGAATAGCCGCGACCGGTGGCCGCAAAACCCCACAGTTCAGGGGCGGTGGGCGTCCTGCGGCTGGATTGTGCGGGCGACGTCCTGGATTCGTTCCGTGGCGGCCCAGCTGGCGAGCAGACGCAGCCGTTCATCGGAGGGGGATCCGGGCACGGCCGGATAGACGGTGAGGGTGAAGCCGGGATCCTCCGCGAGCTCCATGGCTTCGTACGGGAGTTCGAGTTCCCCGACCACCGGGTGGCGGAAGACTTTTGTCCCGGCGTAATGGCGGCGGACGTTGTTGGCCGCCCAGCGGGTCCGGAATTCTTCGCTGCGCACGGACAGTTCTCCGACGAGGTCGGCCAGGCGTTTGTCGAAGGGGTTTCGCCCGCTCTGGGTCCGCAGGATGGCCACGTTCGTGTTGGCCGCCAGGTCCCAGTTGGGGTAAAAGTCCCGGGCCCGTGGGTCGAGGAAGATGAAGCGGGAGTGGTTGGCCGGGCGCGCCGGTCCGCGGTACATCTCCGAGTAGAGGGCGTAGCCGAGCTGGTTGGCCGCCACAATGTCCATGTGGTGGTTGCCGATGAAAGCCGGCGCAGCGGTAATGGCGTCCAGCATGAACTGCAGGGCGGGGCGGACGTTTCCGCTTTGGAGCGGACGGCGCTGGCTCCTGCCGGACGGGCTGGCTGCGCGGGCAAGGTTGTAGAGGTGGTCCCGTTCGGCCTCGTCCAGCTTCAGTGCCCGGGCAATGGCGTCGAGGACGCTTTCGGACGTGCCGGCGAGGTTCCCGCGTTCCAGCTTGGTGTAGTAATCCACGCTGACCCCGGCGAGCATGGCCACCTCTTCACGGCGCAGGCCGGCCACCCGGCGTCGTCCGCCATACAGCTTGAGCCCGGCCATTTCGGGAGTGATTTTGGCCCGCCTTGAGGCGAGGAATTCGCGCACTGCCATCCTGTTATCCACTCATCCACGCTACCGCTCAGGAGCCGCCCCAGGGAGGTACTGCCAGAACCCGGATAAGCAGGGCCCTCGCTACGGATGACGGGCTCCTGTTGCATTGAACGTGAACCAGTAACCACCACAATGCGAACGGAGCCAGCGTGACAGCCATCGACACACCGACGTCCACACCTGCACAGACCGTCGGCCGCCCTCTGGCTATCGTCCTGGGCCTGCTGACCATCTTCGGCCCGATCTCCATGGACCTTTACCTGCCGGTTCTGCCGGCGCTCACCACCGAACTCCAAAGCACGACGTCGGTAGCGCAGCTCACCATCACGGCCTGCCTGCTCGGACTCGCGATAGGACAGGTCATCGCCGGCCCCGTCTCGGACCGTTTCGGCCGGCGGACGCCGCTGCTCATCGGAGTCATCGCCTACACCGTCACGTCGGCACTGTGTGCGATCAGCCCCACCGTCGAAACGCTCATCGCCGCAAGGTTCGTCCAGGGCCTGGCGGGCGCGGTAGGCATTGTGATCGCGCAGGCTGCCGGACGGGACGTCTACTCGGGCGGCAAGCTGATCCGCTACTACGGCCGCCTAACCGTCCTCGGCGGACTTGCCGCCATCATCGGCCCGGTCATCGGAGGCCAACTGGCAACGGTCACCGACTGGCGCGGAGTCTTCCTGTTCCTCGCTGCCGTGGGCGTGGCCATCCTCGTGGCCTGCCTGCTGGTTTTCCGGGAGACGCTGCCGGCAGACCGGCGCACCACCGGGGGCCTCTCCCACACCCTGGGCGACTTCCGCCGGCTGCTCGCCGACCGGGTGTTCGTTGGAGCGGTTCTGATCACCGGCTTCACCTACTCCGCGATCTTCGCCTACCTGAGCGGGGCAACGTACATCCTCCAGGGCGTGTACGGACTCTCGCCGCAGGGCTACTCCTTCGCGTTCGGCCTGAATTCACTGGGCTTCGTGATCTTTGGATTCATCGGCGGCCGGCTGTCCGAACGGTGGTCCGAACGGGGAACCCTGGCCGTGGGACTGTCAATGACCTTCATCGGAGCCCTGGGCCTGCTTGCGACGGCGCTCCTGCACCTGCCGCTGATCGCCATCATCGTGTCCCTGTTCACCATGGTCAGCGGCGTGGCCGTGACCAGTCCCCCGGCCACGTCCCTGGCGCTGAAGGACTATCCCGACATCGCTGGCACAGCCTCCTCACTCCTGGGGCTGGCCCGGTTCGCTTTCGGCGGCCTGGCCGCTCCCCTGGTGGGCATTAGCGGAGCCAACGACCCGGTGCCGTTCGGCGTCGTGGCAGCCGTTGCCGCCGGTGCGGCAGCACTCAGCCTGGGGCTGGTGCGGCGGCCGCGGAAGGAATCTCAATGACGTTGGGGGCTAGCCCAGGCGTGCCTTGAGATTATCGTCCAGTGCTGCCAGGAAACCCTCCGTGGTGAGCCATTCCTGGTCCGGTCCCACCAAAAGGGCCAGATCCTTGGTCATCTGGCCGGCTTCGACCGTCTTGATGACGACGTCTTCGAGAGTGACGGCAAAGTCAATGACGGCAGGGGTGCTGTCCAGTTTGCCGCGGTGCATGATCTCCCTGGTCCACGCGAAGATCGAGGCAATCGGGTTGGTGGAGGTCGGCTTGCCCCGCTGGTGCTGGCGGTAGTGGCGCGCCACGGTACCGTGGGCGGCTTCGGCCTCGACGGTCTTGCCGTCCGGCGTCATCAGCACGGAGGTCATGAGGCCGAGCGAGCCGTAGCCCTGGGCGATGGTGTCGGACTGGACGTCGCCGTCGTAATTTTTGCAGGCCCAGACGTAGCCGCCTTCCCACTTCATCGCCGATGCCACCATGTCATCGATCAGCCGGTGCTCGTAGGTCAGGCCTGCCGCGTCGAACCGGTCCCTGAACTCGGCGTCGAATACTTCCTGGAAGAGGTCCTTGAACTGGCCATCGTAGGCCTTCAGGATGGTGTTCTTGGTGGAGAGGTACACCGGGTAGTGCCGCTGCAGCCCGTACGCGAAGGAAGCGCGGGCGAAATCCCGGATGGAGTCGTTGAAGTTATACATGCCCATCGCCACCCCTCCCCCGTCCGGGTAGGTCACCACCGCCTGTTTGATCTCTTCGCCTGCGCCGGAGGGGGTGAAGGTCATGGTCAGCGTGCCAGGACCCGGGACCCTGAAGTTGGTCGCCATGTACTGGTCGCCGAAGGCGTGGCGGCCGATGATGATCGGCTTGTTCCAGCCCGGAACCAGGCGCGGGATGTTGGAAATGATGATGGGCTCGCGGAAAACGACGCCGCGTCCCGGTTCTGGAGGGACAAATCGAAGTACCTCAGGTCCACATCCAGATACGGGACGATCAGGCGGTCCTTGATGAACTGCCAGATGATGCGGGTCATCTCGTCGCCGTCAAGCTCCACAATGGAGCCAACGACCTTGATCTTTTCGTTCATGCGGTCCCCTTGATTTCAGCGAAGCGGTTTTCGAGATGTTGCAGTTCGGCCGCCAGTTCGCTGGACAGCGAATCGCCGAACCGACAGGAAGCGGGCGAATGCTTTACTATTTGATGAATACATCATCTAATATAATAGTCAATCGGGTGCACATCGTGTGATCGGCCGGAGGCAGACATGGAAGAATTCTCGGATTTCCGGGCGCCGTTGTACGAGGTTAAGGCCAACCTTTTCAAGGGCCTGGCGCACCCCGTGCGGATCAGGGTACTGGAGCTGCTGTGCGAGGCGCCGGAGGTGTCCGTGACGGATCTTCTCGCCGCCACCGGGCTGGAGGCCTCGCATCTGTCCCAACACCTGTCGGTGCTGCGCCGGTACCATCTGGTGAAGAGCGAACGCAGGGCACTACAGATGTTCTATTCACTGGCGTATCCGCAGGTCGCTGACCTGCTGTCCGTGGCACGTTCGCTGCTCAACGACATTCTGCACACCACCCGCCAGCAGCTCGAACATTCGGCGGCCACGCCGCTGGCCGCGGCCACAGGCAGCTCACAATGAAGGCCCTGACCGCGGCCCGAGCGCTTCTGCCCGGCCGCGGGGACTATGCAGATGTGCCCCGCACCTGGAAAGGGGACCTCGTCGCCGGGGTCACGGTGGGCATCGTCGCCCTCCCGCTGGCTCTGGCCTTCGGGGTCAGCTCCGGCGCCGGAGCGGCCAGCGGACTGATTACCGCTGTGATCGCCGGCATCGTCGCCGCTGTCTTCGGTGGTTCCAACATCCAGGTTTCCGGTCCGACCGGGGCGATGGTCGTCGTCCTGGGTCCCGTCATCGCCGCACACGGCCCCGGGGCCCTGGCCGCGGTGGCCGTCCTCGCCGGGGTCATCGTCGTCGCCGCCGGTGTCCTCAAGCTCGGCAGGGTCGTGACCTTGCTTCCCTGGCCGGTGATCGAGGGATTCACCCTCGGGATCGCCATGATCATCTTCCTCCAGCAGGTCCCGGCCGCCTTCGGCGTCAAAGCGGGACCGAACAGCAACGCCGCCGTCTCTGCCGTGCAGGGACTCGCAACGGCGTCCCCCGCAGCCCTCCTGGCCCCGCTGGCACTGGTGGCACTGGTCGCCGTCATCATGATCGCCGCACCCCGGATCCACCCGCAGATCCCCGGTTCCCTCATCGCCATCATCATCGCCAGCATCGCAGCCCAGATGCTGGACATGCCGGTGGCGCGGATCGGTGCCCTTCCGGATACCCTGCCGGCCCCGGTCATACCCGCCCTGGATTGGGGCACCGTGGCTGCCCTGGCCGGGCCGGCCGCGACCATCGCCGCCCTCGCCGCGATCGAGTCATTGCTTTCGGCCCGGGTTGCCGCGTCGATCTCCGACACCGGCCCTTACGACGCCGACCGTGAACTCGTGGGCCAGGGCCTGGCCTCCGTCTGTTCCGGGTTTTTCGGCGGCATGCCCGCCACCGGCGCCATCGCCCGCACCGCGGTGAACATCCGCTCGGGCGGCCGGACCCGGCTGGCCGCCGTCACACACGCCCTGGTACTGCTGGGTGTCGTGTATCTGGCCACCGGCCCGGTCTCCCGGATTCCGCTCGCCGCACTCGCCGGTGTCCTGATGGTCACCGCGACCCGTATGGTCTCCGTCAGCACCCTGCGCAGCGTCATTGGCTCAACCCGGGCCGACACGGCCGTCTTCTTCGTCACGGCCCTGATCACCGTGGCCTTCGACCTGATCGACGCGGTGGCGATCGGCATCGCCGTCGCGTCCTTCTTCGCCCTGCGCACCCTGGTCAACTCCAGCGGCGTGCACCGCGAAGAGATCCCCGGCCCTATTCAGGAAGGCGACGAACACATCGCTGTGTTCCGGCTCGATGGTGCCCTGTTTTTCGCCGCAGCCGAACGCGTCCTGGACCGGGTCAGTGCGATCCGCAACGTCGATGTCGTCATCATCCGCATGTCCCAGCTCCAGGTGCTGGACGCAACCGGCGCCCGGGTCATCACCGACATCGTCAACGCCTTGGAACGCCGCGGCGTCACCGTGCTGATCAAAGGCATCCAGGAACGCCACCTGGCCCTGGTCACCCGGGTTGGCGTGCTGGAATCCCTGCGCCACCACAAGCACCTGTTTGATGATCTGCCGTCCGCCGTGGAACACGCCCGCAGCCACGTCGCCCGCGCCAGGGCCGCCCGCGCAGCCTCGGCATCAGACTGACCTTCCGGCATCTTCGCGATTCCCGGCCCGCCCCGTGTACAGGAAGACAGTCATGGACAAATACCTCAAGAACATCTGGTCAGCTTCGGCGGAACTTGAATTGATCCAGTTCCGGACAGATCAGGCCCACGAGGACCTCGTCCAGGCCCTGTGCGAGGCGATGGCGGCACAAATATCCCCTGCCTCCGTCGCGGCGGCGGCCAACTTGAGCCTAAGCGAACTCTTCGACACGCTCCGCAGGCCGAGAACCACCCCTTCCACCCAGACCAGGAGCCACTCATGAACCTCTCCTCGCCCCGCAGCATGACGGATACGGCTGTCCACGGATCCCGTGTGGTCGGCGTCGGGTCCTACCAACCCGGAAGGGTGCTCACGAACAGTGAACTGAGCCTGCTTGTGGACACCAGTGACGAATGGATCCGCAGCAGGGTGGGCATCGAATCGCGCCGCATCGCGGACGCCGAATCCGTGGCCGACATGGCCATCCGGGCCGGACTGGACGCCCTCCAGGACGCCGGCATGGACGCCAAAGACCTGGACCTGATCATCGTTGCCACCGTCACGGCCAAGGACCGCACCCCCAGCACCGCAGGCCGGGTCTCGGCCAGCATCGGCGCCGGGTCCCCGGCGGTTTTCGACGTCAACGCCGCCTGTTCGGGTTTCACTCATGCGATGGCCATCGCCGATCAGGCGATCAGGGCCGGGTCCGCAACCACGGCCCTGGTCATCGGAGCGGAAAAACTCAGCGACTTCACCGACTGGACCGACCGGAGCACCTGCGTCCTGGTCGGAGACGGGGCCGGCGCCGCAATCCTGACAGCCAGCGACGAACCCGGGGTCGGGCCGGTCCACTGGGGCTCAGTACCGGCCCTCGCGCAGGCAGTCAGAATAGAAGAGCCCTCCCTGCATCTGGAGCAGGAGGGCCTCACCGTCTACCGCTGGGCCATCACACAGGCAGCGGAACTGGCACGCCGGACCTGCGAACTGGCGGGAACCCGCCCCGAGGATCTCGCCGCGTTCATTCCGCACCAGGCGAACCTGCGCATCATCGAACCCCTCGCGGACCAGCTCGGCATCCCCCGGGCAATCACTGCCCGCGACGTCATCCACTCCGGGAACACCTCATCGGCCAGCATCCCGATCGCCCTGGCCAAACTCGTCCGCACCGGGGAAGTACCCCCGGACAGCCCCGCTCTGCTCTTCGGGTTCGGCGGCGGGTTCGCCTTCGCCGGCCAGGTCATCCGCACACCCCGGAACACGTAAGGCTCCGAGTGGTCCCCCACGCGGTTGGCGGCTAGTCGCTGCCCTGTTCCAAAACTGATTGGGCGATGAGCTGTCCCACGGCTGCGGCGACGGCGGCCTGGTAGCCTTCCGGCCGGCCGTGCCGGTTGCCGACTTCTTCTGCCAGCCGGTCCAGCGGGACCGCCGTGGCTGCGGCCTCCCAGATGGCCGGCCCGATCCCGCTCAGCCGCACGATCTCCGCGTCCAGCATCACCAGCAGATCGTCGCCGACAGCCACCGCATCCTTCGGGTCGGCCCGCCGGATCCACCCGTCCGGGATGTCCCCGGACACGGCTTCTGCCAGGCGCGCTTCCCACTCAGGCTTGGAGCGGCGCCGCTTCCGGAAGAGCGGTTCCAGGGCCTCCGGCAGGTCCGCGGCCTCGGAATACGTCACCTGCCAGACTCCTCCGACGCGGTCGACCAGCCGGCACAGCGACTGCAGCGGCTCGTCGATTTCACGCTGCGAGGACGAATCAGGGACCAACGCCAGCAACGCCTCCGCCAACGGCAGCTGGCGCAGCACGGGGGCCGGGCGGTCCTGCTGGTCGGCGCTGGGGTCCGCCGTTGGGGCCGCGTCAGGGTCCGCCGTTGGGGCCGCGTCAACCCGGTCCAGCAGCACGATGGACTGGATGAACGGTTTGGCCGGCGCCGGCTGAAGTCCCAGTTCGTCCGGGCCCACCTGGTGTTTGGGCTCCCCCGGCTCCTGCTTCACGGACAGCGGCTTGGGGTAGGGAACCACAGAGCCGTCCGGGCCGATGGCCACGGTTTCGTCCGAAACGTAGCCGTACGTCCCTGCCAGCACCGAGGCTGCCGTGGTTTTGCCCGTTCCCGGCTTGGCCACGAGGGCCACCACGGCCCCGGTCACGGGTGAGGCCACCGCGCAGGCGTGCAGCATCATGAGCTCCCCGGCGTTCTCCAGGATGGCGGCAACAGTAACCCGGGAGGTGACGTTCTCGGCCAGCTCCTCAAAGGAGGCGGCCTGCAGGGCGAACGTCCCGCCGTCGTACATCGACAAATACGAGACGGAAGCGGAGAACGGCAAGGCCTCCGTGGGTTCCTTGGGGAGCGGCGGAATCAAGGGCGCCCCGCTGCCGGCACATCGCGCCCAGGCAGAGCGCATGTTTTGCTGCTGCTCCTCCGTCACCGAGCGGCCCCAACGCACAGCGAACTGCGTGCCCAGGACGTCGATCCAGAGCAGTTCCCCGCCGCTGAGCAGATCCTCAAAGAGCCGCGCATCCCACGCGTCTGAGAAATCCCAGTCAAACTGGGGTTCCCCGCCGGGCGCCTCGTCCTCACCGCTCATGACTCCCCCTCAAGTCCAGGCCCGTTACTGCTCTGCGCTGCCCGAAATTTCGATCAGCCGCTGGGCTTCCAGGCTTGCCAGGAAGCCCTCCACCTGAAGCGCCAGCTGACCGGCGCCGTCTTCGAACGTCGACTCCAGCTCGGCAATAACGTCGGCCTGGGCGCGGCGGCCGTCGATCAGTGCCCAGATGGCCGCTGCAGTGCCGTCAAGGACCACCGGCTGGGGAGCCGCGATGGCCGTCACGATAACGGGCACCGACCAGGCCACACCCTTGACTACCCTGCGGCGGCTGAATCCGCCGTGCCCGTCATTGCTGGTGACTTCCGCGTTCATGACCTCAGACAATTGCGCCCCCGACGTTGTTTTAGCCGGGCCAGCCCTCTTGGACCGGCCGAAGACTTCGCCGCGTTTTCACCGGCTGCGCCCACTCTTCCCAACGGCGCCAAAGGTTCGCGCAAGCGATTTGCAAGACTTCATCAAGGTTTGCTGTGTCAATGCGAACCTGAGCTTGCGGAGCATCGTGCAGCTAACGCGTAGGTATAGGGGCAAGGCTTAAATGTCGCACCCCTCTGGTTGAGTTATCCCATGGCAGCCATCGGAGAACTCGCCCCGAACCAGGCCCCGCGCCTCGGGCGGTTTTCCACCACGCCATTTGCTCCGACGATTCCGATGCGGACCCTTCGCACGGTACGTCCGGCTGGTGTCGTCGCCGCGGGGCAACCGGATACAGCGTCCGACGGCGGTGGTTCCGGTGATCTGTCCCGGTGCGTTGAGCTGTTGCAGGGTTTGGGGTCGAGGGCGGTTGCGGACGCCGCGTTGTTGGATTTTCGGGCGGCTGCTGATTTCGCCGCCGGGGTGGAGGAAGCTGCCCGGAGCCTTGAATTTTTGCAGGTGGTCGCGGCCGGGGCCGTGGAACGCACCCGGCGGGAGGCTACAGCGGCGGCCCGATCCGGGCCGGGTTCGGGTTCGGGGTCGGCGGCCGGGTGGGTCACGGGCTGGGGAGACGAGGCGGCGGCAGTAGAGGGGCCGGTGGGCTGGACGGCCCGGGGTGACGGGTGGATCACCGGTCCCGGACCCGCTGTGGCGGCGGAGGGGCACGAACCCAGGCCTGCAGTCGTGAGGTCCGTGGCGCCGAACCCCACCAATTCGGATCCGGCGGATGACGGGTGCCCGAACGCGGCCGAGTTCCTCCGGACCCGGTTGCGGATCAGCATTGCCGAGTCCCGCCGCCGCCTCAGCCTCGCCGAGACGGTGCTTCCGCGGACCGGGATCACCGGGCATATCGAGCCGG
>NZ_JBFBEY010000042.1:0-23247 GCF_040683875.1 Arthrobacter sp. NPDC093128
CCGGTCCTGAGCGTGATCCGTTTCGCTGATGAAGAGGAAGCAGTGGAGATCGCGAACGACACGAAATTCGGTCTCGCGGCAGGGGTCTGGACCCGTGATCTTGCCCGGGCGCACCGGGTCGCGGCGAGGATCGAGGCCGGACAGGTCTACGTGAATGAATACTTCGCCGGCGGGGTCGAAACACCCTTCGGCGGGTTCAAGTACTCCGGATTCGGACGCGAGAAAGGCCTCGAAGCCATGAAAACCTACTCACACACCAAAACCGTCACCATCCGGATCTCTCAGCAAAGCGTCGCATCAGACGGCAATGTCGTGGACTGACCAGGCGCTGCAATCCGGCACGAAGGCAGCAACCTGTATGTGTCCGGCTGAGCGTCTTCAATACCCGGTGTCCTTCTGCCCGGCCCCCGCATCGATCGGGATCGAGAGTTCCCCGGTCCCGATCGATGCCTGATTTTTTGTAGCAACGATGGACGCTAACTCCCGCTGCACTTGATATCGCCAGGGAGCACGCACCAGCGGAAATCCATAGGTGGAACACGAGGAAACCCTCGGCGTGCACGTGAACCTTGCCTCAAAAAGCGTAGTCCTCGGGCGCAGTCTTGTACCCAGGGAAAATTTCGTCCAGTTGAGTCAGCATCTCCTGGTCGAGGCGGACCTCCAGAGCGCCGACCACACCGTTTAACTGCTCGACTGACGACGGTCCGCTGACTACTGAAGTGATGCCTGGGCGGGACAGAAGCCATGCCATGGCGACGTGCGAGGGGTCGGCTTCGAACTGGCGGCAGAGCGCTTCGTAGCGCTCGAGCTGATCGCGACGCTGGTCGAGGTCGCCTGAGGTGAACCTGCTGGTCGACACCCCGCCGCTCTCCTGCTCGCGGCGGAGTAGCCCGCCTAGCATGCCCCGGTGAAGGGGAGACCACGCCAATATGCCGATTCCATACTATTGAGCCGCAGGGATGACTTCCCGTTCGATGTCGCGGGTCGCGAGGTTGTATATTGATTGCTCGCTGACCAGACCCATGATGTTGCGCGCCTTCGCCGCCTCTTGCGCCGCGGCAAGATGCCAGCCGGCAAAGTTGGACGAGCCTGTGTACAGGATCTTGCCCTGGGTCCGCAGGACCGACATCGCCTCCCAGATCTCCTCCCATGGAGTGTTCCGGTCCACGTGATGCATCTGATAGATGTCGATATAGTCGGTCTGGAGCCGCTTGAGCGAGGCATCGCAAGCGCGCCGGATATGCAAGGCAGAGAGACGTCCGTGGTTGGGCCAGTCGCTCTTAGGCATGTACAACTTCGTCGACAGGACGGTCTTGTCACGCCGGACGCTGCCCTGGGCGAACCAGTTGCCGATGATCATCTCGGATTTGGCTTCGCCCTTGAAATCGACCGTTCCGTATACGTCTGAGGTATCGAAGAAATTTACGCCGTGCTCGTGGGCGCGGTCCATGACCGCGTACGCGTCGGGTTCGGCGGTCTTCATGCCGAAGTTCAAAGTCCCCAAGCAAATCCGACTGACCGAGAGTCCGCTTCGGCCGAGCTGTGTGTATTGCATCTTTAACGAACCTTCTCGAGCTAGGTGTTCTGGACAGGAAGCGTCTAACAAGCATCATCATCATATTATATTTTATGTGTAGTTGTGGCCCCAGTCACGTTATCGCGCGAGTTCGTCATGGAAGAGTCCCTGCCCGTGCCGCCAGCCCGCCGCCGAGCCGCGCCTGCGCCCAGCTACGACGAATCCACGGCGCGGAACCAGGGTCGCAAAGCCCTCATTCCGAAGCGACAGCAGGTCTTCCCGGACTGTCGTATTGCTGACACCAACGGCCTGGGCGATGCCGTTCCATGCGCAGGAAGTCCCCGGGCTTCACAGCGCCTGACACTATGAGTTGACGGACGTGCGACGCCACTTCGTCGGGCAATTGCTGACGCCTGGACGGGCGCTTCGACCGCAGAGAGTTGGAGCGACTCCGCCATTTCAAGTCTCCTGACCCTCGGAAATATAATCCGTACTTTACCGGGGCGCTCTTGGGCTTGTTTGTCAGCCTCCCACCGAAAGTGATGAAATACTATGCATAATGTAATGCGAGGGCGCTCACCCACCTTCGTGTAACGCAGCGCGCGAGCAAAGGAGCTTAAGGATGCAAGGCTTGGTTTTCCTAGGGGACAGGGAGGTAGCGCTGCGCGATTTTCCGAACCCAGAGCCCGGAACCGGCGGAGTTGTCGTGGAAATCAAGGCGTCAGGCATGTGCGGAAGCGACTTGCACGTCTACCGCGCTGGAGCGGTTCCGTCTGACCGCATCCCGGCGTTATGCATCGCAGGCCATGAGCCTGCCGGTGTAGTCGCATTTGTCGGGCCGGGCGTCAGCGAGGATGTCGCCAAGATCGGTGATCGTGTGATGGTGCATCATTATTCCGGATGCACCAGATGTGACCAATGCAGGTCTGGATGGCCTCAGATGTGCACTGGCATGGAGTATCGACTGTATGGAACCAACGAGAATGGCGCGCACGCACCCTTTATGCGTGTCCCCGCGGCTACCCTCGTTCGACTCCACGACTCGCTCAGCTTTGAAGCTGGCGCTGCGATCGGATGCGGCACCGGGACCGCGTGGGGTGGGTTGGAGAGGTTGGGAGATGTCGGAGGCTCCACTCTCGTGGTGTTCGGGCAGGGCCCGGTAGGCCTATCGGCGACCATGCTGGCTAGTGCGCGGGGCGCACGGGTCATCGCCGTAGACGTGGCACCGGAGCGATTGCAGCGTGCAGAGCAGTTCGGTGCGGTCCAGGTCATTGATCCCGCTGAAGTCGACCCTGTCGAGGTGATCCGCGAAGCGACGCTAGGGCGAGGTGCGCCTCTGGTCCTCGAGACGTCCGGTTCGTCACAGGCGGCGACAAGTGCATTGGCTTGTCTGGCACCTTGGGGCCGGGCTTGCTTCGTCGGCCTGGGCGGGAAGGTGGAGTTCGCTGTTCAGGATGTTCTGAAGACCCAGATGTCGATCATGACTTCCTGGTCCTTGTCGATCGTGGACCTCAGTCGCTGTGCCGATTTCATCGCGCAGAACAGGCTTCCTGTCGACGATCTCTTCTCACATCGATGGAGACTCGAGCAAGCTGCTGAAGCGTACGTCGAGTTCGATAAGCAGAGTGCGGGCAAGGGCGTCTTCGTTTTCTGATTACGTTGCTCAAGTCGTTCCTCGAACAGTACAAACACAAGCCGCATGTGCGGTCCGGACGACTGCCGCAAGGTCACTGGCGCCTGGGGGAGGACGGGCGTAGTGTCGATTGGGACGATGACGGCGGAGGCCGGCGCTTGGATCCAACGGCTGGCCACTGCGTTTCGGGTCAATTCGTTGGAGGGCCGGGATGGCTGGATGGAATGCTGACACGGCGTCAGGGCCGCTCGGGGCTGGCGCGGTCACTTTGGTGGAGGGTTCGTCCTTCTGTATTTCCCTGCCTAACGGGGATATTCACCCGGAATTTCCGCATGGTGTTTTCTTTCAGGACACGCGCATCCTGTCCGGCTGGGTCCTGACTGTTAATGGCAAGGTGCTGGAGCCTCTGGCCGCGGAGGCGAAGGAGCCGTACCGGGCGCTGTTTGCCGGGCGGGGTGTCCGCTCGGACGGGCACGCGGACAGCCCGCTGATTGTGCAGCGGCTGCGCGAAGTGGGCGCGGGAATCCACGAGCAGATTACTGTCCGTAATTTCTCCCTGAAGCCGGCCGAGTGCGTGATTTCGTTGAGGGTAGAAGCGGATTTCGCGGACCTTTTCGAGGTGAAAGAGGCGCGGATCCAGCGGCGCTGGGACGAAACCCGCCTCGCGGGCGGCGACACGCTGACCATCCGGGCAGCTTGGCAGGACATCCGGAAGGGCGTCGTCGTCAAGGCCCCTGGTGCCGATGTAACGGCTGAGGCCCTGACCTATCGGACGGTGGTCGCGCCGCATGGTCAATGGACCACGGTGCTAAGTGCGGTACCCCTCAGTGACGGAATCCGTCCCGTTGCACTGTTTGATCATCCGGCCGCGGGCGAACTGTCCCCGAGTGACCGACGTCGGCAGGAGTGGGTGGCAAGAATTCCGGTGCTGCAGATGGGAAACCGTTCCATCGAACGGACCTTGCGGCGCAGCTACGACGACCTGGGCGCCCTCCGTATCGAAGATCCGGACCATCCGGACCGGGTGGTGGTGGCCGCCGGGGCACCCTGGTTCATGACCCTGTTCGGCCGCGACTCACTGTGGGCGTCGCAGATGGCGCTCCCGGTGGACCCTTCACTGGCTCTGGGCACGCTGCAGACACTGGCGGAACGCCAGGGCGCCGTCGTAGATCCTATGAGCGAGGAGGAGCCGGGCAAGATCCTGCACGAGGTCAGGCTCGATGTTTCCAGCGGGTTGTCCCTAGGCGGCAAGTCCGCCTACTACGGCAGCGTCGACGCCACGCCGCTGTTTGTGATGGTGCTCGGATCAGTCAGCCGCTGGGGATTCGCCGCGGATACTATCGCCGCGCTGCTGCCGCATGCGGACCGGGCCCTGGCATGGATCCATGATTACGGGGACAAGGACGGCGACGGGTTTGTCGAGTATGAGCGCCTCAACGACCAGGGACTGATCAACCAAGGCTGGAAGGACTCCTGGGACGGGATCAACTTCGCCGACGGGACCCTAGCCGAGCCGCCGATAGCGCTGTGTGAGGTGCAGGCTTATGTCTATGCCGCGTACGTGTCGCGCGCCTGGATGGCATACGACGCCGGTGACGCGGCTTTAGCAGACGAGCTCACTGACCGGGCGGCGCAATTGAAGAAACAATTCAACGAGCAGTTCTGGCTACCCGGACGCGGATACTATGCCGTCGCTCTGGACGGCAAAAAGCGTCAGGTCGACGCATGCGCATCCAACATGGGGCACTGCCTGTGGCTCGGCCTCGTGGATGAGGACAAGGCCCCGCAGGTGGCTGAACGCCTGATGTCCCCGGAGATGTTCAGCGGCTGGGGCGTGCGGACCTTGGCCAGCGACATGGGCGCCTACAACCCCGCGAGTTACCACAACGGCTCAGTCTGGCCGCACGACAATGCGATCATCGCAAAGGGCCTGCTGCGCTACGGTTTCGTGGCGGAGGCACAGCGCATCTCCACGGCCCTGCTGGAGGCAGCCGAGTATTCGGGCGGCCGGCTGCCGGAGCTGTTCTGCGGCTTCGGCCGGGACGAGTTCGTCGAGCCCGTCCCCTATCCGACGGCGTGCTCGCCGCAGGCCTGGGCGGCGACCACGCCGATCCATCTGGTGACAAGCCTGATGCGGTACGATGCGCATGTTTCCCGCGGTAGCCTGTGGATGGATCCCGTACTCCCGGAGTCCTACGGCGACCTGCACATCACCAATGCGCCCATGGCCGGTGGTCGGATCACCATCGACATTATGGATTCCGTCGCATCCGTCCAGGGGCTGCCTGCAGGGATAGTCTTCCGTCGCGGGCACAGGCCCTGGATGACCGCGCTAGTGGAGCAGGCCAGGCTTCATCCGAACACCTAACGGGCGTGCTAGCTGTCCGGAGTCAAGGCGGCCCGCTGCCGCCACCCAGACCATCGTTGGCTGGTCCGCAGCACCCGATTAGTGCGACCGATCTAATAACGGGAGGCCGACTGGACATGGGCGCCGGCGACCCGATCTGAACCCTCAAGCCGTTTGACCGCATCAATATATTGTATAAAATAAGAATGTATAGGTCGATTCGGTCGATGCTCAATGGAGAGGTATGCGGTATGACGAAGATGTTGATAGACCAACTGGCGGACTTTGCGGCGGAGGCTGAATACAAGAACTTACCCGACGAAGTGGTCCTGGAGTCGAAGCGGGTCATTCTTGATTCTGTAGGCTGCGCGCTCGCGGGGGTGTCCCATCCTAAAGGCAGTATCGGCATTGAGTATGGTTCAATTTCAGGTGGCCCCGGAGGATCTGGGGGAGATGCCACCATCATCGGCACCCGGCTCCGCTCCTCGGTTGCGGGGGCAGCCTTTGCCAACGGTGAACTGATCAGTGCGTTGGACTTCGATGCGATCCTTCCGCCTGGCCACGTGGCCCCGTATGTTTTGCCCGGGGCGATGGCTGTAGGTGAGAGTTTGCACTCAACAGGTGAGCAGCTCATTACGGCGGTGGCGATTGCGCACGAGATGTCATTTCGGTTTGGCAAGGCAATGGATTTGACGCGGGACACAAGCGACGGCGGCATGTCGACAGCGCCAGTCCTCGGATACGCCAGCACCATCTTCGGGGCGACCGCGGCCATCAATAAACTTCAAAACGTGGACCGAAATGTGATTCTGCATGGTTTGGCCATTGCCGGAAGCATTTCGCCCGTGAACTCCCACCGCTCCTGGATGGCCCACGCGCCGAGCTCGACAGTCAAGTACACGGCAGGCGGTGTTATTTCCCAGTCGGCTGTCACGGCGGCCTACCTTGCGCAGCTTGGACATCGCGGTGACATTCAGACCCTTGACGATAGTGAGTACGGGTACCGGCAGTTTATTAACACCCGGCGCTGGGAACCGGCAAAGATCACCGACCGTCTAGGCGACGACTGGCGGTTCCCCGCTGAGCACGCGTACAAGCCTTACCCGCACTGCCGGATCATGCACAGTCTGTTCGATGGCGTGCTGCAGATCGTTGAAGAGAACGACATCAGGCCCGAAGAAATCACAGCCATCAGGGGCTGGGGTGAGGCCTGGGTCATGCAGCCCGTCTGGCTGAATACTGATATCCAGAACCAGCACGATGCCCAGTTCAGCATGACCCACGGCCTGGCGGTAGCTGCGCACCGAATTTCTCCGCGGCGGGAATGGCAGTCGCCAGAAGTGGTCTTCAATCCGTCTGTGCTCGAGCTCATGTCGAAGTCCACCTTCGCGCCGCACCCCGGGTATGTTGATGCGATCACGAATAACCCCGGGGCACGCCCTGCTCGTGTTGAGATCGACGCTCGCAACACAACGTTCAGCGCCGAGCGCGATTTTCCGCACGGGTCGCCGTCACCTGATCCTGCGACGTACATGACAAACGAGGAACTCGTGGCCAAGTTCTATGCAAACGCCGACGGTGTTATTCCGGAAGCTCAGGCGCAGGCTGTCGTTTCCGCGATCTTCGACCTTGAAGAGGTGGACAACGTCCGCTCCGTGTTCCGCGACCTCAGGGTGACAGATAAAGAGTCCGTCGGCGCCTAGTGCCAGGCCCTAGTGCCAGGCCTTGCTCGGCACAGTGGCGCGCGACAGCACTGAGCATTGACTGCTAATGGACTCCCTCCGGTGGCCCAGCCGGCCTGGTAACTGCTCGGCAGCCAGGCCGGCTGGCCGGTTCAGCGGCGGCGAGTCGGGAGAGGCCGAATCGGCCGCGTGTACGACGGGTCTTTTCGGTCACGTGACCCACGATTCGCAAGGGCCAGCCTCTCGGACATCTGGGAGGCGTCGCCCACGCATTGCCAGTCAAGAAGGACCAGGCGGTTCTTGATACGCCACTCGGACCCGCGCTTTTCGAAAAGATCGAGGTAGCGGCCACCGACTTGTTCGAGTGTGTCGCTTCCGAATTTTTTGGCGACGGAGACGAAGTATGTTTCGGTGTCGGCCTGTTCGCCGCGAAGTTCGACGCTGTGGTTGGTGACGATGTGTTGAGCGACCTCGCGGGCGGTCTGATTAGGCAGGAACCAGGCCAGGAAATCTTCAGGAGGGCCGTTGACTCCGCCGTGGGCGTCATGAGCGTCGTCCCAGAAAGCGGAGCGGATCAATTGCTCGTCGACGCGGTCGACCCCGCGCGTGTAACGCAGCATGCAGTCCCAGATGGATTGGCGGTCTACAAGCGCCGCCAGAACGCTATGGTCAATGTTCGGTTCAGCCACCGGTACTCTCCTTCGAGTTGTTTGCGGTCACGACGTGACCAGCGGACTAGTATGGCATTCTGCCACAATATACAATATTTTGATTTGGATGACCTTTCGGCTTGATTAGGAGAATATTTCATGGGTGAACGCGCAGTTGGCAAAGTAGCGATCGTCGTTGGAGCAGGGCAGACAAAGGGCGAAACGGTGGGTAACGGCCGCGCCACTGCGTTGCTGCTGGCACGCGAGGGGGCAAGGGTAGTCGTCGCCGACAGGGATCTCGAGAGTGCCGAAGAAACGGTTAGCCAGATAAAGGCTGAGGGCGGCGAAGGAGTAGCTGTACGAGTCGATGTCACCGTTGAAGATGACATTGAGGCGATGGTTGCCTTGTGCCTCGCCCAATGGGGCAGGATTGATATTCTTCACAATAATGTCGGCGTGAGCGTGCTCGGGGGTGATGCGCCCGTCACGGAGATTGATGCAGAGGCCTTCACCCGAATCATGGAAATCAACCTCCGCGGTATGGTCTTGGCCTGCAAGCACGTCATCCCCGTGATGCGAAAGCAGGAGAGCGGCGTCATCACCAATATCTCGTCAAATGCCGTTCTCATCGACTACCCCTACATCACCTACAAGACGTCGAAGGCCGGGGTGGTGGCGCTGACCGAGAACGTTGCGATCACCAACGCAAAGTACGGTATTCGGGCCAATGTCATCCTGCCGGGACTTATGAACACGCCCATGGCTGTGGAGCGGCATGTCGGTGAGGGTGGCGTAAGCCGGGAGCAGGTCGTTGCCCAGCGCGACGCGCGCACTCCACTTCGTGGCCACGGCGGGGATGCATGGGATGTTGCCCACGCATCACTGTTTCTCGCCTCAGACGAGGCCGGCTTCATTACAGGCACTTCGCTGGTAGTCGACGGCGGCCAGAGTCTCGCCGCAGGATGACCAGCTTCGCCTTCGGTGGCTTTCCTGGGGTGTAGTCACCGCCAGGGTCTCCACATTGGATCTGACAGGCGGCCACGTTGGGCACGCCGCGCCGACTTAACCGCGTGCCCAACGCCTTTCATCGGCTTTCCTGGCACTGCCTTCGCCGTTTCGTCGCGCGCCGCGGCTTAGGCGGCCCTCATCAAGAGCGCCGCTGACCCTTGGTTCGCGGAGTTTTCCTTGGAGCAACGTATTTTGGGGTTTGATATATAAAATAAACAACATCATGTACTAGATTGACTCTCAGTGCAGAGAGTCGGGAAGTGACCGGATGACATCCTCACAGAGTGTTTCTGTAGTGACCGGCGGGGCGGGCGCCTTAGGGTCGGCCATCGTCAAACGTCTTGCCGAACTGGGTGACACGGTAATCGTGGTGGATCGGGATGGCGTCGCTGCGGGTGAAATCGCAGACAAGATCAATAGTGCGGGCCAAGGCCGGGCCGTGGCTTGGGAATCGGATGTTTCGTCTGAGGATCAGAACGGCGCGCTGGTGGAGTGGCTTCGTTCTGAATTTGGACGTCTGGATCGGCTCATCAATAATGCCGCTCTCGGTCAGCGAAGTAAGTTCGGGCAGATTAAGCACGACGAATGGTCACGGGTGCTCGATGTAAACCTGTGGGGCGCGGCCTCGCTGTGCCAGGCGGCAACGCCTCTGTGGAGGGAGCGGCCGGGGGCCAGCGTGGTAAATCTCTCTTCGCGTGCATGGCTGACTGGGGGACCCCTGGCATATGTCGCCTCGAAAGCGGGCATCGTAGGTCTGACGCACGCACTGGCGGTTGAGCTTGGTCCCTATAACGTGCGCGTCAACGCGGTGGCTCCGGGCACGGTGATTACGCCGATGGTTGCGTCGAACCGGGATGCGGAGGCGTACGAGGCTCACCTACAACACGTGCGCAAGTTGCCTGTTTTGCCAGGCCTGGCGACCGCAGAAGACATCGCAAGCGCCGTGGCCTTTCTTGCATCCGCTGAGGCGGGATTCATCACCGGGGAAGTGCTGCACGTGGCGGGGGGTGCGCAACTGGCCCCTCCAGGTCACTGAGGGCTTCGACGGCCTCGACTTCCACTGACGCGGCATCCTGAATGGCCGGCGGCCGGACTCGGGTGCTTCGCGGCGGGCAAGGGTTTCAACGAACCGGGTATCTGAACGCACGTGATTTTTACAGGCGAAATTGAGGAGATCAGCATGAGGATTGGATTCATCGGTCTGGGGCGAATGGGCCGGGGCATGGCATCGAATTTGGTCGAAGCAGGGCGCGACGTCGTCGTTTTCGACGCCGTCCCTGGCACGGCGGTTTCACTGGTCGAGGAGGGCGCGTCCCTAGCGGACAGCATCGGTGATCTGGCTCGCCGATCAGACGTGATTTTTACGTCACTCCCCGGCCCGGTTCAAGTAGAAGAAGTGGTGTTCGGCGAAGACGGTATTGCATCAAACTTGAGGCCAGGGCTGACTCTCCTGGACCTTTCGACAAGCTCATGCACCCTGGCCCGTCGAATCTATGAGGAGTTCAAGATCGCTGGTGCATCGATGCTTGATGCGCCAGTCAGCGGTGGGCCTAGTGGTGCCGCATCGGGAGATCTCGTGATATGGGTGGGCGGTGACCGGGAAGCCTTCGATAAGCACGTTGACCTCCTGCGGGTAATCGGAAAAACACCGTGTTATGTAGGTGCAATCGGCGCAGGCACCGTCACCAAACTCGCTCACAACTTGACCGGGTTCATGATCATGGAGACGTTGGCCGAGACGTTCTCGCTGGCTGTCAAGGCTGGGTTGGATCCCTTGGATCTCTGGGAAGCCTTGCGACTGGGTCTGGTTGGCAAGAAGTCTCCATTGGATTTGGTCGCCAATCAATTTCTGCTCGGCTCGTATCACTGTCCGTCAATGACCTTAGAGCTGGCACATAAGGATGCGTCGTTGGCTACACAACTTGCCGAGGAACTTGGTGTTCCAATGCGGCTGGCGAACCTGACGCTTGAAGAAATGGCAGAGGGGCTGGGGCGAGGATTCGGGGGAGAAGACCGTAGTTCCTTCCTGAAACTGCAGCTCGAGCGAGCCGGTGTATCGATTGCTGTCGACCCTGCACGGCTGCAGACAGCGATTAAAGCGAATCGTTGACGGCGGGTCGATATCAACAATATAATGTATTATGTTTCAAGGTCTCCTGGTTATCCTTCCAGTCGAGACCATCGATGACCCACAAGCAATGGAGCTACGGTGATCAGCAAGCGAAAGACAACAGGCAGCCAAGGAATCCGGGCGGCAAAGAAGTTTTGGGCGCTCGGAAGTACCGTCCTGACAGTGATCGCACTTACGGCCTGCGGGGGCGGGTCGTCCGCCAGCACTGCTCCCGCAGATACTGGCGGAACGACTCCGGAAATGTTGAGTGCGTCGCAGTGGGACGAGCTCGTGAAGCAAGGAACTTCGGAGGGGAACCTCACCATCTTCTCCTCGCAGGCGGGAACGGACGTCCTGTTCAAGGAGTTCGAGAAGGCTTACCCCGGCATCAAGGTGACGGTTGACCGAGAAGCTACAACCGAACTTATCGGCAAGCTCGATCAGCAGCTGTCTGCCGGAGCCGCGGGCGCAGACGTCGCGTTTCACACCCAGATTGGGTGGTTTGCCGACAGGGCAAATGAGAAGACCTTTGCGCCGCTACGACTCGGGCCGGATGCACAGAAGGAACCCGCGTATAAGAGCGTGAACAGGTACGTGGCCCCCGTCCTGCGTTATCCCCTCTTCCTGGGCTACAACACATCGGCCGGCAGCCGGGTCAGCTCAATCGAGGACTTGGTCCAAAAGGCGGGAAACACAACGGTGGGTCTCCTTGATCCAGCCTCGTCGGTTGCCATCAAGTCGCAGTACCAGGCTTGGGAAGATGCCTATCCGGGAGTACTGGAAAAGCTGTCCAGGCTGAAAACTGTGAAATACCCCAGCACCGTGCCGATGGGCCAGGCTCTTGCATCTGGTGAGATCGGGTACGCTGTCGGGTTGATTCCGGGGGTTGTTCCCCCGCTCAAGGCTAACGGCGCCCCGGTCGAGGAAGTCGTACCCGCAAGTGCGGTGGCAGGAGTGGAAGACAACGGCGCCGTTCTCAGCAACGCTCCTCACCCGGCGGCGGCGCAACTGTTCTTGAACTGGCTCATGTCACCTGACGCCCAGGAGTTGTTGACCACGAAGCTCGCGCCGATGGCGGCGCCCATCAACCCCGACTCGACCAAAATTAAGTGGGAGAGTCTCAGCATTTACGATCCCCAGGTTTGGACGCAGCAGAAGCAGGATGACTTCATGGCGCACTGGAAATCGCTGTTTCAGAAGTAGTTCGTCGTTCCAAGACGGGGGCCGCGAAAGGAACTGCCAGTTGCACGGCGGTCTTTCGCGGCCTTCGCTATCCGAGTCATGATCCCCAATCATCAACCCGCGAATCCGATTCGCATAACGAAGGGAGACGATCATCAGCGGAACCAATGTTCTGACCGATGCTCCTGTACCTGGATCCATCGGCGATCAACCTCACAAACCTCACTCCCGGAAGTTCTGGAATCCCCGTGGTTCTTTGTCCTGGTATCTGATCGCGGCAGCCATCGGATGCGCGGTGCTGATCCCGATTGGGATCTTCTATTGGCAGGCATTCGCTGACGGCGGGGCTGGAATTCGCGGCCTCTTCGACCTGCCCAACTTCGGTCAGATCTTGTTCAATACGGTGGCACTGGCTTTCGGGTCCACTGTGATGGCCCTTGTGCTCGCATTGGTGCTGGCCAAGGCAATCGTTCATGTGCCCCGCCGATTTCAAACCATTGCTTCAATGATTCCACTCCTGCCGATTGTCACGCCCCCGGTGGCGATGGTTATCGGATGGACGTTCATCTTCTCGCCAACCGTCGGGTATGGAAACACACTCCTGCGCCAACTACCGTTTTTTTCAGACCTGACCACGGGACCCATCAACGTCTATTCGATGCCGGCAATTATCGTTGTCACCGGCTTTGACCTGACGGGAGTTGTGTTCATTCTGCTCAATGCCCGCCTGCAGGAGATCCGTGGCCCGCTTGAGGCTGCGGCTAAATTGTCAGGAGCCGGTGGAGTAAGGACCTTCCTGACCATTACCTTGCCTCTGCTCCGGCCGTCCCTTCTGGCGGGCGTAGTTGTGGCCTTCCTTCTAGGGCTCGGGCAGTTCACGGCTCCCCTCCTGTTGGGCAGCCGCAACGGAATCGACGTTCTGACCACCGAACTCTTCAAGCTTCGGGAGCACTATCCCATCGACAATGGCACCATTGCGGCCATCGGACTGCCCCTCCTGGCGCTCGGCATTGCTGCCCTCGTTTTCCAACGGGTCGCCCTGGGCGACCAGCGCCGGTACGTGACTCAGAGCGGCGGTTCCGGAGGGATCACAGAGAAGACATCAATTTGGGCTCTGCTCCTTGTCATCGTCTACGCGCTTTTCGCCGTCATTCTGCCCCTTGCAGCGATCGTGCTCGTGTCGGTCTCGCCGTTCTGGTCGGGTGACTTGAGCCAGATCCAGTTCACCATGAACAACATCACTGCTGCCCTGTCGAGTCCAGCGGTTCTCGACTCGATTTGGACGACGCTCTTCACCTCGTTCATCGCCGTAGCCATTGCACTGCCACTGGGTTTCGTCGGGGCACTCGCACTCACGAGCGTCTTCAAAGCACCACGCATCGTGCAATACATCCTGGACTTCAGTTTCCAGGCCCCGCTGGCCGTGCCGCGCGCGGTGCTCGGTATGGCAATCTTGTACGTATTTCTCCGGCCCCCGTTCTCCCTTTACGGCACATATGCCCTCTTTATCATCGGCTACGTGTTCGTTGTGTTGCCCTTTGCGATGAGGACCCAACATGGAAGCCTGGTCGGCCTCAGCGGATCGTTGTTCGAAGCATCTAGAATCAGCGGCGCGAGCTTCTTCAGGACAATCATGCAGATCGCCCTCCCTCTCGCACGGCGAGGCATGGTAGCCGCCGCGACTCTGATGATTGTTCTTCTCTCCCACGATTTCGCCGTGTCGGTGATGGTCCGGTCGCCCAATCGCCAGGTCATGGGCACGCAACTCTACGAGTACTGGGCCAGCGGCGTGTACCCCCAAGTGGCAGTGATGTCACTCATCATGACGGTGGTGACCAGTGCCATGTTGGCACTGACGCTCTGGGTCGGCGGCAAATCCGCACTTAGCAAACTGTGAGCAATGAAATGGAGCCTGCACACGTGATATCTACGACAACCAAATCCGCGGACAGCGATGTCAACCACGGCACTCCGGTTCCGGAAGATGCTTCAATATCGGGCCTGGAGAAGACCTTCACCAGTAAGAATCGCACCGTACACGCGTTACGTGGCATCAACCTGCAGATTCGCAAGGGCGAATACGTCGTCGTACTCGGCCCCAGCGGGTGCGGCAAAACGACCTTGATCAGGTGCATTTCAGGTCTGGAAGGGCCTACCGGTGGGAGCATCTCACTGCTCAATCGGACACTGTTCGACGCCACCAAGGGCATCGACGTTCGACCCAATAAGCGCAACGTCGGACTCGTCTTCCAGAACTACGCCCTTTGGCCGCACATGACGGTTGAAAAGAACGTCGCATATCCGCTACGCGTGCGCAGAGTACCCAGGCAAGAACGAGAGCGCCGAGTCGCCGAGGTCCTCTTAGCCCTCGAGTGCGAACCCTTGGCCCAACGTCTGCCTGCCGAGTTGAGTGGCGGCCAGCAGCAGCGAGTCGCGCTAGCGCGGGCCTTGGTGTCGGAGCCAGGAATCCTGCTCTTGGACGAGCCGCTGAGCAACCTGGACGCACTCTTGCGCATCTCACTTCGATCCGAACTGCTTCGCCTGCACAGAAAACTTGGCTTCACAGCTATTCACATCACGCATGACCAGGATGAGGCCCTTGAAATGGGCGACCGCGTCGTGCTCATGCGCGAAGGACAAATCGAGCAGATGGGTCCCCCTGAGGAGGTCTATGCGCGGCCTGTTTCTCCCTACGCCGCTACATTCCTGGGTGTGCGGAACAACCTGGATGTGACCGTGACGCAGGGCGCGCTAACCTTCCGCGACGGTGCCATCAAAGGCAGCGAAGAGCTGGCTACCGGGCTGGAGAACGGCAACGCCTTGAGGCTTTTCGTTCGGAACCAGGATGTTCGAATTTCGGCGCTGTCCGGCGATGCGCACTTCGGCGCAGGCGTCTTGAGCCTGGAGGGCACATTGGCGCAAGTAGTTCTCGGTGCTGGTGGCCGACGCGAATACATCGTGGATATAGCAGGCAAACAGTGGTTCGCCGGAGGATCCGCGACTACGGAACTGACCATCGGTGATCGAGTCCAAGTCACCTTCGAATCAGGTCGCGCGCTGCTGTACCAGGGGGAAGCACTTGTGAACCGTTAGAAGTGCTTCAGCGCATGTCCAGGCACCCCCATCGAAAAGAGAATATCGGGCAATGAATGTTCATGACGTCGGCTCTCACATTGAAGAGAGAATAGCTGACCACTTTGTATCAACGAGTTGGAGCAGCCTTCCAGCGAGCAGCCGGGGCCAGGCTGTGCGAGCTGTGCTGTGGTGGATCGCGACCGCCCTCGAGGGGGCCACGGAGCCCGACCAAGCGCGACTAATTCAGTACGTAGCAGGGCGCGGCGGAGCGACCGAGGCCACCATTCTCGGATCGGACATACAGGGAAGTGCCGAATTGGCGGGGCTTGTCAACGGTCGGGCTGCCAAAGCCTGGGAGCATGAGGACAAGTACTGGGTCAACGAGAGCATTGGCTTCGGAGTGGGTTGCTGCGTCGTTTCTGCAGCCGTTGCTGCGGCTGAGGCTCGCGGCGGGGTGACTGGGCATGAGCTCATCACGGCGGTCGCCCTCGGGATTGACTTCGAAATCCGGTTGCTCCGGCCACTTGGATTGGGCTTTGTTCCTGGGTCCGCCGTCGCCAATGCAACGTTCGTGCTCGGCACGTATGGTGCCGCTCTGGCGGCAGGAAAAATTTATGGCCTTGACCGGTCAGAATTCCTGGACGCGCTGGGCATTGCCCACTCACAGGCTGCCGGCAACTTTCAGGGGCAATTCGAAGGCCGTGGTGTCGCGCTTCAGGCGGGTGTGGCAGTTCGCAATGGCTTGGAGTCTGCCCGGCTGGCTTCGTTGGGAATGGAGGGACCGCGTGCGTCGATCACAGGTGTGGCAGGGCTTTACCAAGTGCACTACCCTCGTTCGGCCGTTGATTTTGAAAGCATTGTCGAAGGGCTCGGCCAGCACTTTTTTGTAGACGAACTTGGGTTCAAGGGATATCCATGCGGCATTGTCGCTCATCCTGCCATCGATGCGGCTGCATCCGTGCGGAATGCCATCGCTGGGCGTGGAATAGAAGCGATAGAAATTACCGGTCCCGAGAGCCTTTCAATAATGGCTCAGCCGTTGGAGCGCAAACGCGCTCCTCGAACATCCATCGAGGCGCAGTTCAGTATCCCGTGGGCGGTGGCGTGTGCACTCCGGGATGGTGGCTTCACCATTGAACATTGCACTGACGGTGCGCTTGGCAATGAGGATCTATTGGGGCTATCGGACAGGGTATGCATTGAAATGTCGCCGACAACGACAGGCACCACGGTGCGGGTCGTCCTCGCAGATGGGACCGTCATCGAGCCTCCAACGGTGATGGCTGCCAAGGGTCATCCCTTGAATCCGCTGAGCACATCCACAATTCGTGACCTTGTGCTTCATAGTGCAGGCCGCGTCGGAATCCGAAGGTCCTCAACCGAAAAGGCTGTCGATCTGCTGCTGGACGTGGACTCCCTGTCGGACATACGGACGATCATGCAACTGCTTTCGGACCATGATCGCACGAGCTAGCGCAGGCCTCCACGGAATTCTCGGATCATCTTCACCGGGGGAGCGCTGGGGTGCACGCTCCTTCAACTCCCAGTCCTGGCTGAAAAGTAAATATGTACTGTCGAGCTGGGCGGAGGTATGAACGGGATGTGGCGCCTAATTGTGGTCGGCGCTCGCCGGACCGGACTGCTCCTGTTTCCGGGACTAGTCGCAGCAATAGCCGTGGTTCCCGTCATCGCCTTCGGGCCTTTGGCGTTCGCAATCCGGCGAGACTTCGAATTCACCAACTCGGACGTCGGTATCGCCTACGCCGCATTCTTCTTGTTCTCTGCACTCCTGACGGGCATGGGCGGTTCGCTCGCCGCGCGGTTCGATACGCTACGGGTCATCCGTGGCGGGCTGCTGTGCTCTGCGGGTGTCTCCGTTGCGCTTGCATTTGCGACGTCGGGCCCGTATCTGATGGTAGTCTGCGGCATCGCCGGCGCGATTAATGGACTTATCACGCCGTCGACTAACATCCTGATCACGACATCAGCGCCGTCTCAGCATCGTGGGTTGTCGTTTGGCGTGAAGGTGGCAGCCGTGCCGGCCGCCTCTTCGCTGGCAGCGATTGGCGCCTATGGGATAGCGGAAATCCACAGCCCTTGGCAAGCGGTGTACTGGTTCTGTGCAATTCTTGCTTGTGCAGTCGTGGCGCTCTCGGCACTGTTCAAGCCAATGTGCAGATCTCGGCCAACGAGCATACCGGGCCGCCCTCATGGAGGAGGGGGGTCCCGGTATTCGCTGACGCTGTTGGCGATCGGTGGCCTCTTGGGAGCAGCGGGTACCGCGGTACTCCCTCCGTTCTTGGTTGACGGCCTTATGTCGAGGGGCTTGGACCATAACGTAGCCGCGGCGATACTTGCCTTCTGCGGATGGCTCGGGATCGCCGCCAGAGTGGTCGTTGGAGCCGTTTCAGATCGGGGATCAAGAAACCCAGCCAAGCACCTTCGGGCTGCATCGGCCATGCTGCTGACGGGTTTTGTTGGAATGTTCGGATTGTCCGTTGGCGAAACACAGGCGGTTCTCGTCGCAGCGGCACTGATAACTTTCGGTATCGGATGGTCTTGGCCCGGCTTGTTGCATCATTCCGTGATGACCTCGCACCCGCTAAGACCGGCCCTTGCAACAAGCTACATGCAGACCGGGACATTCGTGGGCGCCGTTGTGGGACCACTCGGTTTTGGCCTGCTCGCTGATCATGTCTCGTATGCGGTGGCGTGGGGGGTGTCAGCAGGGGTTGTTCTGGCAGCGGCGGCGTTCTTGTTCGGAGGCGCGAGGCAACTCCGCTGTTCCCGCGAAACTTAATCGCCCGTGTTGGACGCCAAGCCGTTGAACTTGGCGAAGGCAGAGAAATGGCAAGTGTATATATTATGTTTCATGGTGCAAAAGCTAAGGTAGTTTGCCCAGTCATCGAGAGAAAGCGTAGGAAGCGCTAATGGTAGGAGAGCATTTTAGTGCCCAGGCACGGCGTGTGATTGCTGGCGTCGATGAGCAGGGTAGGTCGACCATCGATGTCGATGAAGACACATCGATTCGGCTGACAACCCCAGCCTTCACAGTTTGCGATATCTGGCAGGTTACAAATTTGCCTGTTCATACGATGAACCATGACAGCACCAGTGGCGAGGTACTGCTAGACCCGCCCCCTGCCGGTTTCGTGTATCGGCTCACAACATTTCCGCCTGACAGCGAGTGGGATCCTGAGAGTCAGTATCGGGCGGCGCTGGAGGCAATGGGCAACGCGGATGCAGCCAGTAATGATTCAGACAGCGGCATTGCAGGACTTCATCAGACCGAGACCGTCGATGTCATCACTGTATTGACTGGAGAGCTTTACGCCGTTCTTGAGACGGCCGAGACCCTTTTGAGGCCGGGAGGCTCGTTTGTTCAGCGGGGCACCAAGCATACGTGGAGCAACCGAGGCACTGAACCATGCACCATCGTCGCGCTTCAAATAGGAGCGACTCACTCCGCGACGTGATTTCTGCGCCATGCCGTGAAATACGATGCGCCGTTACCGGCCATTGCAACCACGCCGGACGGCCAATAAAAAAGCCGGTAGCTGCCCACCGACGCCTGGGCGCCCGTGGGTACCGTTCAACCGGCCCACGAGCTCCAGCGCGGGGAGTTTGCGGCGATCCGCCCACTGGAAATGCTCAGGATTCGGTGGCAGCCTGATATTGCTCGTCGGTTACAGGCTCGAACCACGTGGTCCCCTCCGCGGTGGTGGCTACCATCGCGAGGTGCGCCATGAGGATGTCGGCTGCGGCCCCATGCCAATGGTCCACACCCGGGGGACACAACACCGTCTCTCCGGCACGGGCGCGGACGATGTCGCCCCCTCGGTTACCGATAAGGGCGGTGCCTTCCAGAACGTGGAGGGTCTGCCCGGTTTGGTGCACGTGCCAATTCGTGCGGGCCCCCGGGGTGAACCGAACGATCCCGGCTGAGAGACCGAGGGATTCCTCCGGGGTGGCGATCATGGTGACGTAGACGTCACCAGTGAAGCGTTCGGATGGTCCCTTGGCGGTCGGTCCGGCGGACTTGAGTTGCATTAATTGCTCCTTGATTTCTTGCTGTTTCGTGTGCAGACCTGAGCTGAGCGTTCAGGGTATAGGCGCGGTGTATGACGATGGACCAGCGCTCGATGCAGATGCCCTCGGCCGGCCGCTCCGGATGCGTCAGCGCAGATAACTGCCGCTGTTGACATCGATCGTGGATCCCGTGGAGTGCTTCGCCAGGCCGGTGGCCAGGAAGCCAACGACGTTCGCGACGTCCTGTGGTTGTGCAACCTGCCCGAGGGCGGTTACCTCGGCCACCTTCGCGTGTCCCTCCCGCTCAAGGTGTTCTTTGCTCATAGGGGTCACAACGAACCCCGGTGCGACGGCGAAAGCCGTGACTCCTTGACGTCCGTAATGGCGTGCAATAGTCCGGGTGAGGGCCAACAGCCCACCTTTAGTGGCCCCGTAATGCCAGTTGTCCTCTGCAGCGCCGCGATGCGCCGTCAGGGAGGAGATGTTGATGATGATTCCGTCCTGCGAACGAGCCGTGAAGGACCTGACGGCATTGCGACACAGGATCGAGGCTGCTACCAGGTTGACTGCGAGGACGTGGTTCCATGCCCCGACCCACTCGTCGAGGTTCGTTTCCAAGCTCAGCGAGCTCACCGCTCCGGCGTTGTTGACCAGTACATCCACCTCACCATGTATGCGCTGAGCGTCGTGCCACAGACGATCCACATCCTCGGGACGGCTCAGATCCGCGGAGATCGCCCCAGCGGCAGGTCCCAGATCCTTAGCCAGGGCGTCGGCTGCGGCCTGGTCGATGTCATGGATGACGACGTGCCCGCCGGCGGCGACCACGGTGCGCGCAATGGCTGATCCAATCCCGCCCGCCCCGCCCGTCACCATGACCACGCGTTGGTCTAGCGATCCCATAACGTACCCGCTCTCCGTAGAATGTATTATATATTTTAAGCTTAGCACGCCGGATATTTTGCCACCTTCGAAGACCCGGCAATGTTGACATTTTATATTATGTATATGATGCTTATCACAATTGACCTGGTTGGTGCACCGCTAACTACAAAAGCGGTCCCCATGCGGACCGGGACTTTCAGTAACCAGCCATGGCGGGACCCGCCTGAGGCCAGGACTGACGCTAACTTTTCTCATCCAACAGAGGTCGGAGCCTTGTAAACGCCACTGCGTTGCGAGGTCGCGGCAGCGGGGCAGCATCGGCGCCGCCCTCGCATGAAAGGGACGAACCATGGATCAGCACGACAACCCGGGGGCTGGAGGCACAGCCACTTCTCAGGTAGTGAACGAAGGGAGCTCCCCAAGTAGGGGAAACGGCCGCGCAGCCTTCGCCAGCTTCTCGGGCACGCTCATCGAGATCTACGACTTCATTATTTACGGAACGGCTGCTGCGCTCGTCTTCCCGCTCACCTTCTTCCCCGCGCTGGGTCCGGCACAGGGAATGGTCGTTTCGTTCGCGACGTTCGGGGCCGCATTCGTCGCGCGCCCGTTCGGCAGCATCATCTTCGGACACTACGGTGACCGATTGGGGCGTAAGAAGACTCTCGTGACGACGCTGCTGCTCATGGGTGTCGCGACCGTCCTCGTCGGCGCACTGCCGACTGCAGGGCAGATCGGCATCTTCGCGCCGATTATCCTGGTGGTCCTGAGGCTGGTTCAGGGACTCGCGGCAGGTGGAGAGTGGGCCGGGGCAACGCTGTTCGTCACGGAACACGCGCCCAAGGGCAAGCGGGGTTTCTGGGCGATGTTCCCCTTGCTTGGCGGAACCCTCGCTCTCTCGCTCGGCAATGCTGCCTTCCTGCTGACGGGTTTCGGCATGAGCGACGAGGCTTTCCTCCACTGGGGCTGGCGCATCCCTTTCCTGGCGAGCATCGTGCTGATCGTGGTAGGGCTGTGGGTCCGGCTGAAGGTAGACGAGACTCCGGTGTTCAAGTCGGAGCAGAAGCGCAGTGGCGTAGTCAAGCTACCCTTCGCGGAATGCCTGAAGCGGCAGCCGCGTGAGATCCTCCTCGCCAGCGGCGTGGGGCTGACGACGTTCTGCTATACCTTCATCAGCGGCACCTACATCACCGCCTACGCAGTCAGCACGCTGAAGCTAGCGCGCACCGAGGTTCTCCTTGTCGGCGTTGTCAGTGGCATCGTCTTGTCCCTCGGTGTAGTCATCGGAGCCGTACTGGCTGACCGAATAGGCCGCCGGCCGGTCTTGCTCATCGCACACGTGGCTGCCGCGCTGTGGAATCTTGCCCTCTTCCAGCTCCTGGATGGCGCATCGGTGGCTATATTCGCCGTCGTCCTCTGGACCACCATGCTGATCTCCGGAATCAACTACGGACCCATGGGATCGTTCATCCCCGAACTTTTCCAGACGCGCTACCGCTACACCGCAGCCGGCATATCCTACAACCTTGGCACACTGGTCGGTGGTGCCATTGTGCCAATCCTTGCCACTGCCGTCGCAGCTGCGTACGGGACCCAATCGGTCGGGCTGCTCCTGTGCGGTCTCAGTGTGACGGCCATCGCCTGCACCCTGGCCCTTCGCGAAACGAAAAACAGCGAGCTCGATTGGGTTGACGTCAAGGCCTAGCGGGAACCAATTTTGTCCTCACGGCAGCCAGTTGCACAGTGGGACAAGTGACACGAATCGAATAGGCGAGAGGGACGGACGATGAATCCATTAAACGGTTTCGAGGTCAAAGCGCCGGCACGACGCGTGATCAGCGGCGTCGGTCCGAATGGTGCATCGACCATCGTTGCCGATGGCGTCACGGTGACCCGTGCGGTACGCCCGAACGGCGCGGTCGTGGAGGAGATCTGGCGGCAGGAATCGCTGCCGGCTACGGTCTCCATGGACGGTGTCCGCGACGAGGTAGTAAAGGGCAGCCCTCCGGCGTCGGGCGCTTCGGTCAAGCTGTACACGGTACCGCCCGACCACATGATGGACATGGCCGCCTACGAGGCCGCGAAGGAATCCCTGTACGGGGCCGGGAACGGCGCCAGCCAATCGGCGATCCCCGGCATGCACCGCACCGATACCTTGGACGTCGTGACAGTCGTCCGCGGTGAGATCTTCGCTGTCTTCGAGACTGGCGAGGCGTTGTTGGAGGTTGGAGACTCCGTCATCGTCCCGGGCACCTTCCACGCGTGGAGTAACCGCTCTGATGCGCCTGCCACAATCATTTCGACTGTGTTCCCGCTGACCCGCTGAGTTTTTGCACGCAATCCTTGACCGGAAACGCCATGCATCACAAAGCGCGGGCGTTCTGCGGCGACACCTCGGGCCCTCCCGCATCGTGTCATATACTTTATATATTATTGAAGAAATGTCCGGCTTCGGCGCGGTTCAGCACCATGCCGTGTTGTTGGTTGATCAAAGGAGAACTTTCATGCTTGCTCGTTTTGAGGCTTTCATTGATGGCGTTCCGGCGCCTGCGGAGACGGAGGTGTTTCGTCCGTTGAATCCGGCAACGGGGGAGTCCTATGCGGAAGTCTCGAAGGGCACCGCTGTTGAGGTTGATGTGGCGGTCCGGTCCGCGGAGCGGGCCTTCGGGCTTTGGAGGCTGGTGAAGCCGGCGGACCGGGGACGGATCCTTTATAGGGTTGCTGCGGCGATCCGGGCGAATGTGGATGAACTTGCCGCGCTTGAGACGCAAGACATCGGCCAGCCGATCAGTTTGTCTGTAAATGACGTCGAAGCGGCTGCCCGGTATTTCGAGTTTTTCGGCGGCGCCACAGACAAGCTGCACGGGGAGACTCTGCCGTTGGGCCCGGATTACCACTCCTACACCGAACATGTGCCGTTCGGGGTGGTGGGCCATATCCTGCCGTGGAACGCGCCGTTGCAGCAGACAGCGCGGGGGGTCGCGCCGTCACTGGCTGTGGGTAACACCGTGGTGGTGAAGCCGGCGTCGGAGACGCCTTTGTCCACTCTTGCCATGGCCAGGATCGCGGTCGAGGCGGGCCTGCCCGCGGGTGTGTTCAATGTCGTGCCGGGCTCGGGGCGGGAGGCGGGGAT
>NZ_JBFBEY010000043.1:0-21109 GCF_040683875.1 Arthrobacter sp. NPDC093128
ACCACGTCGTACCTGGACTTCGCGCCGAAGATGATGGCGCACGTGCGCGAACAGTTCGGCTACGGTGTGCACGTCCTGCACGACGTCCACCACCGTTTGACGCCGATCGAGGCCGGCCGGCTGGGCGCGTCCCTGGAACCGTACCGACCCTTCTGGATTGAGGATCCGACCCCTGCCGAGGACCAGTCCGCCTTCCGCCTGATCCGCCAGCACACCACCACGCCCATCGCCGTGGGCGAGGTGTTCAACTCCATCTGGGACTGCCAGCAGCTGATCACCGAGCGGCTGATCGACTATATCCGGACCTCCGTATCGCATGCCGGC
The DNA here is from genome assembly GCF_040683875.1 of Arthrobacter sp. NPDC093128. Classification (NCBI taxonomy): domain Bacteria; kingdom Bacillati; phylum Actinomycetota; class Actinomycetes; order Micrococcales; family Micrococcaceae; genus Arthrobacter; species Arthrobacter sp. NPDC093128. Next base: position 325 of record NZ_JBFBEY010000043.1, read on the forward strand.
GGCATCACGCACCTGCGGCGGATCTTCTCCCTGGCCGACCTGTACGGAATCCGCTCCGGTTCCCACGGCGCCGGGGATCTCTCGCCGGTCTCGTTCGCCGCGGCCTTGCACGTGGACATGAGCATCCCCAACTTCGGTGTCCAGGAGTACATGGGCCACCGCGACCCCGCCAACGAGGTCTTCAAGGCTTCCTACACCTTCAACGACGGCTACATGCACCCCGGGGATTCTCCCGGGCTCGGCGTGGAATTCAACGAGGAGGCCGCCGCGGCCTTCCCGTTCGAACCCAAGTACCTGCCCATCAACCGCCGCCTGGACGGATCTGTGCACGACTGGTGAACGACGCAACGCAAAGGAACCCCAGCCAGCCGTTCGACGTCGTCGTGATGGGTGAAATCCTGCTGGAGGTGGCCACCGACCTCCCCTTCGGCCACGGTGTTCCGGCTCAGCTGGGCATCTCCGGCGACGCCCTCAACGTCGCCGCTGCCGCCGCGGCGGCCGGTGCGCGTGTTGGGCTGCTGTCCGTACTGCCCGACGACGAACTCGGCCAGGCGATCGCCGCCAGGATCCGGGAACTCGGCATTTTCCCTGACCTGTTGAAGTTCAGGAAGGGGCAGCAAGGGGTATATCTGGTGCACTCCGACCCGGAGGGTCAGCGAGAGTTCTCCTACGCCCGCACGGGAAGCGTGGGCTTCACTCTTTCCGCGGAGGACGTTGACGCCGCGGTCTTCTCAACAGCCAAGGCGGTGATCGCCGGCGGGATCGCGTGCGCGATCTCACCTTCCTCCCGGGCCGCGGTCCTCAAGGCGTCGGCACTGTCCCGCCGCTTCATTTTCGATCCCAACTTCCGGCCGCGGCTCACGTCTGTGGAGGAGGCGACGGCGGTCCTCACCGACCTGGCGCCCCGGACCTTCCTGGTCACCCCGTCCTTCCCCGGGGAAACCTCCGCCCTGTTGGACTGCACCACGCCGGAGGAGGCTGCGGCCAAGCTCCGCGCCCTCGGGGCGGCAAACGTGGCCGTGACCTGTGGGGCAGACGGAATCCAGCTGGAGGGCGATCAGCTCTCATCCTGGGTCGAGGCCGTCCGGGCGCCGTCGGTGGTGGACCAGACCGGAGCGGGTGACGCCTTCGTCGGCACCCTGACCGCCCGGATGGTCCTCGGCGACAGCCTGCCCGTAGCAGCCAGGTACGGTGCGGCCGCCGCGTCGCTGGTGGTCGGCGGCAAGGGCGGCACCGGGCTGATCCCTACCTTCGAACAAACCAGAGCCCACGCCCACCGGGCCGCTGAAGGAGAACTGACATCGCACGCCTAAGCAACGCCACACTTGCGACGCTCGGAACCCGGCAGCCCCTGCTGCCCCGCGAGGCCCTGCGTCCCGGAATCGTGCATCTTGGACTGGGGGCCTTTGCCCGCGCCCACACGGCAGTGTTGACCGAAAACGCCATGCGGTCCTCCGGCGATCTCAATTGGGGGATCACCGGCGTGACCCAGCGGTCGGACACGGTGGCGCGCCAGCTGGCGCCCCAGGACGGTCTCTTCACCGTCACCGAACGGGGAAGCGGCGCCGCGCCGGTCAGAGTCGTGTCGAGCATCGTCGAAGCTCTCTCCGGACGGGACTACCCTGACACAGTGACGGAGCGCATTGCCGCCTCGTCGACGTCGGTGGTCACGTTGACCGTCACGGAGAAGGGCTACCGGATCGATCCGCGCACGGGGACGCTCAACACCGCCGATGACCAGGTACAGGCCGACCTGGCGGGACAGGCGCCGCAGACCTCCATCGGACAGATCGCCCGGGGAATCCAGCGTCGCGCCCGCGCCGACGCCGGACCCCTCACTGTGGTCTCGTGCGACAACCTTCCAGGCAACGGTGAGCTCACCCGGAAGCTCGTGCACGCCTTCGCCGCCGCCTTGCCCGCCAAGGAAGCCGATCCGCTGCTGTCCTGGCTTGCGGCGAACGTGTCCTTCCCGAGCACGATGGTGGACCGGATGGTGCCGGCAACCACGGCGGGTGACCTTGACGCCGTCGAACGCGAACTGGGCCTCCGGGACGAGGCTGCCGTGGTGGCCGAACCGTTCCTGCAGTGGGTGATCGAGGACAACTTCACTTCGCGCCGCCCCCGCTGGGAAGACGCCGGGGCGCTCTTCAGCGCCGACGTTGCCGCCTGGGAAGCGGCCAAACTGCGCCTGCTCAACGCCAGCCATTCCATGCTGGCGTACCTGGGGCTCGCAACGGGAAAGGCCACCATCAGCGACACCGTGGGGGAGGACGCGTTCCGTACCGCGTGCAGCCGCATGATGGCGGAGGAGGCCCTCCCCACGATCAGCCTTCCCGCCGGGATGGACGGCACAAGGTACTGCGCGCAGGTGCTCAGCCGTTTCGCAAATCCCGCGCTGGGACACACTACGGACAAAGTGGGAAGCGACGGGTCGCAGAAAGTCGGGCTGCGGCTGTTAACCACGGTCCGCGGGAGCCTGGACGCCGGCCGCGAGCCCCGGTGGGCCGCCCTGGCTGTGGCGGCCTGGATGCACCGCGTTGCCTCCACCCCCGCAGCGGAGCTGAACGATCCACTCGCGCAGGACCTCAACGACCTACTGCCGGCTACCCGCACAGCGGCAACCGTGGTCCCGGCGATCCTTGGCTGCCGCAGCATCTTCGACGGCGGACTGGCAGCACACCAGGGGTTCGCCGACCTCCTCATCCACTGGTACCGCATCATCGACACCCACGGGCTGGACGGCCTGAGAAATGAGATCAACCATGGCTGATGCCACCAGCCTCCTGCGCGTTTCACCCGTCATACCGGTCGTGACCATCGATGACCCCCGCCGCGCTGTTCCCGTTGCCCGGGCACTGGCCGAAGGCGGCGTCGGCATCATCGAGCTCACCCTGCGGACGGAGAACGCCCTCACCTCGCTCAAACGCATTGCCGACGAGGTGCCGGACATCATCGTTGGTGCAGGTACCGTCCTCACTCCGGCCCAGGCCGATGCCGCCGTGGCCGCCGGAGCCCAGTTCCTGGTCAGCCCCGGCGTAACCCCGTCCCTGCTCGGCCATATGCTGACGCTCGGCGTGCCCATCCTGCCGGGTGTTGCCACCGTAGGCGAGGTCATGCAGGTCCTGGAGAGCGGGCTGACCGCCATGAAGTTCTTCCCTGCCGGACCAGCGGGCGGCCCGGACTACGTCGCCGCAATCGGCGCACCCATCCCGCAGGTGCAGTTCTGCCCGACAGGTGGCGTCAGCCTCAGCTCTGCACCGGCATACCTCGCGTTGCCGAATGTCTCCTGCGTGGGCGGCAGCTGGCTCACACCACGTGGCGCCGTCGAAAACGAGGACTGGCAGCAGATCACCAGGCTCGCGCGGGAAGCTGCTGGACTAACGGCGGCTCTGGACTGACGACGGCGGTGGCGGGACGCTGACTATTGGGTCAGTCTTTTGCTCCGAGACGGAGTTCCATGAAAACGCTGTTTGGATCGAGGGCGTAGCCGGCAAAGGGTGGGCATTCGGTGAATCCGTTGCGGGCATACAGGCGCCGTGCGGGAGCGAAATACTCCTCGGTTCCCGTCTCAAGATAGATGCGCCCGTAGTTCCGGCTCCGGGCTTCGTCCAGGATGTGCCTGAGCACGAGGGTGGCGACGCCGCGCCCGCGCGCGCCGGCTGTGGTGCGCATGGACTTGATTTCGCCGAACGTCTCGGAGCTGTGCGGGGAATGGAGTATTTTCAGCGCACCACACCCCAGGAGTTCGCCTTCCTCGCGGGCGGTCCAGAAAGTAATCGACGGTCCGGACAGCGCTGAAGGGTCCAGCGCGTGCACACTTTCGGCCGGCGAGGTCGCGAACATGTCCGCCAGGTGCTCGCTCAGGAGTTGGTGGACGTCCCCGCGTGCGGGGTCATCGTGGGCTATGTGAATCATCGCCTCAAATTTACTGGTCCAACCAGCTGATGCGAAAGTCTGGCGGCGGGCACCGGACGGCGCTACTCGGCGGACGGCCGTTGTCGTTGCCTTTTCGTCGCAGCACGCTGTTCTTTTGCGGCCAGGCGACGGCGGTTCGAGCCCCGGGTGGGTTTGGTTGGCCGCCGGGGCGCTGCTTCGGGAGCAAGAGCATCTGCCACGAGAACGGCGAGCTTGGCCAGGGCGATTTCGCGATTGCGCAGCTGGGAGCGCTGCTCGGAGGCGGTCACGGTAATTACCCCGGCGATGAGTCGCCGTCCGAGGCGCGTGAGCAGCATCAGCCGTTGGCCGTCCGAAAGCGCCGCGGAGTCGCCGACGTTCCACGAAAGTTCGACGCGGCTGTCCGAGGTGTTGACGTGTTACCGCCTGGCCCGGACGAACGCGAGAACCGCCAGCCGAGTTCCGACGCGGGAATCGTGAGGGCAGGCGACACTTCCAGATCCATGCAACCAGCGTTGCATGACATGGCGGGGATTCCCTACCCCACCGGTTCACCAACTGCGCTGCTATTGCTTCGGGTCTGAGCCACTGGCTTCAATCGACCGGCTAAGGCCGTCAAGAATGAGGTTCAGCCCGAAGCCGAACTCATCCCCGAAGTCGTAGCCTGGCTTGAGGACGTGTTCCATGGCGATCTCCACCATGTGTGGGTATTCGCCGGTCGAGAAACGCTCAAGGATCGGCGTCGTGATCTCGGCGGCGGTGTCCCGGCCGTCAAAGGGCAGGGCGGCTTCCTGGAGGGCGAAACCGTAGATGTAGCTGTCGAGCAGGGCGTAGGCGTGGGCTGTCAGCTGAACAGTAAAGCCCGCTGCCCTTAGTGTGCCCAGTGTTGCGTCGTGATGGCGCAGTGTCGCCGCGCCCGGGGAGGTGCGGCTTTCGAGCAGCCCGACCGCCCACGGGTGGCGTTTGAGCGCTTCGCGCATCCCGTGCGCCCTCCGGGTCATTTCCTCCCGCCAGTCGCCCGCGGGGGAAGGCAGTTCGACTTCGCAGAAAACGAGGTCCACGATGCCGTCCAGGATCTCGTCCTTGTTGGCCACGTAGTAGTAGAGCGACATGGGCTTGGTGCCCATTCGCTGGGCCAGCGAGCGGATGGTGAGCGCGGCGATTCCCGACTCGTCGGCGAGGGCCAAGGCACATTCGAGCACTCTCTCCTGGCTGAGCGGAACTCGCTTTTGGGGGACTGGCGGCGTAGTGGTCGGCACTGAAACTCCTTGGCCATAGCGGCTTAGTACATTGTACGATACTCTCTTTGGTACAGCGTACGACTGCGTGGGCTGCCTACTCCAAAATGTTTGAAAGGAACGGCCATGACCTCTGGTCAGGAAGCTCAGGAGACTCCTCGTTCGGGCGGCCCGGAAGCGCCGGAGGTGCTCATGCGGGCCATCGTGCAGGAGGCCTACGGCTCCGCCGACGTCCTGCACATGGCCAGGATTCCCAAGCCGACCATTGCAGATGACGAAGTACTGGTCCGGGTCCACGCGGCAGGGCTTGACCGGGGGACCTGGCATGTCACCACGGGCTTGCCCTACGCCCTGCGTCTGGCCTACGGCATCCGCGCCCCCAAAAACCCTGTTCCGGGGCTGGATTTGGCCGGCACAGTAACGGCCGTTGGGGCCGCCGTCAGCCGGTTCGCCGCCGGGGACCAGGTCTTCGGTGTCGGGAAGGGCCCCTTCGCCGAGTATGCCCGTGCCCGGGAAAGCCAGCTCGCCCGTAAACCGGCGAACATCAGTTTCGAACAGGCCTCGGTGGTCCCGGTGTCCGCCTGCACCGCCCTGCAGGCTCTCCGGGCCGCCGGACAAGTAACGCCAGGGCAAAAGGTGCTGGTCCTTGGCGCCTCAGGCGGGGTGGGCAGCTACGCCGTGCAGCTCGCGAAAGCGGCCGGGGCCGTGGTCACCGGCGTCTGCAGTACCGCCAAGATGGACCTGGTGCGCGCCCTTGGCGCCGACCACGTCATCGACTACACCAGGCAGGACTTCGCCGACGGGGCCGAACACTACGACCTGATCCTGGACATCGCCGGCAACCCCACCCTGTCACGCCTCCGCCGGGCGCTCACCCCCACCGGCACGGCCGTCATCACGGGTGGCGAGGAAGGCGGGTCCTGGACCGGCAGCATGGACAGGCAGTTGCGTGCACTGGCCCTGTCCCCGTTCATCCGTCAGCGGCTGACCATGGTGCTTGGCACAGAAGGTTCAGCGGACCTCGAACACCTCGCCGGGCTCCTGGAAGAGGGAACCCTTGTCCCTGCCATCGACCGCACTTACCCGCTGGAGCGGGTGCCCGACGCAATGCGCTATTTCGACGCCGGCAAGGCCCGCGGGAAAATCGCGATCACCATCTGAGCAGACACCCCACTTTGAAGACATCAGCGTGCGCTGCACCACAGCGGCCAAAGCACCCCACCGGTTACAGTGCACAGATGAAGATAGCTTTGGCCGCTGACGGCGCCGAGTTGGCCTGGGCCGAGGAGGGCGCGGGCGAGCCTCTGCTCCTTAATGCCGGCCAGGCCACAGGAATGACGGGATGGGGGCCCACCGCGGAAGCACTGGCGCAGCATTTCCGCGTGATCCGCTTCGATCACCGTGGGATCGGTCGCAGCAGCAGGGGCAACGCCGACCGTTACACCACGAAGTCGTTTGCGGCCAACGCGATCGCTGTCCTTCAGGCGGCAGGCGTCGACGCCGCTCACGTCTATGGCCATTCGATGGGGGGCCGGGTCGCCCAATGGGTCGCCATCGATCACCCCCACCGGGTGCGTGCCCTTGTACTTGCCGCAACCAGCGGAGGCAAGGGCCTGCGCGCAGGGCGGAACGACGCCGCCATGGCGGCGCTGCTGAGCGGCGATTTCGATCGTATGGTCCCACTCTTTTTTGATCCGGAGTGGGCACATCGGCACCCCGCCGAAACGCGTACCTTCAGCACATCCGCCGCTCCACCCTCGTGAGGGTTCCCGGTGCACGTCACGGCCTGCATCTCGATCATCCGGAAACTGCCACGTGGATCCGGCAGTTCATCTCAGCCAAAGCCCGCGCGGGCAGCCTCAGTCCTGGATGATTTCGTAACTGCGGGTGGGGTCCCGAAGCGGCGGCGCTTGCCCTGAGCCCCTGCCTGGCGACTCGAGATTGTCCGGCCATCCCCAGGAGGATCGCGTGCCCGGGCGGTCTGTTTCCCCACCGCCAAGCTGAGTATATTGGCACCAGTGGATGCCCCGCGGATACCATGCCGGCAGGAGCTTCCACCTTAGGTTCAGCGTGTGAACGTTTGGGAAGCGAGGACAGATGTCTCACGCCATTCCGCAGGGGGCCAGCCCGCGTCTGTACAACGAGGACCTGGCACCGGCCGAACACCGCACATGGGGTTTTTATTCGCTGTTTGCGATGTGGATGTCGGACATTCACTCGCTCGGCGGGTATACATTTGCCGCTGGCCTCTTCGCGTTGGGCCTCGGTGCGTGGCAGGTGTTCCTTGCGCTGGTGGCAGGGATCGTCATCGTTTTTGTCCTGATGAACTTCTCCGGATATGCGGGCCAGAAGACCGGCGTTCCCTACCCGGTCCTCGCCAGGGTTTCGTTTGGAACTTTCGGCGCCAACCTGCCCGCCCTGCTTCGTGCCCTCGTCGCGATCGCCTGGTATGGCATCCAGACATGGCTGGCCTCCCGCGCTGTCATCATCATCGCCCTCAAGATCTGGCCTGACCTTCGAGGCCTGACTGAGAACAATTTCCTCGGCGAGTCCACTCTGGGCTGGCTGGCGTTCGTCTTGATGTGGTCGCTCCAGCTTCTTTTGCTTCGAAACGGTATGGAGACCATCCGGAGGTTCCAGGACTGGGCCGGTCCGGCCGTCTGGGCAGTGATGGGCCTGCTGGTCGTTTACATCCTGATCAATGCAGGTTGGAATATTTCCCTCGACCTGCCCGGCGGACGTGCCGAGTGGGGAGTCACACACGCCTTTTTCGCCGCCGTGGCCCTGACGGTGACGTACTTCTCCACCCTGATGCTCAACTTCTGCGACTTTTCCCGATTCGCGCCGTCCCGCAAAGCAGTGCGCACGGCGAACCTGTGGGGGCTTCCAGTCAATTTCATCGCATTCTCCGTGGTCTCCGTCGTTGTCACCGCCGGAACCTTCAAGGTGTACGGGGAGTACATCTACGACCCGGTAGCGATCGTTGGGCGGATCGACAACATCTGGGCGCTCCTGCTGGGCGCAGTCACCTTCGCTGTCGCAACGCTGGGAATAAACGTCGTGGCAAACTTCGTCTCGCCGGCCTACGACCTCGCGAATGTCTGGCCCTCACGGATCGATTTCAAGCGCGGCGGCCTGATCGCCGCGATGATCGCACTGATCATTACGCCCTGGAACCTGTTCAGCAGCCCCGTCGTGATCAACCTTTTCCTTGGAGGGCTCGGAGCGCTGCTCGGGCCGCTGTTCGGGATCATCATGGTCGACTACTACGTGCTCCGGAAGCAGCGCGTGCTGGTTCGGGACCTCTTCAGGGAACAGGGGTACTACACGTATACAGGAGGCTGGAACCGGAAAGCGGTCATCTCGTTTCTCGTCTCGGCCGTACCGGCGGTGGTCTTCGCCCTGGTTCCCGTATTCGGCGCCTTCTCGGCGTTCTCCTGGTTCATCGGAGCAATCGGGGCGGCCGCGGTGCACTACGTCATCTCGCGCAACGACACGAGCCTGGCCGAATCCATCACCGCCGCTGCCGCCGAAGAAGCCGACCCGGGCGCACCCTGGACACAGGTTCCGCAGACGCGGTGAGCCAAAGACGGCCGGCGGCTGGGTGCACAGTCCCACGTTAGATCGACGGCCCGTAGGTATGCCCCCGAGCACGGCTCGGGGGCATACACGGGGAGTGCTGATTTAGCCTACAAGGGCACGGGTGTGGTCGTTGAGGAAGATTCCGCGGGGGTCGAACTCGCGGCGGATTTGGATGAAGGTGTCAAGTTCCGGGTAGAGACGTTCCAGGCGGTTCCTGGTCATGAAGTGGATCTTGCCCCAGTGCGCACGCGGCTCGAATTCCTGTAGCAGCGCGTCAGCCTCACGGAAGAAGGGCCAGTAGTCGGTTCCGGGCCTGGTGGTCAGGGTGATGACGGTGCTGTCGCGCCCTTGGAACTGTGACATGTAGGCGTCGTCGGCCTTCACCCAGCGGACCTCGACAGGGTATTTCTGGTCCGGGTGCCTCGTGCGGATCAGGTCCTGGATGGCTTCCACGGCGGCCAGGCCATCCTCGCGGCGTACGAAGTACTCGAGTTCGTGGAACTGCGTGGTGAAGCCGCCGGGATAGATCCGGTACGAACGATCCAGCCGGGCGCCTTCCGTACCTGAAATTTCACTCTCATCCTGAATCTGCGCAACGTTGTATCGCTTGGTGTAGCTGCGGTCCGCCATGCTCTGGCCCGGCGAACCCGGAAGATCCAGAAGTTCGCAGGAATCGTCGTCCGGGCACCAGAGGAACGAGTAATGACGGTTCGCGTTGAGGTCGGACTGCCAACTGGCCGCAGTCTCGGCCCACGTGGGATAGGTGATCTGTTCCTGCAGGTAGTAGCTGTCCTCGACCGCCAGTTCGACTTCCAGGAAGATCCCGAGCGTACCCAGGGCGACCTGGGCGGCCCTGAGTTCGCGGAGCTGCCCTTCGCCGATTTCGACGATTTCGCCGTAGCCGTTGATCAGCTTCACCCAGCGCAGGTTGGAGGAGAAGCTACCCAGTTCCGTTCCGGAGCCATGGGTGCTGGTCGCCAGCGCCCCGGCAATCTGCTGCTTATCGATGTCGCCCTGGTTGCCCAGTGCCAGCCCCTGCTCCCACAGGGGGTCGCCGAAGGCGCTGATGGTGGTACCCGCCAGGGCCCTGGCCCGCCGCCGGTCCTTGTCTGTACCGGTGATGGCCGAGAGCGCCGACATGTCCATCAGGACACCGCCCGTCTGGACCAGCGGGGAGGATGAATGTCCTGAACCGACCGCGCGCACCGGGAGACCTTCGCGGATGGCGAAACGAACGGCGTCGAGCGCTTCCTGTTCAGTCCGCGGCCGGACGGTGAAGGCTGGGGTGGCGCTCTGGTTTCCGCCCCAGTTGGTCCACGTGACCTCCGTCCCGAAGGGAGCGGCGGGAGTGGCCGCGCGTGCCGAGGAAGCATCGCGTGAAACGTTCGTGGTGGTCATAGCTGATCTCCGATGCTCGTCCGGGCGCTCACGCGCTGTGGTTGATCATGACGTGCTTGGTGCGCGAGTAGTCGTCCAGTGCGTAGAGCGAGAGGTCGCGGCCGTAACCGGATCCCTTGAAACCACCCCACGGTACCTCGCAGGCCAGCACCAGGTGCGAATTGACCCAGACGGTGCCGAAATCGAGCTGCTTTGGAACCTTCAGCGACAGGCTCGAGTCCCGGGTCCACACGGAGGCGGACAGGCCATAGGGGCTTTCGTTTGCCCGGGTGACGGCCTCTTCAGTGGAACTGAAGGTCTCGACCGTGACGACGGGGCCGAAGATTTCGTGGGTGGCAATGTGTGCCCCGGTAGGCACGTTGCTGATGACCGTGGGCTCGATGAAGTAGCCGGGGCCTTCCAGGGCAGAACCCCCGATGGCCATGTTCAGTCCGGCAGCCTTGGCCTCGGCCAGGGCTTCCTGCACGCGTTCGAAGTGCGGCTGTGAAATCATGGGACCGATTTCCACGTCGTCGCCCGCCTGCGGGGCTCCTACCACCAGCGTGCTGACTTCGCGCACCAGGTGCTCGGTGAACTCCGCGGCCACTGACTCGTGCACGAGGACGCGGCAGGCCGCGCCGCAGTCCTGGCCGGCATTCCAGAACCCGGCATTGCGCACCCCGGCCGCGGCCGCACGGAGGTCAGCGTCAGGAAACACAACAACCGGAGCCTTGCCGCCGAGCTCCAGATGGACGCGTTTGACCGACCTGGCCGCGGTCTCCGCAACGGCCTGCCCGCTGACGACGCTGCCTGTCAAGGCAACGAGGGCAACGTCAGGATGCTCGGCGAGACGCTGCCCCACGGTCCGGCCTTGCCCGGTCACGACGTTGAGAATTCCGTCGGGAATGCGTCCGGCCAGGAGTTCCGCGAGCTTCAGGGTGGACAGCGGTGTCTGCTCGGAAGGCTTCAGGACAATGCTGTTTCCTGCAGCCAGGATGGGCGCGATCTTCCAGGCGGCCATCAGCAGCGGGTAGTTCCACGGGGTGATGACGCCGACGACGCCCACGGGTTCCCGGAGGATGACCGAGGTGTGCCCGGTTGTGTAGTCACCGCCGGCCATGGACGTCAGCGTGCGGGAAGCTCCGGCCATGAAGCGGAACGTATCAATGGTGCTCGAGACGTCGTCCTCCGCGACGGTTCGCGGTTTGCCCGTGTTGGCTGACTCGATGAGTTCGAAGGCTTCCCGGTTGGCTTCGATGATGTTGGCGATCAGGTTCAGGACCTCGGAGCGTTCCTTCGGGGTGGTGGCGCCCCAGGACTTCTGGGCCGCCACGGCGGCGTCAACAGCAACATCGACATCGGCAGCTGTGCCGGCCTGTACGGACGCGATGACCCGCTCAGTGGTGGGGTCGACGACGTCGATGAGTTGGGCGGAGGACCCTGGGACAAACGATCCGCCAATGAAATGCCCGCCGGGCGGCAGAGGGAGCGGAAGTACGCCTGCAGGGCTGTGATCCTCGGGGCCGTGATCTGCGGGGGAGCGTCGGACAGTGAACTGTTCGGTGTGGGTGAGTGTCATGGTGTTTCGCCTTTGCTTTCTGCGCCGGTCGCGGCGCCGGGGGTGTTTGTGGGGTTCGGGGGTAAGCCCGTGTGTGTGTGGGGGTCCGGGGGCGTTGGCCCGCGGCGCGTCAACTCAGTTCAGTTGCGAATGCGGGGGTCTGAAAGGGGGCGGCATCCGGGTTCTTTCGGAACAGGCGGGCCGCGAAGTAGTACAGCGGGGCAACAACCGCCAGTCCGACGATCCAGGAGATGTCCACGCCGCCCATCGCCGCGGCCAGTGGGCCCGTGTAGATCGCCGTTGCGGAGAACGGCACCTGAATCAGGGCGCCTGCTATGTAGGAGCCGATGGCGACCCAATTGAACCGTCCGTACACTCCGCCGTCGCGCTTGAAGAAGTCTTCCACCCTGTAATCGCCGTGCCGGAGAAGGTAGTAGTCCACCAGGTTGATGGCCGTCCAGGGAACCAGCACGTACATCAGGAAGGAGAGGAAGTTCGTGTAGAAGAGGATGAAGTTGTCGCGGGCGAACAGTGCGATCAGGACGGCGAGTGTGAAGAGGATCAGGGCCGCAACGCTTCGGGTCTTGGCGTGGGGCAACCAGTTCGGCTTGAACGTCTGGCCAATGGTGAGGCTGCACAGAACGCCGCAGTAAAGATTCATGGCGTTCGACGCCGCAACCCCGAGGCAGAAGATTCCGATGACAATCATGGTCCAGGGCTGGAGAAACGCTCCCAGGCTGCCGACGATTTCGACATTGCCGGCGTCGTTGCTCAATGTCGCGGCGAGGGTCCCCACCAGGGCGCCTAGGATCATGGGGAACAAGGTGCCCAGGACGCAGCCTGAGTAGGACGCCCAGAAGGCCGGGGCCGAGCCGGTGCCCTGCGGCATGTAGCGGGAGTAGTCCGAGACGTAGGGTGCGTAGGCGAGCTGCCACAGGGCGGATACGGAGATGGTGCCCATGAAGCCCACCCAGTTGAAGTTCCCCTGGTCCAGGAAGCTGGCCGGCAGTCCCTGGACGAACAGGATCCAGGCGAAGGCCAGGAGCAGCGCTACACCGGCCACGACGCTCAGGATGCGTGCATAGGCGTGAATGAGCCGGTAGCCGAAAATCGTGGCAATCACGCTGACGACGCCGATGATGATGATGCCTGCGTCAACACTGATGCCCGGGTTGACTGCGGCCATTGCTTCGCCGCCGAAGACGAGGTTCGCCGCGAAAAACCCGACGTACATGATCACCACAATGACAACGATCAGCAGCGCCCCGTACGAACCGAACTGGCCGCGGGTCTGGATCATCTGCGCCACGCCCAGTTGCGGGCCTTGGGCGGAATGCAGGGCCATGAAGATGCCACCGATGACGTTCCCAATGATGATCCCCACGATCGCGGGCACAAAGTGGAGGCCGAACACCGTGGTGGCGAGGCCGCCGGTCACGATGGTCATGATCATGATGTTGGAACCGAACCAGATGGTGAAGAGGTCCCGGGCTTTCCCGTGGCGTTCGTCCGCCGGGATGGGCTGGATGGTCTTGTCCTCGAGCCGGGGTACCTCGGCCGAGGCGACGGGAGTTGTTCGAGTGCTCATGATGCGTTCCAGGATGCTGCTTGCAGTTCACGGACGGTGTTCGATTCGGCCTTGCTGCGGTTCACCATGAGGGCGAGCAGGTCGAAGACGAGGGTGGCGGCGGCGACTGTGGTGATGTCTGCATGGTCGTAGGCCGGAGCGACCTCGACGACGTCGGCACCCACGATGTTGATGCCGTTCAGCCCGCGGAGAAGGGCAAGGAGTTCGCGGGAGTGGAGCCCGCCCATCTCGGGGGTGCCGGTGCCCGGTGCGTAGGCCGGGTCCAGGACGTCGATGTCGATGGAGACGTAGACGGGGGTGTCGCCGAGCCTCTCCCTGACCTGTTGGATGGCTGCCGGGACGCCGATGACGTCCAAGTCCGAGCAGCGGATGATCTGGAAGCCGAACTCGTGGTCGCGGAGGAAGTCGTTGCGGTCGTAGACCGGCCCGCGGATGCCGACGTGCATGGACTTGTCTTCCACCAGGAGCCCTTCCTCGAATGCCCGGCGGAAGATGGTCCCGTGGGTGACCGGCTGGTCGAAGTAGGTGTCCCACGTGTCCAGGTGGGCGTCGAAGTGCAGCAAAGCCACCGGTCCGTGGACCGTGTTCAATGCCCGCAGCATCGGGAGGGCAATGGTGTGGTCGCCACCGATGGAAATGAGCTTCTTGTCTTCGCTGATCAGGGGCAGCGCCTGTTCTTCGATTTCGCGGACCGCCCGTGTGATGTCGTAGGGGGTGCAGGCGATGTCGCCGGCGTCTACAACCTGGACTTCGTAGACCGGCTCGACGTCGAGTTCGGGGTGGTAGCCGGGGCGAAGGAGGCGGGAGGCTTCGCGGACTGCGGCGGGACCGAAACGGGCGCCGGGCCGGAAGGAGGTCCCGCCGTCGAACGGTACACCGACGATCGCAATGTCGTAGTCCGGAACGCGGTCGATCTGGGGAAGCCTGGCGAACGTGCCGAGGCCTGCATACCGGGGCACTTTTGTTGCGTCGACGGGGCCGATGGGCTTGTGCGTTGTCATGCCTGGATCCTTCGGTTGCTGTGCTGCCGGGCGGTGACGCCGGCGGCGGTTCGGGGGAGGTGTTGGTTGCTCGCCGTTGAGCGGGAAGGTTGAACGGGAAGTAAGTAATCCAATTCTTGGTGACGCGCGTCACGGCGTATAGCGGTAGATTGACTACAAATGGCCGAGGCTCTTATACATATGTCTATAAGCCTGTAGCAGGGCCGGAAACCAAGGATCTGGGAGCGCAATTCCATGGCGATTACAGTGGCCGAGCTCGTGGCGGAACCCCAGCTGGGACTCACGCTGCTGGCGGGGTCCGCAGGCAGTGGCAACCGGATCACGTGGGCCCACACGTCCGACTTGCCGAGGCTGTGGGAATGGGTCACCGGCGGCGAGCTGATGATGACCAACGGACTCTCCATCCCGGCCGATGCTGCCGGGCAGGTTGCGCTCGCCGAAGCGCTGGTGGATGCGGGCGCCAGTGCCCTCGCCATCGGAGAGAAGATGCACGCGCCGGAGCTGGTGCCGGAGTTCCTCGCCGCTTGTGAGCGGCTGCCGCTGCCGCTGATCAACGTGCCCTACCCGCTGCCGTTCATCGCCATCGCGCGAACGGTGGCTGAATCCTCCCTGCTGGAGGAATCGCGGCGGCTGCGACAGACCGCCCGGATCTACGACCTGCTCCGCACCGCCGGAGCATCCGAAGACCACATGCAAGGCCTCCTTGTGGGCCTCGCGGCTGAACTCGATGCAGAGCTGTTCGTCGTGGACAGGCGCTGCCTTCATCCGTGGCATCCGGACGGCCAGCCGCTGCCGGACTTCCTGCAGGCGGAATTGGCCCGGCTGACCGGGCGAATATCCCTGGCCGGGAAGAAGTTCCAGTGGCATCGGCTTCGCGACAGGCATGTGTTGATGATGGATATCCCCACGCACGCCAATGCGCTCCTGGTGGTGCTCCCCAACGGCGAACCGCACCCGGACGCCGTCGTGCTGCTGCATGCGGCAACGGTGCTGGGTCTGGAACTTTCGCGAAAAGTCCTGTCCCTGGAAGGCCTGCACCGCCTGGCGAGCGAATTCCTGCTGCAGGCGGTGGACGGCCGCCTGGGAACGGCGGAACTGGAAAGCCGGCTCACGGCCTTTGGTGTTCCGGCGAACGATTTCCTGATGGTTTCGATAGCGGCCGACGACGGCGAGCGGCTGGCGGACGTCCACGTCGAACTGTGGCGCCACGGCTTCCCAGCCGCTTGCCTGCGGCGCTTCAACACTCTTCATGTGGCGGTGTCCGCGGCGGTGACCGACGATATTCTGGTCCACTGCACTGGTCCCGGGGTCCGGATCGGCATCAGCTCGCCGGCCTCTGCGCCCGGCATCCAGCGTGCGTTGCAGGAGTCGCTGTGGGCACTCGGTGCGGCCAAGGGCAACGCCCTGAAGCTGTCCCGGTACGCGGAAGGTCCCTCCTGGCTGGGGCTCACGAGCTTCGAGGAAGGGACCGCGCTGGTGGAACGGCTGCTGGGCCCGATCTTCGCGTACGAACAGAGCCAGGAAGGTGACCTCATCGTGACGTTGAGGACGTACCTGGACACCCAGAGATCGTGGCAAAAGACCGCGGCGGCACTGTTCGCGCACCGGCAAACCGTCATCTACCGCATCCGGAAAATCAGCGAGTTGACGGGCCTGGACATGACCGAAACGTCCACGTTGGCCCAGCTTTGGTTTGCGCTTCAAATCCATGAGGCCATGCACAACTAGATGGCGGTCCTCTTGCGCGGGCCGAAAGAACCCGCTACTCTGTGAACCGCGTCACTTCCGAGTGGCGCACACGCTTTTGATCTGCGGCGGGAGAGTCCTGCCGGTACATCCAGTCAGGCGCCGTAGGAGCAAATCCTCCCCAGGAATCTCTCAGGCCCATGTACCGCCGCGGCGAGGCAACTCTGGAAAGCAGTCCGGGTAACCGGGCTCACCGACGGTGCAAGCGGAACAATGTGAGAACAAGTTCTGCGGAATCTCTCAGGTCCCATACAGAGCGGGGAGGAACCCACATCATCGCGGCGCTCACAGGGCGCCTGAATCATGGAGTTCCTCTTGACTGTTCAATCAACCCCCACCGCCTTCGCGGACCGGCACATCGGCGCCCGGCGCCAGGCCGACGTTGACACCATGCTCAAGGCCATCGGCTACGACTCTATTGACGGCCTGGTGGACGTCGCGGTCCCCGATTCCATCCGTCAGGAGTCTGCGCTGACGTTGCCGGGCGGCTCGGCGGCGCTCAGCGAGGTCGAGGTCCTGGCCGAGCTTCGCCGGCTCGCGTCCAAGAACAAGACTGCAGTGCAGATGATCGGCCAGGGCTACTACGGCACCCTCACGCCGCCGGTCATCCGCCGCAACATCCTCGAAGCCCCGGCCTGGTACACGGCCTACACCCCTTACCAGCCGGAGATTTCCCAGGGCCGGCTCGAAGCCCTCCTGAACTTCCAGACCATGGTGCAGGACCTGACGGCCCTACCCGTGGCCAACGCGTCCCTGCTGGACGAGGCCACGGCAGTTGCCGAGGCCGTGCTGCTGATGCGCCGCGCCAACAAGAACAAGGAAGCCCGCGACGGCAAGACCGTGCTGGATGCCGACTGCCTCCCGCAGACCATCGCGATCGTTAGGGGCCGTGCTGAGGCACTTGGCTTCGAGGTCGAGATCGCCGACCTCTCCACGGGACTGCCCGACGGCGTCATCAACGGCCTCGTCCTGCAGCAGCCCGGCGTCTCGGGCCGCGTCTGGGACCAGTCGGCTGTCATTGCAGAAGCCAAGGGCCGCGGTGCGCTCATTACCGTCGCCGCCGATCTCCTGGCCCTGACCCTCATCACGCCTCCGGGGGAGCAGGGTGCCGATATCGCCGTCGGAACAGCGCAGCGCCTGGGCGTGCCGCTGTTCTTCGGCGGCCCGCACGCCGCGTACATGGCTGTCCGGGAAGGCATGGAGCGCACGCTTCCCGGCCGCATCGTCGGCGTCTCCAAGGACAACGCGGGAGTGCCCGCCTACCGGCTTGCCCTGCAGACCCGTGAGCAGCACATCCGCCGCGAGAAGGCCACGTCCAACATCTGCACGGCACAGGCGCTGCTGGCCATTGTCTCCTCGATGTACGCCGTCTACCACGGCCCCGAAGGCCTGAAGGCGATCGCCGAAACGGTCCATGGCCACGCCCGTACCCTCGCCACCGCGCTCAAGACGGCCGGCCGAGAGCTCGTTTCCGACTCCTTCTTCGACACCCTCACCGTCCGCGTCCCCGGGAAGGCAGGCAAGGTCATCACCGCCGCCGAAGCGCGCGGCATCAACCTGCGCGTCATCGATGCCGACACCGTCGGGGTTTCCATTGACGAGACGACGACGCCGGAGGTCCTCTCTGAGGTTGCCGTCGCCTTCGGCGCCGGTCCGGTGGGCGCCGCGTCCCGGTTCGAACTGCCTGCCTCCGTTGTCCGCACGACCGATTTCCTGCAGCACCCGGTCTTCAACACGCACCGTTCCGAAACGCAGCTGTTGCGCTACATCCGCAAGCTGTCCGACCGTGACCTCGCGCTGGACCGGACCATGATCCCGCTGGGCTCGTGCACCATGAAGCTGAACGCCACGGCCGAGATGGAAGCCATTTCCTGGCCGGAGTTCGCCTCGATCCACCCGTTCGCGCCGGAGTCCCAAACAGCGGGCTGGCGCGAATTGATTGAAGGTCTGGAAGCTGACCTGACCGAGATCACCGGCTACGACCAGGTGTCCATCCAGCCCAACGCCGGCTCCCAGGGCGAGCTTGCCGGCCTGCTGGCCATCCGCGGCTACCACCTGTCCCGCGGCGACTCCCATCGCGACATCTGCCTGATCCCGGCGTCGGCGCACGGCACCAACGCGGCCTCGGCCGTCCTGGCCGGCATGAAGGTTGTTGTGGTGTCCACGGCCGCCGACGGCACCATCGACCACGCGGACCTGAACGCCAAGATCGAGCTGCACAAGGACGCACTGTCCGCGATCATGATCACCTACCCGTCCACCCACGGCGTGTACGACGCCGACGTCAGGGAAGTCTGCGACGCCATCCACGCAGCCGGCGGACAGGTGTATGTGGACGGCGCCAACCTCAACGCGCTCGTCGGCCTGGCCCAGCCCGGCAAGTTCGGCGGCGACGTGTCCCACCTGAACCTGCACAAGACCTTCTGCATCCCGCACGGCGGCGGCGGCCCGGGCGTGGGCCCGGTCGCAGCCAAGGCGCACCTGGCCCCGTTCATGCCCGGTGATGCCAACAGCGTTTCTTCGACAGGGACGGGTGTTGCAATCTCGGCGTCGCGGTACGGTTCTGCGGGTGTGCTGCCGATTTCGTGGGCCTACGTGAAGTTGATGGGCGGCCAGGGACTGACCGAAGCCACCAAGTCCGCGCTGCTCGCAGCCAATTATGTAGCCTCACGGTTGGATGAGCACTTCCCCGTCCTGTACACCGGCGAAGGCGGCCTTGTGGCGCACGAGTGCATCCTGGACCTCCGCGAATTGACGGCTCGCACGGGTGTTACCGCCGAGGACGTGGCCAAGCGCCTGATCGACTTCGGCTTCCATGCCCCCACCCTGGCCTTCCCGGTGGCCGGCACCCTGATGGTGGAGCCCACCGAGTCCGAGGATCTGGCGGAGATCGACCGCTTTATCGAGGCCATGATCACCATCCGTGCCGAGATCGAGCAAGTCGCTGACGGCGATTTCACTGTGGAGAACTCGCCGCTGCGCAACGCGCCGCACACGGCTGCCGCCGTCGTGAGTTCTGATTGGGAACGGGCGTACCCGCGTGAGCAGGCCGCCTTCCCGGTCCACCATCTGAAGCAGGACAAGTACTTCCCTCCGGTGGGCCGCGTTGACGGCGCTGCCGGCGACCGCAACCTCGTGTGCTCCTGCCCGCCCATCGAAGACTTCGAAATCTAAGGAAGCCTCCCATGTCTGAGAATTACACCGCTCTCTACGAGCAGCACAAGAAGGCCGGCGCTTCCTTCACGGACTTCGGCGGCTGGCAGATGCCCCTGAAGTACGAATCGGAACTGGCCGAGCACCATGCCGTCCGCAACGCTGCTGGCCTGTTCGACCTCTCCCACATGGGCGAAGTCTGGGTCAGCGGTCCGGACGCTGCAGCGTTCCTTGACTACGCACTGGTCGGCAAGCTATCGGCGATTGCTGTTGGCAAGGCCAAGTACTCGCTGATCTGCAATGCCGACGGCGGCATCATCGACGACCTCATTTCGTACCGCCGCGCTGAGGACAAGTTCCTTGTGGTCCCCAATGCGGGCAACGCCAAAGTTGTGGCGGCGGCACTGACCGAGCGGGCTGGTTCTGCCCAAGACGGCGACTTCGACGTCGTCGTTGAGGACGTCTCCGCCGAGACCTCGCTGATCGCTGTGCAGGGCCCCAACGCGGAGGCCATCCTCTTGTCCCTCGTCCCGGCCGGGCAGCACGCACTGGTCACTGACCTGAAGTACTACGCGGCCCTTGAGGTAGGCATCACCGTCAACGGCGCTGTGCAGGACCTGCTCCTGGCCCGCACCGGCTACACCGGCGAGGACGGATTCGAGATCTACATCCCGAACGTGGATGCGGCAGGGCTCTGGGAAGCGCTGCTGGAAGTCGGCGCAAGCCATGGACTCATCCCCGCCGGCCTTGCCGCCCGCGACTCCCTTCGCCTGGAAGCCGGCATGCCGCTCTACGGCAACGAGCTCTCCCGCTACGTCAACGCCTACGCCGCAGGCCTGGGCCCGGTTGTCTCCCTCGCCAAGGAAAGCAACTTCGTCGGCAGGGAAGCACTGACGGCCATCAAGGCTGCCGGCGTCGGAACCACCGTCGGCCAGAAGCTGGTCGGGCTCAAAGGCACGGGCCGCCGGGCCGCACGGGCACACTACCCCGTCCTGAAGGACGGCATGCTCATCGGCGAAGTGACCTCGGGCCAGCCGAGTCCGACGCTGGGGTACCCGGTCGCCCTGGCTTATGTCGACGTCGAGTACGCCGAAGTTGGCACAATCGTCGACGTCGACCTGCGCGGGAAGCCGGAGCCCTTCGAAGTTGTCGCACTGCCTTTCTACAAGCGCCAAAAATAGCCAGCGGGTCCCGTCGGGGCCGGCATCCTCTGCGTGCTCGCTCATTCCTCGCTTAGACGCACGCTGCCGGATGCCGGACCCCGACGGGACGTGCACCGGAACCAGCGCTTTCGAAAGCCAAAGGTGCTGGAGGATGAGCCGCCTGCCGGTGGTTGAACCTGTCGAAACCAAACACAAACTCTAAGGATTGAAAAGATGAGCAAAGTAGTTGCTGAACTGAAGTATTCGGCTGAGCATGAGTGGGTTGCCTCGGATGGGGCTGGGACTGTGGGGATCGGGATCTCCGCGGTTGCTGCGGATGCCCTGGGCGACATCGTGTACGTGGACCTGCCCGAGGTCGGGGCTGCGGTGACCGCGGGGGAGACCTGCGGCGAGGTGGAGTCCACCAAGTCCGTTTCGGATTTGTACTCCCCGGTGACCGGCGAGGTCACGGAGATCAACCCCGCCGTCGTCGACGATCCGGCCCT
>NZ_JBFBEY010000044.1:0-18897 GCF_040683875.1 Arthrobacter sp. NPDC093128
GGAACTGCTGAAAATGCGAGGTGGCCATGGCAGGCTCTTTCCTCAGGGTGCATGGAGGGCTGCCGCGAGGCAACAGCAGCGTTGCCTCCCGGCCGCGCACAAAGCCGGGAGGGGTTCATTCCTAGGGTTAGGGTCGGGAAGTAGCGTTTCCTGCATCGAATTTACCCCGCGCAGGAGCGGCCGTATACGCCTTGCCGGTCACGATCAAGACTCAATTGCCAGGTCTCACCCACGCTTGGCGAGGTGGGCGTCCTCGGTCCCCGGGCGTTATTGGACGGCCGGAGCAGGGACTCTTTATTGGTGCCCCTCGGGAAGCAGGGAGACGATCATGAATTGGGTGACGTGCTGGGCGAATCGTGGCAGAGCCCAGCCCCGCTTCAACACGAGCAGTTCGTAGAGCTCGGCCGAGCTGCAGACCCATAGTATGTCGGTCGCATCACCCAAGGAGACGCCCTCACGGAGGTAACCGCGGTCCTTCAGATACCGGGCGTGGTGGCGCATCCGTTTAAGGCGCTCACTGTCTATGTCATCGAGCAGCCTTGCCATCTCCTGATCGTTGACTGCGGCAGAACGCATCAACAGCCGGATCGGCGTCACCAACGAAGCCACCTCGGCAGTCAGGAGCCCCCACTCCCGCATGACCGTCCTCGGCTCGCTCTCGCGTTCGCGCATTGCGTCAGAGCGCTCGTAGGCAGGGACCGGTCCGGCGCCGGCCAGCCCCCGCTCGTAGAGGGCGCGGACGAGGCCCGCCTTACCGCCAAACGCTTTATAGACCGTCTCGACCGAGACGCCGGCCTCGGCGGCAATGGCGGCCAAGGTCGCACCGGCATACCCGCGCTCACCAAACTGCCGCTCACCAGCCTGGAGGATGACTTCCCGGTTCCGCCGGGCCTGTTCCAATCGGCCGCTGGAGTCATAGCGGCGCTTACTCTTGACGTTTCCCACTATTCGTTCCATGCTGGAGTATCAGATACAGATGACTGTATCAGAATCATTCGAGGAGTTGGAATGATGGGCAATGCAGATTCCGGCGGGCAAGTACTGCAACGATTGCTCACCGCAGTAAACACCCACAAGCTGGACGATATAGTGGCCTGCTTCGCCGACGATTACCTTAATGAGACCCCTGCCCACCCCCAGCGGGGTTTTCGCGGACGAGATCAGGTGCGCCGAAACTGGACAGAGATTTTTTCCCGGGTTCCCGACATTCGCGCACGAGTGGACAGCACGGCCGGTCGCGGCGACACCCTTTGGACCGAGTGGGAGATGTCCGGGACACGTACCGATGGGGCTGCGTTCCTGATGCGGGGGGTGGTCATCTTCGGCGTCACTGCAGGGGCCATTTCCTCGGCCCGGTTCTACCTTGAGCCGGTGGAGGATATCAGCGGCGACGTCAATGCAGCAGTTAGCCGGGTGCTGGGCAGCGCTCAAAAACCCCGAGTAAAGGAAACATCATGATTCTTGTCGTGGGGGCCACCGGTCAGTTGGGGGGTCTCATCGCTTCGTCGTTGATCAATAAAGGGTTCCAAGTGCGCATCCTGGTGCGCGAAGGGTCGGCCTACGAAGCTCTCGTGGGGGCGGGCGCCGAACCGATGGTGGGTGATCTCAAAGACCCCGCCTCGCTCGCAGCGGCATGTGCTGACGTCGACACAGTCGTGACCACCGCCAACTCCTCTGCACGTGGCGGCGAGGATACTGTAGATTCCGTCGATCGGTTCGGCAACAGGAACCTTATTCAGGCCGCCAGCAATGCTGGCGTCCACCGCTTCATCTTTGTCTCTAACCTCGGCGCCAGCCCCGAAAGCCTCAATCCCTTTATGGCCGCCAAAGGACAGACAGAGGAGCTGGTACGCAACAGCGGGATGTCCTGGACGATAATCCAGCCCAACCTCTTCATGGATAAGATGCCAGTCCTGGTGGTTGGTGTGCCGGCTCTCGAAGGTCAGCCGGTCACTCTCGTGGGTGAGGGCAAGCGGCAGCACTCCTTAGTGGCAATGCGCGACGCGGCCCAGTACGTGCTCGGCGCAGTGGAGCATCCGGAGCGGGATGGCCAACTGCTGGTCATCGGCGGTCCCGAACCCGTCTCCTGGCATGATGTGGTCACGGCATTCGAACTCGAGCTGGGGCATCGGATTCCGGTGCAAACGGTTCCCCCGGGACAGCCGATTGCCGGTATGCCGGATTTGCTGAGCGGCTTCCTCGCGCTGCTCGAGACCTACGATTCAAGGCTCGACATGGGCGACCTGCCCGCTCGCTACGGCGTGGTGCCCACTACCCTCCGGGCCTGGGTGCACGACTTCGTACAGGAGTCTGGGGGTCTGCGCGGCTTGCCGAAGGCAGGCTGATCCGCCGGGGAGGCCAGGGCGCGGACACCGGCCCTAACAGGGTTTTCGCTCCTCCCGGGCCCGCCCCAAAGCGCCGATATTGGACGTTTTGTCGTTCTGGCCTAAGCCGGCTCATCCTCGTGTTGCCTTAGCGCGGTCGCCATTCGGGGATAGCGTTTCGTAGCGAACCAGCGGCCCGGGGGAGGGCGAGGGGAGAGAACGCGCGGAGCTGTTCTGGATCAACGGGCTGGTCGGCTGCATGGGGCAAAGAAGTGGACAAAAGGGGTGTGCACATTGTGCACACATTTGCCTTCGGACCCGGCCGTACCGGTACCGGACTCGCTTGGATTGGGGATGTTTTCGGGATTTCCCAGCGATTGCAAGGGCTGGAATGCAGTTCGAGTCCCACCTCGGGCACGCATAACCCCTCGTCAGAGGGGTTTTTGCTTTAATGTGTGGAGATTGCCCCTCAGCGGGTCCCTCTGACGCTGTCCGCGGCCTATGCCCGGCGCTGCGGTCGCCTATTCGGTTGTGTGGGTGGCGGGGTCGGGGTCCTGGCCTCTGGGCCCTCCGCCTGCTGGAATCTAGGGTTCTGGGTCGTCCCTTCTTGTTTCAGGTGGCCTGCTGTTGGCCGTCACTCATTCATGGCCAAGAATTGTGGTGACGACATGACCAAGCCGAATTTTCTTCGAGGTACTTCCTCAGATAGTGCTGTCTGCGAACCAGGCAGAGTCCGCTCATCGCGTGTTTGTCCGGCCAAAGGGGGTGTGTACATTGTGCGCACGGCGGTCTCTCACCAACGTCGCAACACCGACTGAAAGTGGTGTTGATTCATGCGCAGTTCGACGCGCCGATCGAGGAAAGCCTTTGTCCTCACGCTTGCGGTCGTGCCGACAGCTGTGTACTTTGCAGTTGCCCAGACTGCTGTTGCTCCAGGGGCCGCTAGACGAGAGGTGCGCTTCGTCCGAGAACGCCGCCGTGCGGTGGCGGCACCCGCCGCTGTCACGCGGGAGCACGACACATCGTCCAGAATCCAGGGGCTCAAGCCCGAGGCATGAGGCGTGCTGACTTGTAGTTCAGCCGCGGTCACCGCCCGGTATGTCGATTGCGCCGATCTGTATCATCAGTCCGAACAGGTCAGGGAGTCCGTGTTCCTCGATGATCTGGCCGTTTTGGAAGCGATAGATATTCATGGCCTGTGTTTGGATCGACTTGCCCGTGCCGGGTACGCCGAGAAAGTCCCCTTCGTGGGTACCCCGCAGGGCGAATCGCGCCGCTACCGCGTTCCCTTCAATGATGGCCTCTTCGAGTGACCACTGAACGTCAGGGAATGCCTGCCTCATCACGTCGATGATGTCGAGGTAGCCTGTAGGGCCTTGCACCGGTTCGGGCAGGAAGGGCACATGGAAGATCGCCGAGGGGGCAACGATCTCCTGGCCTATTTTTTCATCGGCTGAGTTGATGAATTCAACGAATCGGTCCATCCGCGCGCGTAGTTCTTCGGTCATTTCTATTCCTTTGCTTGTTCAGTGTGGCCGCCGGCCACACCCCGGTGCGGGGATTGCCAGGTGTTGACGACGAGTTGGCCGTGTTCGTACTTATAGTGGAGTCCAATCCAGGGTGAAGCGGTTAGCTCATAGTCCCGCGAGCGTTCTGGAGTTTCTTCGTCGCTGATGTCGCTCGTCGTTTCAGTAGACACTGTCAATTTGCCTTCCGTCGGGGGAGTGACGCCTGGTTGTGACTCCTCATTGGGTGTTTGCGGCCACTGTCAGCCGCCGTGCATGGCTCAGCTCAATCCGAGGATGCCATCGGTGTCGGCTGGTAGGCGGTAAATTTCCAGTCGCCGCCGTCTTTGGTCCACACCGCGAGGGTGCTGTTGTTGAGGATTCTATTGCTGCCATCGACGGTGAGGTGGGCGTTCATCTGTCCAAAGACAAGGGCGGTGTCTCCGACCAGCACAATGTTGTCCACGGGGTGATCGATGCGGTGGTAGCGGAGGGTGCCTGTGCGGAGCTTGTTCAGGTACGAGTCCAGCGAATCGCGGTTTCCACCTGTGTGGCCGTAGACCAGTTCGGCGTGGCAAAGGCTCGTGAGAATGTCGAAGTCCTGGTTAAGGACCGCTGCATGCCGCTGGTCTTCGAGGCCCCGGATGAGGGCGTGGTCAGGGCCGATCGTCTGCGCCAATGTGTAGGGCTCCTTCGTGGTGTTTCAGGCGGGAAAGGCAGCGGGGCACGCCGTGGGCTTCCCCCGGCTGGCCATCAGGTGTGATTGTGATGAGTTAGAACGTGACGGGGTCGCCGTTCAGGGCCGCGGTGAGTAGGCGGCGGATGCTGTCGCCCGTGATTTCGCGAGGGTTGGCGTAGGGATTGCGGGTTGCGAGATCGACGGCCGTTTCGACATTCTCTTCGGTCAGCCCGAGTTCGCGCAGCGAGGCGGGGGCGCCGAGCTCGAGGCTGAGTTCGCGCAAGTAGGCGGCCGGGTCTGCGGCTCCGGTGGCCCGCCTGAGCGCTTCAACGGCACCGGGCACCGCGGGGGCGTTGTATGCCAGGGCGTACGGGAGAACGACGGTGTGGGTTTCGGCGTGCGGGAGATTGAACGTGCCGCCCAGGGTGTGGCAGAGCTTGTGGTGCAGGGACATGGTTGTGGCGCCCAGGGTCGCCCCGCACAGCCAGGCGCCGTAGAGCGCGTCGCTGCGGTGTTCGATGTTTTGGGGGGCTTTGACGATGTTCGGCAGGGCGGCGACGAGGGCGCGGACGCCCTCTTCGGCCATCAGGGAGATGATCGGGGATCCGTCGGGGGCGTAGAGGGCCTCGACGGCGTGGGCGATCGCGTTGAATCCGCTGGTGACGGACATGCCGACCGGCAGGGAGAGGGTCAGTTCCGGGTCGTAGATGACGCTGGTGGGCAGGACCCTTGGGTCCTTTCCGGTTTTCTTTACGCCGTCGGCTGTCAGGCCCCAGACCGGCGTCATTTCGGAACCCGCGTAGGTGGTGGGTAGGGCGATGATCGGGGTGCCGTATTCAAGGGCGATGGCTTTGCCCAGGCCGGTGGTGGAGCCGCCGCCGACGGCGATGCAGCCGTCGGCGCCGGCTTCGGTGGCGAAGCGCTGGGCGTCCCGGGCGGTTTCGATGGGGACGTGCATTTCTGCTTTGGCGTAGACGCCGACGCTGAGCTCGCCCAGGGAGTCGGAGATCTCTTGGGCGAGGTCTTTCTGGAAGTCGGTGGCGAGGACAACGACTCTTTTGAGGCCGAGTTTGTTTACTTCGTCGGCCAGCTTGGACCGGTAGCCGGCGCCGAAGCTGACGCGCATCGGCAGGGCTTCATAGAAAAACGGGGTGGACATGGTGCTCTCCTAGGATTCGGGGTGCAGGACGATGTCGAAGCGGCCGTGCCGGAAGGGGCTTTGGACTCCGTATTGTGCGGCGTCCTCGGGATCCGGATTCTCGATGAAGTCCTTGATCAGGGACCCCTTGACGGCGAACACGGCATCAGAGTCGATGTATTCGGACCCGCCGATGAAGATGTGGGTGGTCAGTTCCCGGTAACCGGGGGCCGTGACGAGGAAGTGGATGTGGGCGGGGCGGTAGGGGTGCCGGTCAGTGGCCTTAAGCAGTCCGCCGACGGGTCCGTCTGTTGGGATCGGGTAGTGCATGGGGACTACGCTGCGGAAGTGGAACCGGCCCTCCGGGTCAGAGTGCAGCAGTGCCCGGCCGTTGCCGACGCTTTGGATGCCGGGCTGCTGGACGTCGTAGAAGCCCTTGGTGTCCGCCTGCCAGATGTCGATCTCGGCGTTCGGAATGGGGGTCCCGTCGATGGAGATGATGCGGCCGCTGACTACGCAGCGAGGACCTTCGCTTTCGGGGGAGACGTCGTCGCCGAGTTTACGGGCGGGGGATTCGACCATGTGGAAGGGTCCTAGGACTGTGGAGTCTGTCGCTTCGGGAGTTTCCTGCCCGTTGATCGTCTCGACGAGCATGGAGACGCCGAGGACGTCGGAGAGGAGGATGAATTCCTGCCGGACGTCGGTGCAGGTCTTTCCGGTCCTGGTGAGGAAGTCGATCGCCTGTTCCCATTCCTGGATGGAAGGGGCTATGTCTTGTACGAAGGCGTGCAGGTGTGTGGTCAGGCTGCCCAGGATCTGCTTGAGCCTCTCGTCCGGGGTGGAGGAGAAGCTTTGCAGCACTTCCGAGGTGAGGGTGTCGGCGTCAACGTTCGTTGCCATGGTCTCGTCTTCCTGAATGGGAGTTAGCGGGGAGGGTGATGTCGGGCAATTCTTAGGTCGTGCGTCCAGGAGACATCGACGAGGACCTTAGCGTCGAGTCCCCTTCTGGTTGGAAGGCCAGCACCGGCTGCACCCTGCTTGGTGCAGCCGGATGGCCCTGGCCAGTTAGCGTGAGGCTGGGGCCAGCCGCCGCAGGGCGGCTGGCTGGTTTTCTAGGCGGAGTAGTTTTTCGGCGTTGCGGTAGCTGATTTTTTCGCGGTCGGATTCGCTGATGGGGGCGTTGTCGAGGAATTTGGCGGCTTCTTCGATGGTTTCGAAGGGGTAGTCGGTTCCGAAGAGGATGTGTTCGGCGCCGATGGCGAGGATTGCGCAGAGCAGGGGTGCGGGTGAGCAGACGCCGCTGGTGGTGATGTAGAGGTTGTCGCGGAGGTATTGGGAGGGTTTGCCTTTGGCGAGTTCGATGCCGTGGTGGTTGTGGAAGTCCCAGCGGGAGTCGAGTCGCCAGAGGGCGTAGGGGAGTCCTTCGCCCATGTGGCCCAGGAGGAGTTTGGCGTTGGGGAAGTCGTCGAAGACGCCGCCGAAGATCAGGCGGAGGGCGTGGGTTGAGGTGTCGATGCCCCAGCTCCACATGGGGCCGACGAGTTCGGGGTGTCCGTTCAGGACGTGGGCGGTGTCCACGCCGTTGGCGGGGTGCAGGTACAGCGGGACGTCGAGGCCTTCGGCCATCTCCCAGACGACGCGGAGCTTCGGGTCATCCAGGTACATGCCGTTGGTGTGGGCGTTGACGAGGGCGCCCTTCATGCCGAGTTCGGTGACGGCGCGTTCGAGTTCTTTTGCTGCGGCCTGGGGGTCCTGGAGGGGGAGGGCGGCGAAGCCGGAGAAGCGGGTGGGCCGTTCGGTCATGATTCCGGCGAGGAAGTCGTTCACGGTCTTGGTTTTGGCGATCGCTGTGGTGGGGTCTGTCTCGGCCTGGATGCCGGGGGAGTTCAGGGAAAGGACTTCCATGTCGATTCCGTGCAGGTCCATCTCGGGAAGCCGTTCTTCGGTGAAGTCGAGCAGGCGCCTGGAGGCATCCGCCCAGGCCTGGGGCTGGGCGATGGAGCTGGTGCTGGTTCCGTATCCGACAAGGTCCGGGGTGACGAAGTGTTCTTCGAGGGCAATCTTTTTCAAAACGATCTCCTTTGGCCGTAAATCAATTCACCAATATGCATTGACTTCACTAATAATGAATCCTACGCTGGCATTGTGTCAAGGATCACAGGAGTGGTCCATTTAGAAGACCTGAGGATGACGATGGAAACTTTTGATGTTGCCGTAGTGGGTTACGGCCCTGTAGGCATGGCCACGGCAGCGCTGCTGGGCCAGGCCGGCCACAAGGTTGTGGTGCTGGAAAGGTACGCGGGGCTCTATAACCTGCCGCGGGCGGCCATTTTCGATGATGAGACGATGCGGACCTTCGCCCGGTTGGGGATCGCTGAGGCAATGCTGCCCAAGATCAATGCCCAGCGGAACTACGAGTGGCGCAACGCCGCCGGCGAGCTGCTGATCGAGCACGAGTTCGCATTGAAGGGGGCCTCGGGGTGGGCGGAATGGTACATGATGTATCAGCCTGACCTGGAAGAGGAACTGGACCGGCTGTGCCGTTCCATGCCGAACGTCACCGTGCGGTTCGATGCCCCGGTCGAGGGTTATGAAGAATCCGCTGACGGCGTGGAGGTGAAGGTCCCGGACGGCGTCGTGCGGGCGTCCTACGTGGTGGCCTGCGACGGCGGAAACGGCTTCACCCGCGGCTGGATGGGCTCGGAGTTGGAAGACTTCGGGTTTTCCGAGCCGTGGCTGGTCTGCGACTTCCGGCTCACCGGTGACGTCGACGTGCCCCTCGCACGCCAGGTGTGCGATCCAAGGCAGCCGCAGTCCATCATTTCGCTCGGCCCTGAGCACCACCGCTTCAGCTTCATGCTCGACTCCGAGGAGGCGTTCCTGACCGAGCGCGACCCGGGACGGGTCTGGGACCGCGTCAAGGACTACCTGTCCCCGGACCAGGCGGAGCTCATCCGTGTGGCCACGTACACCTTCCGGTCCCTGATCGCGCACCCGTGGCGGCAGGGAAGGATCGTCCTGGCAGGAGACGCGGCCCATCAGATGCCGCCGTTCCTCGGCCAGGGGATGTGTTCCGGTATCCGCGACGCGCAGAATCTGGCCTTTAAACTCGAGCTTTTGCTCGCGGGCCGGGCCGGGGAGAATATCCTTGACACCTACCAAAGCGAGCGGGAACCCCATGTGGCGGCCGTCGTGCACAAGGGCATCGAGCTCGGCAAGGTCCAGACCATGCGCGATCCGGAGAAAGCCCGGCAACGGGACGAGCAGTACATCGCAAACCGCCGGAACAACCTGAAGCCCGAGAAACTGAAATTCCCCGGGCTGGGCCCGGGGTTCATCGCACCCGCGTCCTATCCGGCCAACGGTCGTCTCTTCATCCAGGACGAGGTCCGGACCGGGACGGCATCCGGACGCTTCGACGAAATCTTCGGATACGGCTTCAAACTTCTCTGCCACGGCTCCTGGTACCGGGAGACCCACCCGTCATCCGAGGGCATCCCTGGCGACGTCGTCGTCATCGACCCGGACACCGGACAGATCAGCGGCTCATTCACGGATGTCAACGGCAGCTACCTGAACTGGTTCGGGAACAACGGCTGTTCCGCTGTTCTTGTCCGTCCCGATTTCTACGTCTTCGGAGCCGCGGGCACGGACCTCGAGTTCGGTTCACTCCTCCGCGAATACCACAACGCCTGCTCAACGGTGAGCAGCACTACAGCACCAATTGGAGTGTAGGCCCATGTCAACAACACAAACGGTCGGACAGCGGCACGTCCGGGCCATCACGGAACGGTCCCTTCTGGCCATCGCCTTCGTGATCGCTGCGCTCGAAGGCTACGACCTGGCGGTCTACGGCGTGTCCGTCCCGGCCCTGCTGGCCGACGCTTCACTGCACGTGGACAAGGCCTCCGCAGGAGTGCTGGGTTCCGTCGTCGGGGCCGGCATGCTCATCGGCGCCGGCCTGGCCGGGGCCATGATGCGCCGGATCGGAGCCCTTCGGCTGATCCTGGCCAGCTGCATCATTTTCTCCGCCGGTATGGTGATCTCCGCATCGGCACAGAATGCGGCCCTCTTCGGGGCCGGCCGCGCACTTGTCGGCCTCGGCCTCGGCGTCGTCCTGCCCACCCTGCTGGCCTACGTCGCAGACCTGTCCGTCCCCAACCACCGCAACCGAAACACCGGCATCGTCATGGCCGGCTATGCCGCCGGCGGCCTGGCCGCGCCACTGCTCGGAGCCGTGATGCTTCCGGGCATCTCTTACCGGTGGCTGTACATCATTGGGGTCATCCCGGTCCTCATCATCCTGCCCTTCGCATGGAAACTGCTGCCGGTCCCGCCGGTCCACCTCCTCCGGACCGGGAAAACTGAGGACGCACACCGACTCAGCGAGTCCATGGGCCTGCCCGTGCCGGTCCTGACCGTCGCCGGAAAGCGGCACCTCGCCGGCATCGGCCCGCTCTTTTCCCCCGGCGTCGCCACCGCGACCCTGCTCTTCTGGGTGATGACATTCTGCGGTCTCCTGCTGGTCTTCGGCATCACCGCCTGGCTTCCAACGATGATGCAAGCCAGCGGCTACTCCCTTGGATCGGCCCTGCTGCAAACCGCCGCCATGTGGGTCGGCGTCGGAGTCGGCGTCGTGATCGGCGGCCGGATAGCCGACGCCATCGGAGCCAAACCGGTGGTCATCGTGGCATTCCTGACCGGCGCGGTCAGCCTGATCGTCATGAGCCTGAACCCCAACGTGATCGTCCTGTTCATCTTCATGTTCCTCAGCGGCGTGGGATTCATCGGCTCCCAGATCCTCGTCAACGGCTTCATTCTGACCCGCTACCCCGACGACATCCGCGGCAGCGGACTGGCCTGGGCACTCTCGTTCGGACGCCTCGGCGCCATCGTCGGACCCTCCCTCGGCGCCTGGGTCATGACCTCAGGGCTCTCCCTCGAATGGAACTTCTACGCCTTCGCCATCCCGGCCGTCCTCGGAGCCGTAGCCTCAATGCTCGTACCCCAAGTAAAAACAAAAACCACTACACCGCCCCCGCCAGCGAACGCTCCCCGGACCGGAATCCCGGCGCCGGAAGCCTAGGATCCATACAAGGCCACCGCCCACCCAGTACACTGGCTGCACCCCATTCCGGCATCACCCACCGGGGTGTAGCCAGCAGCGCATCGGCTAATGACACGAAAGAACAAAGGGAAGTGACCTGATTTGAGCGACTTGGACCAGGAGTCAGCCTCCGAGCGTCAAGGCATCCAGTCCGTGGAGCTGGCCATGCGCGTGTTGCAGGCCCTTGAGGCTGGTGGCGGCCCGATGTCGTTGTCCGAGATTGCCGAGGGCAGCGGCTTCCAGCCTAATAAGGCCCATCGGTACCTGGTCAGCCTGGTCCGCTCCGGGCTGGCTTCCCAGTCGCCGAAGACGGGCAGGTACGACTTCGGGCCGGCCATGCGGCGGCTTGGCGCCGAGTCCCTGCGCCGGACAAACGAAGTCTCCGTGGCTTCGGACTATGCGATGAGGCTGCGGGACGCGTGCGGGCACTCCGTCAACCTCTCCGTCTGGGGCGAAGACGGGCCCGTGGTCGTCCGCTGGGACTACGGCGCCCACGTACTCCCGTTCAATGTCCGGGTCGGTGCAAAACTGCCCATGCTGACCTCCTCCGGCGGACTCGTCTTCCTCGCCTACCTGCCCGAATCCATGTCCGCCGCCGCCTTGACCGCTGACCGGGCACGCCTCAAAGCCGAGGCATACTCGGACGCTGACATTAGCCGGAAGCGCAGCGAAGTCCTTGCCGCAGGCTACGCAATCACATCAGGAGGCATCATCCCCGGTGTTTCCTCCGTGTCGGCCCCCATCTTTTCGTCCGTCGACTCGCTGCCCCTCGCCATCACCGTTGTCTTTCCGGCAGAAGAAGTCGACAAGATCGAGATGGACAAGGTCACCGCCGCACTACTCGAAACCGCACGGACTATTTCAAGTGAGCTGGGCATCTCAACCGACAAAGCGTCGTGAAGAACGCAGACTCCATCCAGGCTCCTTCAGTATGACCGCACGACGGAGCGCCGCAGCAACGCCGCCTGTAACGTTGCAAGCTTGCACGAACTGCCCGCGTAGGTGCGTTCCCTGACTAGGCTCCCGGGGAGGTGGCGGTCCCCTGACATCCGGGACGTCTGAGCCGCATTACGGTTTCCAGCGGAATGTCGGCAATCCGCCGCTGGGCTGAGGGCGCCGAAAGCTGCGACGGCAGGTTCGGGCCTGATTTCTGAAGCTCAGATTCAAAACCTTGTGTCGAACCAATCGCAGAAGACGTTCTCGTTGAACGTTCCCTTGAAATCCGATTTCCCCTGGATCTTTTAAATCATTGGGTTTCCCAGCAAGCCCCAAGGTTCGGGTACGCATAATGCACCGAAGCTCCGATCAACCGATATTTGATCGGAGCTTCGCCAATTCATTGGCAAGTGGGCATCCCGGCCGCTTAGCCACGGCTGGCCGTACGCGGGTCCGGCGGGAGACGTGCCGGCATGGACGACACGATGCCCGCGGGATGTCATTCGGGGTTGGAGAAAAAAGGGGCCTGAGCGACTTCTCGAGAAGTGTGGAGGTCACTCGCAGCCGATTCCTTGATGACGTATGGGTCCGAGAAGAGCGCACGATGGGCCCGCGCAGCTTCGGGTTCTGATGTGCGCGGCAATGGCGCATCGATAGCGGTTGTCATATCCAGCAAATCTACGGCATGGCGGGGCGGTCTCGCCGGGGCAGAGGACATCTTCGCTGGTTTTCGGCACCGTGGCGGCCGCTGCTCTGGTGTCATCTCATTGGTCGATGGAGTCATCAACGCCTACCCCCCGTCTTTACGGATCCGGCCGGTCCAAATCGAAGAGCGATTTCGGATCCGCCGAATCAAGCGCAGGTCGCAGCGGAAGCGCTGGTGTCAACGGAGCGCCGTTACGTCACCTCAGACGAAGTTCGGAACGCCGATAACCGGCCCTTCGTCAACCTGAGGGTGAGGAGGGGTAGAGGACGGACCGGCCCGCGGGATGGGGGACCTCAATTTGATTCAGCAAGTAGTTGGCCGATCACGCGCCGCGTCCCGAAGTGGCGAACTCCGGCGGAATAGCGGTTGACCGAAGCTGCATCTCCAATATCGGAGCATGATACGCCGCTTGGGGCGCCGGGCCACTAGGCGCCGGAGTTCACGGTGAACTCTAATTGTGCAGAGTTCTCTGGACAATTAGGCGAGGTATGGCTATGTCCGGCAGCCTGATCCGGAAATAGGCTGATAAGCACCACAGCTGGAGATGCGGAGTCGGGCTCGATGAGTACGAGGATGGTCCTTGCCGGCAGCGCCCCTGCGCGACTGTCCGGTAGTCATGTCATTCCTGCCCGAAGCATATGTACGCAGAGCGGCCGGGGCGCAATAATTAGTATTTCCATCCGCCGAACGAAGGAGACTCTCGTGTTGCTTTGGATAGCCATCGTTATCGCAGTTCTGTGGCTTCTCGGGCTGCTTGGCAACATCGGCGGCGGGTTAATTCACCTGCTTTTGGTTGTAGCCGTGGTCGTCCTGATTTTCCACTTCGTCCGCGGCAGGTCCCGCGCCTGACTTCGAAACCCTGTTCTGCCGCGGCGAACGCCCCGAGCCGAATGGGAGGCTACATGTTGGCGCCAAGTGGGCGGATCTCTCATCCAGTGACGGCCAAATCGAACGCCGATAATTGATCTTTGGTTGTGCAGCAAAGTGGGCCCAAAAGAAGGTGTGCACAATGTGCACACCTTCGGCTTCGGATCGAGCCGTACATCGGTCGGATCGGTCCGGATTCCGCATGTTTCCGGGGCCGGCATCGCCGTAGTGCTGGCGGCCGCCGTCGGAATCGGCATTGCCTTTGCCTTCGGCACCGGCCATGCTCCCCTTTACATCGTTCTGCTCGCTTCCTCTTCGGCTGCCTTGGTCCTGCCGATCGTCGATTCGCTGCGGCTGAGGGGGCCAAAGGTCCTGACGACGACGGCGCAAGTGGCGGTAGCGGACATCGCCTGCATTGTGGCGCTTCCGCTTGCCGTCGAGGCTGGTCCGGACACTATGGAGTACGAGGTTCAATCGCGGGAGCAACGCCGAGAACGCACCTCTGGGTGGCTGCTGGGCCGAGGCCAAACCTACGACGGAGCAGATAAATGAAGCACTACACGATGGACGACCGCTTCACAGCTTCGGAGGACGCCGAGCTAATTTCCAGCCGCATTGCGGATCACCTGGGTTCCGCTGGGCTAATACCGAATAAAAGCGAGAACGATATTGAGGTTCGCGCCGGATCCGAACTCCTATTTCGTCTCTTTGGTTTCCTCCTGGTTCCCACCAGCTTTCCTGTCGGCCTTACTGTGCATGTCGCGCCAGACGAGGACGGAACCACAGTCACGTGTTCCGCTTACGACCGCCTTGGATGGTACGTCAATAAGAAACTCTTCTGGGGTGAAGACCTTCTCAATCGCAAGCTCACAGAGTTGCTGAACGAAGTACGGTCCGCAGCAGGACAATCGAAGCTTCCTGTAGGAACCGCCACCTTTAATCCTTGAACATTGGCGGGCAGAACTTCCAGGCGGCGTGAGCGATCACCAAGCGGAACCATCAGTGACAAGACACGGGGACACATGCTTCATGACGACGACAAGCACGAGAAAGTGCCGCTGTTTCAGCGCGTGTTCGTCTTCTTTCTCGTCTACCCCGAACTACTAGTCATCCTTGTGCTAGTAATCCTCGCTGTCTTCGGTCTCGCGAGCTCCGGTTAATGTCGTAGCCGATTTCGAACCCTAACCGGCACGTCTTGGTACCCATCGGGCCAAGACGGCATTATCGTGATTGGCAACCCCGATCGGACAGTTGCGGAAGAGCCAATCCGCCGGATAGCCCAGTTCCTCAAGAGTGAGCAGCAGCGGCCCCGGGCGTCCGTTGCCGTGAGCTCCTAAACCATGGACGGAGTCAGTGCCCCGATGGCTTTCGATATCGCTCGACGAATCATTTCGTCGTGGATTAGTCCATCTGCATCGATCGATTGCCTTGGTACCGGAACGTCGACGCAAGCGCCGTCGACCAGGGTCGCACCCGTGTACCCCAGGACGGTAGCCAGCGAAGCATATGTCGTTTCTGCCCTGAGTGGGTTTGTCGATGGGTTGATCCACCCTGTTGGTTTGTCGGAGATCTCGACACCTCCGATGGTCCACTCGAGCAGATTCTTGAGGGCGCCGGGCATTGCCCCCGCATATTCGGGCGTGCTGATAAGGAGTGCAGACGCATCGCGAATTGCCGCGCGCAGATTTATGACCTGCTCCGGAAGGGGGTCGTGATCTAAGTCTGGGTTGAAGTGCGGAAGGCCACCTAGCTCATCGTAAGTATCAGTTGCAAAAGGGGCCTTTACCAGGTCGGCAACGGTCGCGATGACCGCCGCGTTGACTGAACCGACCCTGACGCTCCCGCTGATCAGCAAGATTGAAGGAATCATGTCGCCACACTATCGGGCACCGCTGAACATAGAGGGACGCCTTCGTCGGGTTTGTCTGCACTGGTTAAAACCGCACTGGGCCGCGCCCGTATGACGGTCCCTCAGCGGGACCCCACCACGTAGCGGTCGGGAAGATAAAAACGGCCACGCTACCTCTGACAGTGAGCCCAGAATGGTCGCAGAGGCAGCAACGCTGCTTCAATCGATGACGGCGGCGATTGCTTCGATCTCCACGAGCTGGCCTTCATAGCCGAGCACGGTGACTCCCATCAACGTGCTCGGAACATCGTGGTCGCCGAATGCCGCGCGAACCATATCCCGGGCCGTCACTAGGTCAGCCCGCTCTGTCGACGCCACAAGGACCCGAGTGGAGATCACGTCCTCAATGCAGGCACCGGCGGCTTCCAGGGCAGGGTGCATGTTCTCGACAGCCTTCGCAGCCTGGGCTGCGTAGTCCCCCACGCCTGCGGTCGTTCCGTCCTCATTCAACGGGCACGAACCCGCCAGGAAGATTAAGCGCGCGCCGCTGACAGATGTCGCGGCGTACGCGTACTGCGCGACGTCGCTGAGGGCGTTCGAACGGACGAGGGTGACAGCACGCGACATATTTTCCCTTTGTCGAAATGAGGACTGACTCCCGCCCTATCGGCGCCGCCCCCGCGACAGGCGTCGTGGACCGTAAGCCGGTGGATCTAGGCACACCGACAGCGTCTTGGGTAGTCGACCCCGGACTTGAATGGGCTGTCCCATTGGGGAACCCTAAGCGGGACACCCGCGGTGAATCATCACTGCCGTGGGAGGTGAATCATCACTGCCGTAGGAATTGCTCCTCTGACGACCGTCTGCTTAGTAGCAAATTCCGCTATGCCTTCCGGCGTCGCCGGCACCATCCGTTTGACTTCGGGTTTATCAGGGCTCCAAAATGCCGGCCAAAGCAGGCCACTTCGGCTGCGCGGCCCGCCCACAGCGTTAGAACGTCATGGCGAACCGCGAATCCAGCAAGACCCCGATGAGACTGAATTAGGTCTTCCAGACTCCGGTGCCGCAGAGCAAAACTTAGCCAAGGGCCATTGTCTTTCCGGATTCTGCACATTAGTGTGCGCAACAAAAGGGGGGATCTCTGGTGCACTTCACCGAATCGGAATGGTCCGTCCATGAGTCACGGTGGGATCTTGACCTCGACACGGCACTGTGGTTTCGAGAATATCTGTCGATCAAAACCTCGCGTCCGGCGCACATGCCCGGCGATCTGATACCGCCGCCGTCGATCAGATTTGACCGGCCTCCTTCCCCTGAGTTCCAAGAGGGGTGGGAGGCATGGTGGGCCGGGCTAACAGTCTCGCCCCCAGGCACTGAACCAGGGGGACCAGCAGGATACGCACGGGATGAATACACAGCCCTGGACAGGTGGCCCACGCTCAGGGACACAGTGTTGGGCGCTTTACCGAACGCAGACGGATGGCACCGCGCGAGAAAAAGCCCCGCCCTGAACGACTGGCAGCCTGACCTTTTGTTACTGGAGACCGTCAAGGCTGTTGAAGCGTCACTGGGCCAGAAACTGGCACCGTTCCGTATCGACATTCTCCTGCTTCCCATTCAGACGACGGAAATTTGCGAAGTGATACCAGGTCGATTCATGCTGTCCGAACCTCAACGAGAAGCATTCCTCCGCTCTGACCGCTTTAGAGGTGCCATAAGAACATTCGGAGCAAGTTGAGGCTGGCGTAATGGCCTGCAGCACCACAGACCTGCGAGATAGCGTCATTGCTGGCCCCAGGGGTACCGTTCTGGCTGCCCTAGTGGGCTCCAACCAAGTTGACACGATCACGCGCACCTGCAACAGGACGAGAGCTTTCCATCGTCCGGTTGAGGAACGCTCAGCGGGACGCGGCAGAAGATTTCAGCCCGCAGTCGGTTCCTCGTCGTTGGCGACAGACTCGATCCAATCCACAGCCTCGTCGGAAAGCTGGGGACCGTCTGCTGATTCTCCTGCCCACCACTCAGAATCGGTCGTGCCGCCCGTAACCGCCATGATGTCGCCGAGTACATTCGGCGGCAGCGGCTCGCCGTTGTGCTCAATGAGCCAGTCGCGTGTTTCCGCATCGACCAGAGGCCACCACTCGAGGATGTTCATCAACGCAGTATTGCAGCGACGAAGTCGTGCGTACAGATTTCCGCCATGGGACGAACTCCGGCGGAGGCACCGGTTAACGAGGGCGCTTCCCCCATTGGCGACGCCCAGAGGTGTCCCGTTGGGGATCCTCCAGCGTGCATATGCTTCTGCTCAGGACACGAGGATGATCTGTGACTCGGATGGAAGCTCAACGCCCATCGGGGCCTCAAACGCGATGGGCATTCCCCGCGCCCGTGACCATTGAGTGCTGTCGGTGACCTGCACATGCACATGCGGTTGTGTACTGTTCCCTGAGTTTCCACACTGACCGATTAGCTGGCCGGCTTCGACCAATTCACCGACGTCGACGCAGACAGAACCCTTGCGCAAGTGGGCAATCAACACGAACGGCCCGTCATCGCCCAGGGCTATTACGACATGATTGCCAGCTATCGCGCCTGCGCCGCGCTGGATGCGCTGTGCCTGCCCCGCCATGTATGAGAAGAGCGTGAGTTGCGATCTTCGAGCCTCGTGATCGTCTTCGCCGTCATGAGTGATGAGCACGGTGCCGGTGCTAGGTGCCACTACGGCCGCACCGAATCCGACGAACCTTTCCGGTCGTTCTGTCGCTACAACTGCCCGCCAGTTCCAGGCAGCTGACCGCCCGTGAAGATCCACGGGGATGAAGTCGATGGCGAATGTGGTTCCCATCAAGTCCGTACCATGACTTGGAACCCGCCGCGCGGGGCTATTCCGCGCACGGAACCTGCCCGCCAGCGGGTACTTCAACACGATTGGACCGCGGTTATTTGGCTTCGGGATCATGCGTTTCATTCTCATGCTCGCACTTCACGAAAACTAGACCACACGCGCCCGTAAGCCGGTCGATCAGCGTGCCGCGGAAACCCGTCGCCGCGGCCCGCATGACGGCAGGTCATGGCGATGTACGTAAGACCCGCACGGTGAAATGAACGATGAGGGGGCGCTAACAGCAACCGCCGGCGTGACAACGGGCGTCTTGCCACGCGCAGTCGCTTCCGCGTCAATAACGACCGTTTTGGGAGTGGCCGTTCCCTGCCGGTGTGGCTAGTCAGACCGACCCCTGTAGCCTCGTCATAACTCATCTCCGCAATCAAACAGAGTCACCGTCTTGGTCTCAGTGGTTTTTGACTTGCAGAGGCGGGACCGAACTATCGGTGCCAGGAAGAAGTACAGTCTCGTCCATGGATGCGGAATTCTGGGTAGCTGTAGCGGCCGCTCTAATATCGTCTGTGGCTTTGGTCCGTGGAGAGCCTCATCAGCGTCGCCGAGCTTCGAATGAGGCCCAGCACCGGGCCGTTGACAAGGTGGCCGATGCCCTACGGCCGGCTTACATTCTGATCGAACACGCTGACGTGCGAGCCCCGTCCGGTGCTGAAATCGGGAAAGTCATGAGGGATTTTGAATGGGAATGCCAACGCTGGGAACCCATGCTGCCAACGGGATCCAGACACCTGCGAGTAAGCGTCCGTCAGGCGCTAGCGAATTGTTTCGGATCGCCGGCAGCAATAGCGGTAGCGGAATGAATCAAGCTGTTTGTGACAGCTGGTTGGTTTTGTGGTTGATGCCGGCGTGGGCCGGGGCGGCTGGTGCGGTGGGCTTGTTTCGGTAGC
>NZ_JBFBEY010000045.1:0-18158 GCF_040683875.1 Arthrobacter sp. NPDC093128
ATCAACCTCAACAGCGGTGCCCTTCGAGACTTCCGCATAGGACTCCCCCGTTGCCGGATTCAACGGACGAAACACCTCCGTCTCCGCAGGCGCCGAAACGCCATCAATGAAAGCCTCAAAACGAGCAAGCATGAAAGTTCTCCTTTGATCAACCAACAAACGGCATGGTCCCGAACCACGCCGAAGTCGGGACAATTCTCCAATAATATATAAAGTATATGACACGTTGCGGGAGGGCGGGCAAGCAGCTGCTAGCCCCGACGACCCGCAAGAAGACACCGCAGCACGCATCCGCCGTCGGCATTTCCCGGGCGGCCCCTCGTCGTGAGCTACGCCAGTGCTCTCGCAGTGCCATCTCGTTCTAAATGCAGCGCCAAGACGCCTCTCCACAGGGGCCTTTAGGTGCCACCGCAAAATGATTTGGCAATCCGAACCCTCTCCAGGCCCAAGACAATCGCAGCCCAAGGGGTGTCGACGTGGCGGGTGTTGCATGAGCATGCTGGGCGCTCGGATACGAGAGGCAGCGGCTCCAAACTAACGTGTGAACGACGTACGACAACGGTGAGTAACTGCGCCCGACCCCAATCCCTCGCGACGGATGACGCAGCTTGTCGCCGAGTCGCGACAGTTCAAGCGACACGGAACATCCCGCGGTTCTAGGACCCTCGTCTTCCATATGGCGGACCGGACTGCTGCGCCCCTCTCTGACTCATTAGCCCGGTTTGTCCCACGATGCTTCGCGCCGAATAAGGCTGCGCACATGGGTGTCGAGTTCGTCGGCCATGTCCGTGCTATTGGGATCGATCAGCCACTGGATCTGCAGACCGTCCATGAGCGCAACGGTGGCTCTGGCCGCCCGTGCTGGTTGCACGTGCTTCTTTAGCAGGCCTCTGGTGGCGCATGCTTCGAAGATCTCCGTCAAGCGCGCCACGATAAAGGCGTACCGCTTGATGTAGTAGTCGTGGGCCGGGTGGCTGGGCGAAACGGCCTCTGATGATGTCTTGGCGTGCAGGGCAATGATGCCTGGCATGGTGGCATTGTGGCGGGCCAACCGGACCAGCCCTCGAAGGGCCTCCACGGGGTCGGACACGTCGAGTGGTGAAACTTCAAATGCGAGATCGTCACGCAGCTCAAGCACCGACGTGAGGAGCGTTCGCTTGTTCGGGAAGTAGTAGGTGAGGGCAGCTTCGGTCACGCCGACCCGCTCGGCGACGTCGCGCAACGACCCGCCTTGATATCCGCTGTCGGCAAACACATTCAGCGCCGCTTCCAGGATCGCCGTGCGCCGAGCCTCGGTCTTTGCGTACGGTCCTCGCTTGCCTGTCATGCCACCTCCGCATTCCTTCGAGCTCGAGTAACCCCAGCTTAGATGACCACCCACCAGAAAATTCTAGTAGTCCTTAGAATTTCATGGACGAAATTCTGGCTGCCACTAGAATTTTAAGATATTGTCGATTCACCGGCCACCGCCGGTCTGTGATCCACACAATGATGAGGCAAAGCGGCCGACATCATTCTTCCGACCGCATGGCCCCATCAGGGGCCTTGCGGCACCGGTACACCCCTTGCTGGACCATGCGCTTATGCGCGTTGTCCGCCACCCAACGTTTTTCTTGCCAGAAAAGGCCCTGCAATGACGCATACCCAGTCCCCAACCCACGACCCGGACGAAACTGCAAGTCTCATCGCCCCTCCACCGGAGCCTGTGAGCAAGCGCTACCTTGTTGCGCTGATCGCCGGTTACCTCCTGTTCTTTGTCGCCCTGCTGGGCCCGGCAATCATCGGCATCGGGGTCAAGGTCCAGACCATTGTGCCCGCGGACCAGAAAGCGGCCGCGCTGGCCCAGGTAGCCACCGCCGGCTCCCTGGCAGCCGTGTTTGCCAACGTGATCTTCGGCCGCATTTCGGACCGCACCACATCACGCTGGGGACGCCGCCGTATCTGGATCGTTTCCGGAACGGCATTGCTCGCGACGGCCTTGCTGGGCATGGCTCTTGCCCCGAGCATCCCTTTCGTCGTCGCGGCTTGGGCCCTTGCCCAGCTCGGCGCCAACGCTGCCCTCTCGCCCCTTATGGCAAGTGTGGCTGACCAGGTACCCTCCACCCAGCGCGGTACCGTGACCGCCGCTCTTGGCATCGCCCTCAACGTCGCCATCATGACAGCCACCTATGTCACCAAGTGGTTCGTGGACAACCTGTTCCTGCTCTTCGTGGGCCCCGCCGTGATTGCCCTCGCCGCGATGATTGTTTATGCCTTCGTGCTGCCTGATCGGCAGCTGGCCACGAAGCCTCCGCGGATGGGTCTGCGTGAACTGATCGGCACCTTCTGGGTCAACCCGGTCAAGCACCGCGACTTCGCCTTCGCCTGGTGGTCCAAGTTCCTCATCACCCTCGCTGCCTTCATGTTCACCACGTTCCGTCTCTTTTTCATGCAGGACAGGATTGGCCTCTCGGTCCAGGACGCGGTAGGAACCATCGCCACCGGCGTACTCATCTACACCTTGGTCCTTATCCCCACTGCCTGGGCCGCGGGCAAGATCTCCGACAAAATCGGCCGCCGGAAGGTCTTCGTGATCGCGGCGAGCGCGATCTTTGCCCTCGGCACGGCAATGCTGTCCGGTGTCACGGACGTCAGCGGCTTCTACCTGGTCGAGGCAATCCTCGGTTTTGCGTATGGCGTGTACGTCGGCGTCGACCTAGCCCTTGTCATGGATGTGCTGCCGGACCCGGAGAATTCCGGCAAGGACCTCGGCGTGTTCAACATCGCCAATGCCCTCCCGCAGACGGCGGCGCCCATGGTCGGCGCCGGCCTCTTGGCCATGGGCAGCGCGGGTTCCGAAAACTACACTGCGCTGCTCCTCACAGCAGGGGCCGCCGCGCTGGTCGGGGCCCTTGCCATCATCCCCATCAAGAAAGTGCGCTAATTCATGGACTCCCTGATCGCCGCCGACCAGACCGAAGGTCTGCTCACCATCCTGGAAGAACTGACCCTTGAGGAGAAAGTTGCCCTCGTCCAAGGCGCGGACTTCTGGTCAACCGTGGCCATTCCCCGGGTGGGACTGCGCTCCATGGTGCTTTCGGACGGTCCGGCCGGCGTCCGGGGACCGAAGTGGGATGAGCGGGATCCTTCGCTGAGCCTGCCCTCGGGCACTGCGATGGCCTCGTCGTGGGATGTGGGCCTTGCCCGCCGCTACGGTGAGGCCTCCGCCTCCGAGGCACGGCGCAAGGGGGTCGACGTCGTCCTGGGACCGACCATCAACCTGCACCGGTCCCCTTTGGGCGGACGGCACTTCGAATGCCTCAGCGAGGATCCGTGGCTGTCCGCGGAACTTGGCGTTG
This sequence comes from Arthrobacter sp. NPDC093128, assembly GCF_040683875.1. Classification (NCBI taxonomy): domain Bacteria; kingdom Bacillati; phylum Actinomycetota; class Actinomycetes; order Micrococcales; family Micrococcaceae; genus Arthrobacter; species Arthrobacter sp. NPDC093128. The sequence continues at coordinate 3,339 of NZ_JBFBEY010000045.1, forward strand.
CCTACATCGGCGGCCTGCAGGACAACGGCGTGGCGGCCACCCCAAAGCACTATGTGGCCAACGATTCCGAAACCGAGCGGTTCACCGTGGACGTGCGGGTTTCCGATCGGGCGATGCGCGAGCTGTACCTGTTGCCGTTCGAGCGTGCGGTCGAAGCAGGGGCATGGTCCGTCATGAGTTCCTATAACTCGGTGGACGGCGTCACCATGAGTGAAAACGATCTGTTGGAGACTCCGCTGAACAGCGAATGGGGTTTCGACGGCGTCGTCATTTCGGACTGGACTGCGGTGCGCAGCCTCGGTTCCGTCCCGGCAGCCCAGGACCTGGCTATGCCGGGTCCTGCCCCGGCCTGGTCCGGCCTGGCCGACGCCATCAGCGCCGGCGAGATTCCCGTCGAGGCTTTGGACCGCAAGGTTCTGCGCATGCTTCGGCTAGCCGAACGTGTCGGGGCCCTGGGCGCTCCCGACGCCGCTCCGGCTGTTTCGGAGGCACTGCCTGCCTTGGACGGTCCTGCTTTCGCCCGCGAAGCTGCGATTGCTGGCATGGTTCTGTTGAAGAACGACGGCGAGCTGCCGTGGGCGGCGGATTCCCTGGAGCGGGTGGCAGTGATTGGCCACAACGCCTCCCAGGCCCGTTTCCAGGGCGGCGGCAGCGCGACGGTGCTTCCCGAGAAGGTCACTACCCCTCTGGATGCGATCCATGCGGCCCTTCCCGGGGCCCGTGTTGACTACGAGCTTGGCGCCGTGGTGCAGGAGGGCATCGCTGAGCTGCCCTTGGAGTGGATGAGCAACCCATGCACGGGGCAGCCAGGCCTCACGGTTACGTTCCGCGGCTCCGGCGGCGAGGTGTTGCAGAGCGACGACCGCCGCTCCACGGCACTCGTCTGGTTCGACGGCGATGCTCCCTTCGAGGACGCTGCAAGCCTTGAGCTGCACACCATCCTCACTCCGCACGAGACCAGGACAGTGCACCTGGGCTTCGGCTCACACCTCCACGGCATGGTCGAGGTCAACGGCGTGACCGTGCTGGACCGGCATGGCAGCGTGGCGAACCCCCAGCTGGGTGCATCTTTCTCGTTCCCGCCAATGGCCACCGCACTGGTGGAACTCACGGCCGACGTTCCTGTCGAACTGCGCGTCCACTTCGACCTCGCCTCCGGCCGCAGCCCGCTGGCGAACGCCCTGGGCCTCACGGTCGGCACCGCTCCTGACCCCGGTGCCGACGCCGACGAACTGATCGAGCGCGCCGCGCAGGCGGCCCGCGCGGCCGATGTCGCCGTCGTCGTGGTGGGTACGAACTCCAGTGTCGAATCCGAAGGCCGGGACCGGACGCACCTGCGTCTTCCGGGACGGCAGGACGATCTTGTGGCTGCCGTCGCGGCAGCCAATCCCCGGACCGTGGTGGTGGTCAACTCCGGCGCCCCTGTGCTGCTGCCGTGGCGCGACGATGTCAAGGCGGTGCTGCTGGGCTGGTTCGGCGGCCAGGAACTGGGCCAGGCCGTAGCAGACGTCCTCCTCGGCGAAGCCGAGCCCGGTGGACGCCTGACCACTAGCTGGCCTGCGGCGACTGATGACGTGCCCGTTCTCGAAGTCGTTCCGACCGCTGGCTGCCTCGACTACACCGAAGGGATCCACATCGGCTACCGCGCCTGGCTGCGTACGGGACGGACTCCGGCCTATGCTTTCGGACATGGCCTCGGCTACACGGACTGGACGTTTGAGTCCCTCGAAGTGACCGGGACGGAACAACCGGACCTGCCAGGTGACGTGACCGCACGCATCCGGCTGCGGAACACCGGTGCCCGTGCCGGCAAGCAGGTTGTACAGCTCTACGCTGAGCGTCCCATTTCCGGAATCGAGCGCCCGGAACGCTGGCTCGTCGGATTTGCGGTAGTGCACGCCGAACCGGGCCAATCGCTGACGGTGGATATCCCCGTTGCCGGGCGTCGGCTTGCGCACTGGGACGACGGCTGGGAACTGGAGCCGGGGTCCTTCGTCCTTCGCGCCGGAGCGTCCGTTGCTGATCTTTCCGTGGCCGGCACCCTGTTCGTCCCGGATTCAGCCGGCGTCGAGTTCAACGTAACAGGGAAGACTGCACAGTGAGCGTAAACACGGGCAGCACAGCACCAGCTGTTGTGTCGCCCTTCGCACCCCTCCGCCGCAGGGCCTTCTTCTGGCTCTGGCTGGGCATGGTGGTGGCGAGCATCGGTTCATGGGGGCAAACCGTGGGAGCCCAGTGGCTCTTCGTTCACGACCCGAACGCCGCCACCATCATTCCGCTCGTGCAGACAGCCAGCACTCTGCCGGTGATGCTGCTGGCGCTGCCGGCCGGCGTGCTTGCCGATGCGTTCGACCGGCGCTGGCTCATGATCGGCGTGCAGGCCTACTTCGTCGTGGTGGCATCGCTCCTTGCTGTCCTTACCGCCCTCGGCCTCGGACAAGTGCGCCGGCATCTCTCAAGCAATGGGTTACTGCTCGCCTCCGGCCTTGCCTACGCGGTGGCGCTCGGCATCCTTGCTCTCACGGGCCAGTGTGTGGCTGGCCGTGCCGTTGCTGCTGATCTGCGGCTTTGGCTGGACGGCCACCGTATCCACGGTGATCTCCGAACTGCAGCTCTTCCTGCCCGGCTGGGTGCGTGGCAGGGCAATCGCAATCTACATCACGGTATTTCTTGGCTCCCAGGCCCTGGCATCACCCATCTGGGGCCTGATCACACAGACCGCCGGGCTGCAGACCGCCCTCCTCTCGGCGGCGGCATTGGTGGCTGTGGCCGCCGTCGCCGGCCTTGCCCTGAAGGTGCCCGAAAGCCAGCACCTGGACCGTACGCCGCTCGAGGCCTGGGGTATGCCGTCTTTGGCTGTCGAACCGGATCCAGCCGCCGGTCCGGTACTGATCTCGACCGAATACGACGTCGCGGACGAGGACGAAGAAGCGTTTCTGTCCGCCATGGAGAACGTGCGCCGCTCACGGCTGCGAAGCGGCGCTTCCCGCTGGAACCTCTACCGGGTGGGCGAAGCACCGGAACTGTTCCTTGAACAGTTCGAGGTCCCCACTTGGCGCGAACACCAGAGCCAGCACGAAGGCCGGCTTACCCCGGAGGACAAAGCTGCGGAGGACGTGGCGTTTGCCCACGTCGTCGGCACGGCGCGAACGCAGCATCTGCTCCCGCCATCGACCAAGCGTGGGTCGTGAGCTGCGTCAAAGCGGAATTCCGGGCACCTCTCTTACAGCTGCTTAGCCGTGCTTCACGCCTGCTTGAGTGATTCCGCCCCTGCCGCCCAGGACGCGAGGAAGCGCAGCGCCTCATGGGTGGAAGTGTCCGGAGCTGCCGTCCAAATGACCAGTTGTTGCTCTGCGTCGGTCGTGGCGATGAGGGTGTCCCAGTCAAGGACAAGGTCACCCGCTGTGGGGTGACGCAGCGTCTTCGTGCCGGTGGTCAGGCTGGCGACATTGTGCGCTGCCCACCACTGCCTGAACTGGGGGTCCTGGACGGACAGTTCGCCGACGAGCACCGCCAGCCGGGTGTCGTCCGGGTACTTGGCGGCTTCCATGCGGAGCTGCGCGACGGCGGTCCGGGCCACAGACTCCCAGTCAACATACAGCGCCTTCATCGCCGGGTCAGTGAACAGGATGCGGACATAGTTGCGGTGCTTCTCCGGCACCTCGGAGAAATTGGTGATCATCGCCGCCGCCAACCGGTTCCAGGCGATGACGTCCATGCGCCGGCCCATCACGATCGCCGGCACTGTGCTGAGGTCATCCAGGAGGCGCCGGAGTTGCGGCTGAACCTTTTGCCTGAGCTGACGGGGCGCCCGTTTTGAGGTCTTTCCAGCGAGGCTGAACAGGTAGCTGCGCTGATCCTCACTGAGTTGGAGCACTTCTGCGAGGGTGCCCAGGACGGGCGCTGAGACCTGGATGCGGCCCTGTTCAACCCGCGTGTAGTAATCGGGACTGATGGATGCCAGGAGAGCCACTTCTTCCCGCCGCAGCCCGGCAACTCGCCGGGGTCCCGCGGTTTCCGACAGCCCGACGTCGCGCGGGGTCAGCTCGGCGCGCCGGGTCTTGAGAAACTCGCCCAGCTGGTTCATCTGCGTACTTCGACTCATGGCACCAGTGTCCCACCCGTGGCATGGCCCGTGAGGGGGAGGAATTTGTCCCAGGATGTTTTCCTCCTCTTTGCAGCTTCGGGCATGCGCGTGAAGATCAAAGAAGAGGGTGGCCGGAAGGTCGGCCCAACACCAGTCAAAAGGAGAACATCCAGATGAGCAAAGTCATCATGATCACCGGTGCAGGCCGCGGCCTCGGCACGGACATCGTCCGGGAGGCCCTCGCGGCCGGGCACCAGGTGGTTGCCACAGGACGCCGTCCCCACCAAGTCCGGCAGGTCCTCGGCGAAAACGACAATCTGCTGGTCACGACGCTGGACATCACGCGGCCGGAAGAGGCTGAGGCAGCCGTCGAAGCCGCTGTGGCCAGGTTCGGCCGGATGGATGTGCTGATCAACAATGCGGCCACCTTCCAGGCAGGCTACTTTGAAGAGATCTCCGCTGAGGCAATGCGCGGCCAGATCGAATCAAACCTGATCGGCCCCATGAACGTCACCCGCGCGGTCTTGCCGGTGATGCGCCGCCAGCGTTCCGGACACGTCGTCTCGATCTCCTCGATCGCAGGGTTGCTCGGCCAGGAGTTCTGCGTTGCCTACGCCGCCTCGAAGTTCGGTGTGGAGGGCTGGATGGAATCCCTGCGTTTCGACCTCGAGCCCTTCGGCATCCGCACCACGATCGTGGAGCCCGGCTTCTTCCGCACCGAATTGCTCGAAGAGGCCTCGACCAGCTGGGCCGACCTGTCGATCGAGGATTACGCCGAGCGCACCGCCCAGACTAAAGCAGCCTGGCAGTCGATGAACGGCCAGCAGTCCGGCGACCCGGTCAAGCTCGCCCGAGCCATCCTCGCAGTCACGGAATTGGCCGAGCCGCCGCTGCGCTTCGTCGCCGGTGATGACGCCATTCCCACGGCCATCGCCAAAGGCAAGGAACTTTCGGCGCAGGCAGAGGCCTCGAAGGAACTCGGCCTCGACCTCGCGCACGCCAGCAACTAAGAAGCGAAGGAGAACACGTTGGAATTCATCGCACCCAAGCCCACCGGCAAGGGACCCGCCGACTGGTTCACGGGCGACGTCTGGTTCGATGTCATCTACTCCGGCCAGGAGCCTTCCCGGGCACGGACGAACATGGTCCGCTTCGCCCCCGGCGCCCGCACTTTCTGGCACCACCACGTGCTCGGCCAGACCCTACATGTCGTCTCCGGCGCCGCACTGGTCGGTACCCGTGACGGCGTGGTGTTCGAGGCCCACCCGGGCGAGACGGTCACCTGCCCTCCTGGCGAGGAGCACTGGCACGGTGCCGTCCCGGACCGCTTCATGGAACACCTCGCCATCTGGGAAGGAGGCGGCCAGGGCACCGCGGAAACCACCTGGCTGGAAGAGGTCACCGAGGAGCAGTACCAGGCTCCCCGCACCCGCCGCATCTGAACAGAAACCCAACGTATTTCCCGAGGAGACAACACAGCTATGGCAGACACGATGCGTGCGCTCATTTCAGGGCGTGGACCGGAATGGGTTCTGGATGAGGTGCCCGTCCCGCAGCCAGGACCGGGTGAGGTACTGATCCGCAACCTCGCCGCGGCGACAAACAATGCCGATCTGCCGATGCTCGCGGAATCCGATCCGACGAACGGCGGGCACGGCAAGGAGTTCATCGCAGGGTTCGAATACGCCGGCGATGTCGTTGGGCTCGGTGAGGGCGTGGACACCTGGCGCGTTGGTGACCTGGTGATGGGGTCCACCCCGCGGTCCTTTGCCGACTACGTCATCGCCGATCACCGTTTCGTGCTGCCTCGACCCGAGGGGCTCGCCCCTGAAATCGCGTGCGCCCTGCCTACCGGGCTGCTCACCGAACACGGAGCGCTCACCGCCGCCGGGTTTACCGCAGGGCAGAGCGTGCTGATAACCGGGGCATCGACCGGCATTGGCCTCATCGGTGCCCAGTTGGCAAAAGCCTTGGGTGCGGCCCGGGTGATCGGCACCACGCGGAAGACGGATAAGCGAGAGCTACTCGTCGGCGTCGGCGTCGATACGGTGATTGTGACGGATGAGCAGGAGCTGAGCGAGGCGGTCCTGGCCGCGACCGAGGGGGCGGGCGCCGACGTCGTCCTCGACCATGTCGCCGGGGAGACCTTCGCGCAGTGCCTGCCCGCCACGAAGGTGGATGGGCACGTCGTCAACATCGGCCGGCTGGCGGGTCCGGCGTCGACGATCAACCTCGACCAGCTGTCCTACCGTCACCTCACCGTCCACGGCGTGTCCTTCGGTTTCACCCGTGACTGGGAGATGGCTGCGGTTATTGCGGGACTACTGCCCGAGGTCATCCCCGCCGTGGCCCGCGGTGAGATCCGTCCCGTGATCGACCAGACCGTGGACATCGCCGACTTCCAGCAGGCCGCGGAGCGGCTTCGTTCCGGCGAGGCCGCGGGCAAGATCGTCCTTACGCTCGCCTCGGCGTGAGAATGCCGGCCCATTTTCGCGGCGCGGCGGCGTTGCTTGCGTGCCTGCTGTTCGCTCTGACAGCGTGCACCTCCTCCAGGGCCCCGGCTCCGGACGAGGCCCCGGCCCCGGCCTCCACCCGGGAGGAAACACAAATCGCTTCGCAGGAGGAAACACCCATGCCTGAAAACGTCGACGGCGTCGCGCTGAGACTGACGGTGAACGGCACCGCCGTGGAAGCCAGCATGGTGGACAACGCCACGGCCCGTGAGTTCTGCACCCTGCTTCCGCTGACAATCCGCATGTCCGACATGCTCGGACGCGAGGCCTATGGCAGCGGACTCCCGGCGGTCCTGACAGCCGAGGCTCCCCGCCGCACGGACTACAAGGCGGGTGAACTCGTCTACTGGCCCCCGACGAACGGGATTGCTGTCTACTACAAGGTCGCCGGGAGCCCAGTGCCGGAACCGGGGCTGATCCCTCTGGGCCGGATCACCAGGGGCCTTGAAGCATTTCAGCTGACTGGCGGCGCCGCGGACGTCACGATCGACGTCGCGGAATGACCCCCTGAAGCCCCTACGACCCACATGGCGATCGCCGAAACCGTCGACGGCAGCGACGTGGATTGGATGGATGACGTCACCAACGAGCAGCATCTGAATGAGGAGAACTGACATGAAGCGCCCTTCCCGGAAATGCGCAGCCCTTGTAAGTGGAGCGATCACCTCGGCGCTGATCCTGGCCGGCTGCAGCAGCAGCCAAGCAACGCCGCGAACCAACCAGGTCAAGGACGTCTCGCCCGCGTTGTCCCGGTACGACAGCGACAACGTGCAGAGGTTGTGGGACGACAACGCCATCTCGAAGCGAGATCGTGGCCTGGTCACGGTGGCTACTCTCGTATCCAGCGGTCAGAGCGCCGAGCTCGGCCACTACGTTGACAGGGCCCTCAACGACGGCGTCACTCCCGCCGAAATTTCGGAGATAATCACCCACCTGGCCTTCTACACCGGCTGGCAGAACGCGATGGAAGCGGTTCCTGTCGTAGCGGACGTGTTTGAGGACCACGATATTGATGCCTCCGAGCTTCCGGATGCCACATCCGAACTGCTTCCACAGGACGAAGAGGCAGAGGCGGCCCGGGCGAAAACGGTCCAGGAACAGTACGGCGGCGCCTCCCAAGGGGTGGTGGATGCCACCGGTGAGGTGCTGTTCAACGACTTGTGGCTCCGGCCCGGCCTGGAGCCGCGTGACAGAAGCCTGGTCACGGTCGTCGCGTTGATTGCCACTGCCCAGTCCGAGCAGATTACCTTCCATCTCGGCCGCGCCATGGACAACGGACTAACTCGCCCGGAGGTTGACGCGGTGCTGCACCACGCCATCTATTTCACGGGCTGGCCCAAGGTGTACACCGCCATGCCCGTGGTCAAGAAGGTGCTGAAATCACGGCCGTGAACACCCCTGCCCATCAGGCAAAGCCCACAACTTACCAAATAAAGGAGAAAGATCTTGGAAAATCTTGTAGCAGGGAAGACTGCAATCATCACCGGTGCCAGTAAGGGCATCGGGAAAGCCACGGCCGAACTCTTCGCCAGGGAGGGTGCCAACGTCGTACTGACTGCGCGTCATCAGGCGGACCTCGACGAGGTGGTCGAAGCCATCACCAGCCAGGGTGGCCGCGCTGTCGGGATCGTAGCCGACTCGGCCGACCCGAAAGCTCCGAAGGAGGTGTTCGCCAAGGCCATCGAGACTTTCGGCCAAGTGGACATCATGGTCAACAACGCCGGCTACGGAGACATGTTCGCGATCGAGGAGACAACAGACGAGCATTTCGACATGGTCGTCCAGATCAACTTCGCCGGCGTATTCCGCTATTGCCGCGAGGCGGTCAAGCACTTCCTGTCCCGCAACGAAGGCGTGATCGTCAACGTCACTTCGGTCAATGGTGAGCTGCCGATCTGCGGCGTGGCCTACACCTCGACCAAGGGCGCGGTGAATACGATGACGAAGAACATCGCCATCCGTTTCTCCGGGACTGGCATCCGCTGCAACGCTGTGGCTCCTGGCGTCACAGATACGCCGATGGCCAAGGCGTGGGCAGCTGGCGAACTGGCCGGCGGCGACACGATGCTCGCGTACTCGGACATCTACACGAACACCACTCTGCCGCCGACGCAGCCGATCGATCAGGCCAACGCGATTCTGTACCTGGCGAGCGACATGAGCACCGGAGTCACCGGCCGCGTCCTCACCGTGGACAACGGCGCCTTCATGTGACCGTTGCCGGCCCGATAAGTCATTTGGGCATCTGCGAAACGATCCGCAATGAAAGGAATACCGAAATGAGCGGACTGCTCAACGGAAAAGTCGCCGTCGTAACGGGTGGCATCAGTGGCATTGGTCTTGCGAGTGCCGAACGATTCTTGGCCGAGGGTGCCAAGGTTATTGTTGCCGACATCCGTGACGACGAAGGACGCCGGACGGCTGAGCTCCTGGGCGAGAATGCTGCTTTCGTCCACGCCGATGTCACCACCGAAGCTTCGATCGAAGACCTCGTGGCCCGGACCGTGAATCGCTTCGGACGGCTCGATGTCTTCTTCAACAATGCAGGAACCACCGGGTCCTCGGCTTCGGTCACAGACCTGACCGAGGAAGGATTCAATGCCACGATCTCGGTCGACACGAGCTCGGTGGTGTTCGGCCATAAGCACGCTGCCCGGCAGTTTATCCGCCAGGGCGGTGGCGGTTCGATCATCACTACAGCGAGCGTCGCCGGCCTCCAGGGCGGCTGGTCTTCGGTCAGCTACAGCACCGCCAAGCACGCAGTAATCGGTACGATCCGCCACGCAGCGATGGAGCTGTCGCCGCACGGCATCCGCACGAATGCGATCGCACCGGGGGTGATCATGACACCGCTGATCGCGAAGGCCTTCGGCGTCCCCGCCGAGCAGGGCGGGGAGCTGGCGCGTTTCCTCGACGACGAGCTCGGGGCGCGGCAGGCTCTAGGCCGCTACGGCACCGTGAACGACATCGCGAACGCGGCCCTGTTCCTAGCCAGCGATCTGTCCAGCTACATCAGCGGCACCGTCATCCCGGTCGACGGCGGCATCTCGTCGTACACGCTGGCCACGAGCGACACCGACATCGCCGCTGCAGCGGCTGCGTTTGTCCAGCGCTGAACGCTAGCATTCGACGAACCATCCAGCAGAGCGGGTGCACTGTTCGTGATGGTTCCTGAAGCAGATTCAAGGAAGGAAGCACGCCATGAGCCAGATTGACCGGCGCTCCGTGCTCAGCAGAGCAGTTCTCCTGAGCGTCAGCACGGCCTGCACTCTTGCGATGACCGCCTGCGCCGACGACCCCGCCTCTCCACGCCCAGAACCAGCGCCCGAGACAGGGCCCGAGGGTACGAGCCCGCCGCGTACTGTGATCGTCTACTTTTCCCGCCCAGGGGAAAACTACTGGTATGGCGACCGGAAAGACCTTGAGGTGGGCAACACGCAGGTCGTAGCCGAGTCGATCGCCGAGCTGATCGACGCCGACATATTCCAGATCGGCGCCGCGGAGCCGTACCCGCATGACTACGACGAGACCGTCGAACGGAACAGGGAAGAACAACAAACAGATGCCCGCCCAGAGATTGCCAGCGGCGTTCCCGACCTCAGCGAATACGATTCAATCATCCTCGGCTGCCCTGTCTGGAACACCCGCATCCCGACGATCGTCCGAACCCTGCTGGACGGCGCCGACCTGACCGGAAAAACGATCTACCCATTCGTCACCTTCGCGATCGCTGAAGGCCGAGTCTTCAATGACTATGCCGAACTGTATCCGGCAGCAACCATCAAGGTAGGTCTCGCGGTCCAAGGGGAAGAAGCTGCCGACGCCGGCACGCAGATCGCGGCGTGGGTCGCCGAGCTGGGACTCGCGTCCCGATGACGCGCCCTCCGCGGGGCGGGAACGGATGAACCCCTGCCCGCCACACGGATTCCTGGGTTTCAACAGAGTTTCAAAGAGTTACTGGAGAACACCATGCCAACGAAAACTGCACGCATAAACCACGATCAACTTTTCCCCGGCCAGGTTTCTATACTGACCCAGACCGACCCGGAGCTGATCGAGTACTTCAACAACTTCACCTTCGACGAGGTCCAGAGCCACGGCACCCTCAACTCCCGCACCCGGCTGATGACTCAACTGGCAGCCATGATCGCCTGCCAGGGGCTCAGCCAGTACAAGGCCACGGTCGTGGCCGCACTGACTGCCGCAGTGACGCCGGTCGAGGTGAAGGAGATCGTCTATCAGGCCGTGCCATACGTCGGCATGGCGAAGGCCTTCGACTTCCTCCACGCCACCAACGAGGTGCTGTCATCCCGCGGTGTCGCGCTGCCGCTGCCGGGCCAGTCAACCACCACACCCGAGACTCGGATGGCCGAAGGGCTCGCGGTGCAGAAGCGCGTGGTCGGCGACGAGGCGGTCGTGGCGATGTACACAAAAGCCCCCAACGACGAGCAGCACATCCAGCGCTACCTCTCGGGCAACTGCTTTGGCGATCACCTCACCCGCACCGGAATCGACGTGCCCACCCGGGAGCTACTCACCTTCGCGATGCTAGTCGCCCTCGGGGGCTGCGAACCGCAGGTCGCCGGCCACATCCGCGGCAATCTCAACGTGGGCAACGACCGCGCCACACTTCTCGACGTGATCACCCACCTCATTCCGTACATCGGCTACCCTCGCGCCCTCAACGGGCTCCGGACCCTCGACGAGATAACCCGACCCGAGGACAATGAATGATCGGAAGCGCATGGTTCCGGCCCAAACTCCTGAGGAAATGTGCCTTTACGGGACGGCCGATGACAAGATTCCCAAAATGATGGACCAGTCCGATGGCCCGGACGCCGTGGAGGATGCCGCCAACTGGGCCGCGACCACCACCAGCGAACTCCCCGCTACCGCTTCGCTTGATTGACGCGCTGACAGCCACACTCCAACACCGCAGTCATAACGGTGCATCACTTCCCGCTTCCTATGGCCGCCATCGGAGGTAGGTCAACCAAACGGTCGAGCACCTTGAAATGTTGGGAACCGATGCGATAGCAGGCGGCGGTTCGCAAGGGGTTGCGCTGCGGGGCCCTCATCCTGCTCACGAGGAGGGTCCCGGGATACTTGAAAATTCTTCGACAATCCCGACGGCTGGTGCTCCAGGCGCGTGTTGTTCAATAACGGTCTAAGACCTTGTGTATATTTTATATGGAAGATAAAATAGCATTCTGGCGGTCCAGGTAGGCGTCCAGGTAGGCGCAGAGTTGTCTTGGACCGCAGGAGTGAAGGTGGATGTTCCGCCGCGGGGGTCTCTGAGCCCTTCAAGAGGATGTATTGGCTAGGAAACTTATGAACCGGACAATGTTCAAGTCGAAAATCCACCGGGCGACCGTCACGCATGCTGACGTGCACTACGTCGGTTCCGTCACCGTGGACCAGGACCTGCTGGAGGCGGCCGACATCCTGCCTGGAGAGCTCGTTGCCATCGTCGACGTCACCAACGGCGCACGCCTGGAGACCTACACCATTGCCGGTGAACGCGGCTCCGGCGTCATCGGGATCAACGGCCCGGCCGCACATCTGGTCCATGAGAACGACATCGTCATCCTCATCACTTACGCGGTCATGAGCACGGATGAAGCCATGGCCTACGACCCGAAAGTAGTCCATGTGGACCAGGACAACAGGATCGTCCGGCTCGGCAACGACCCGGCCGAAAGCATCACCCCCGGGCTGATGCGTCCGCCGTTCGCGATGAACAACTCCTCGGTGAACTAAAGCCATGGCCATGACCAGCAGCCCTGGCTCAATCACACCCGCCGAAGTTCCCGCTCCCTATGGAAACGGCCCCTCCGGTGCAGGTCTTCCGGGGTCGGATCCGACAGAGAAGCCGGCCGGCAGAATCCGGATCCATCACCTGCAGCAGGCCAAGGACAATGGTGAGCATTTCGCCATGCTCACCGCCTATGAACAGTACACCGCTGAGATCTTCGACCAGGCGGGCATAGAGGTGCTCCTCGTCGGCGATTCTGCGTCCAACAACGTGTTCGGCAATGAAACCAGCCTGCCAGTCACGGTGGAGGAATTGCTTCCGCTGTGCCGGGCTGTTGCACGTTCGGCAAAGCGCGCCCTCGTGGTCGCCGACCTGCCATTCGGCAGTTACGAGATGTCCGCGCAACAGGCGGTGGCCACGGGTGTCCGTTTCCTGAAGGGGGGCCTAGCGCACGCGGTGAAGATCGAAGGCGGCACCTTCTACACAGAAACCGTGAGGGCAATGGTCCAGGCCGGCATTCCGGTTCTGGCGCACATCGGCTTCACTCCGCAAAGCGAGCATTCCCTCGGCGGCTACCGCGTCCAGGGTCGGGGGAATGACGCCCAGCGGCTGATCGACGACGCCCTGGCCCTGTCGGAAGCGGGCGCCTTCGGCGTCCTCATGGAAATGGTCCCTGCCGAAACGGCGGCGGCCATCGATGCGGCTATCCGCGTACCGACAATCGGCATCGGCGCCGGGAGCAGGACCACCGGCCAGGTTCTCGTCTGGCAGGACATGGCCGGCCTGCGCGGCGGCAAAATGGCCAAATTCGTCAAGCAGTATGCAGACCTCCGCACCACACTTGCCGGGGCCGCTAAGGCTTACGGCGAGGAGGTCCGTGCAGGACAGTTCCCCGGTCCCGAGCACTCCTTCTAGCCGGTGCCTCTGTCGCCTGTACGCTTCTGTCACTTTGTACCCTGCCCATTCCGTCGGAGGTATCCGGACCGCGATGGTCAGGTTTCGCGAAAGCCAAGGAGGCAAGGGATGGCCATTACCCACTTCGACCGAGGCAAACGCAACGGTCATGAGCAATCGGATTTTACCGTGCCCCCAACACAAAACAGCCCAAGGCGCCACACCAGCAGCGGCACGATACGGCTGCGCGCCTGGATCAGCCTACGTTCTCGACCGTGGGCCTCCCTTGCCGCTGCCATTAGCTGCGCGAGGGCCGCTTACGCAGAGTACGCGCAATCGTACGTGGACCTGGTTTCAAGTCAGATTCTGCGACCTATGCAGAAATCTTTACCTGACCAACCGACTGAACAGAAGTGATTGCCGCGATGACGATTCGGGCCCGTGCTTCCTGCCCTCCCCCGCGGCACACTCTCTGCCAGAGCCAAGCCCCCCCATCCTCAATTAGCAGTCCACTTTGAGAAACCTCCGCACCGCTATTCCGGCAATCGCAGGTCCTTCAGGACAACTTCATTCTCGGGGCGGGCGGCCGCCAAGAAGAATGCGTTCAACCTCGTGTTCTCAAAATGCCATGCAACCGGCGAAGCCCACGAACGCAGAAGGGCCTCGTTCAGATACTTCTGAACGAGGCCCTTCTGCAGGTTTTGACTCCGCGGATGAGGTGCGCCCGACCGAATTGAACCGGCCGGGCGCGGGCAACTTTGCGTCGCCAGGTGGTCGTCTGATTAGGTGGCTGAACTTTCAGCCGACTGTCGACCTTCAAGTTCGCGGTCCCGGGCGGCCTGGGCCACCGTCGAACGCCTGGGAAACACACCTACCGGCTCTACGCGATCCTGGACGTGTTCTCCCGCAGAGTCGTCGGGCACCGCGTCGAACACACCGAATCGGCCGCCCTCGCCGCCGCACTGATCACGGGCGCGGTCACCAAGAACCAGCGGCGCCCTGCCGTGCTCCACGCCGACAACGGCGCACCCATGCGGGCCGGCAGCACCCTCCAGCTTGCCCAGTCCCTGGGCATCACACTGTCCTACTCCCGCCCACGGGTCTCCGACGACAACCCCTACTCAGAATCCCTGTTCAAAACAGTGAAATACGACCTGGACTTTCCCCGCCGATTCCAGGACCTCCAGCACGCCCGCGACTACATGGCGGCATTCTTCGCTGACTACAACGCCAACCACCGCCACAGCGGCCTGAACTACTACACGCCCGACACCGTCCACGAAGGACGAGCCGACCAGACACGCCGACGCCGCCAAGCAACCCTCAACGCCTGCCCCGCCCGACATCCCCACCGCTACCGAAACAAACCCACCGCACCAGCCGCCCCGGCCCACGCCGGCATCAACCACAAAACCAACCAGCTGTCACAAACAGCTTTGATATATACCGAATCCGGCCCGATCCGACCCCAGTACGAGGGAGTGTCCGTTTAACGGTTGATCCACGGTTGGCATTTAGTTGATTCTTCCGTCGAAGGTGATGGCGAAGGCATTCAGTGCCGGCTTCCACCT
>NZ_JBFBEY010000046.1:0-15748 GCF_040683875.1 Arthrobacter sp. NPDC093128
ATTCTGCTTGCCGGAGTCGCCGTCGCCCTGGTGGCAACCGGAGGTGCCGTCGTCATGCAACTGCCTGTCACGGACAAAAGCTCAATTGATTGCTTCGCACGAGCCGAACTCCACGGCAGCTGGTTCCCCGGCACCACAGTTGTACTGGGGGAGGGAACACGGGTCGGCGAGCCATCGACACAACGCAACCCAATCCCTATCGAGGATGCGTTGGCCGCGTGCCGGGACCTGTGGGCCCAGCACGCGTTCGACCCCAAGAGCCCGAACGGCATGGCACATCCAGGCCTGTATGACCGGAGCTTCTCCTACCCGGTTCCCGACCTGTTGACAGTATGTGTGCTCAGTGATGGCCGGGCCGCTGTCATCCCAGGGGACGAAAACGTGTGCGCTTCATTGGGGCTGGCGGTGAAAGCCGACACCGTCCCCTAAGAGGACCAATCCCAGCATTCGTCCCGTTCAGGGTTCGGCGAGGGGCTAGTTGAGGGTCCGACGGCGTAGAGCTTCGTGAACGTTCCCAGCGAAGAACGGAGACCAGAAAGTGCACTGAAGTGCATCAATCACCAGCTACGGCTTGAGTGCTCGCGGAGCCAACGCTCGTTGCCGGCAATAGCCATTGGGTCCTGCTATTCCAACTGCTATAGTCCGGGCATGGCCAGGTGGTTCAGACGCAAGGCCCGCAGCGCGGACGACCTCCGCCGCGCCCGCACATGGATGATAGTTAATGCCATCTTCTGGCTGGGCTGGACGGCATTACACGCCTCGGAGTCCCCTGAGCTCCGGTTCCACATCAGTGATTGGATGGCCATGTCGCTTTCGGCTGCATGTGCAGTTGGAGCGGCGTATTACCAGAACCGACTGGACCGGACCCGCGCCCTTGAAGGTTACTCCGGTGGGAAGCACCCGGAGCTCGATCACTGATTTTTCGGGTAGCCCTACTCGTGCGCATGGTGAAAGCCGCTGTTACGCTGACTGCAAGACCAGCGGTGCGGATGGTGAGCGTCCATTATGGACCGAACGCGCATTCGGACCTAATGGCAGCTGCCCTCATCATCCCGGCACTGATCCTCACATTCTCACCCGGACCAGTCACTGCACTAGGCGGACTGATTTGGTGGCCTGATAGCCGCGTTCATCATCATTTGGCCATATCTGCTGCACAAAGAATCAGCACCGAGGGTTGGCCACTGAGAACTTTCAAAATGCCAACTCGTGGTGCCTGCGAGTCCTTGGTTGGCGGCCCCGTAAGAGTTGCAATCGTTAAGAACCGACGGGGAGATGTGTGTTCGGAGTCCAAAGCTCGAGTGGGCCAGTTTCTGCCCGGTCAGGGTTACCGCAACGGCCAGGTGGAGCAGCGCCGTTTTGAGCAATGAGGCGGCTGAGGCGACCCCGTGCTGCTTACGGAAGGACTTCGTCCAGTAACTTCTGGGACATGAGTCCCTTCGAGTGGAAAAGCACAGGACTCATCGTGTCGCCCGTTGACCACGAGAGCGAATTCGACCACCATTTCGCGGCTTCCCATGGCTTTGCGTTCGCTTCGAGGCGTTTATTGGCCGCTTCAACCAGCGGATAAACCCGATTGTTGTCCCTATCAACCTGGAAGTCCGGGTACTCGAACGTCCCTCCAATATTGAGTCCAAATATCGAACCGGACTGACGCAGGGTTCGCATCTTCTTGCTGCCGATGCCTTGTTCTGCAGGAAAGAGGTAAGCGGCTGCCACGGCGGGCGTCAGTGACTTGAAGGACCGTCTTAGAGCCCGATGCTCCTTCGGCATGGGATCTGATGGAGCATACAAGTCTTGCCATATTTCCTGCTGCTCCCAGTCTGCTGGAAAGCCCATCAGCGAAGCCGACTGATTTATGTCATTGACGGCTCTGCGCACGTATTCCCGCATGTCGACACGCCAACCGTCGTCTTGATTGATGCGCGGTAGTAGGAACGCCAGGGCCGCCAAGGTGGCATATATTCGCGTATGCGCGTTCGGGGTTTTGGTTATGTGGTTCAAATCGACAATGTGGTGTGGCAACCCAATTTTTCGCGTAATGTTTTTGTTCCAGAGGCGTGCGTGATGTGCACACGTATTCCTGACAAATCCCAGGTTGAGCAAGAGACTCTGGAGGGCGCTCTCGTCGCCGCTGTGGTCTTTGCGGACTAGACCGAATTCCTCGGCGATATGGACCTTTAGGGGCTGTGGCAGGCCCTCGAAGAGTGTGCCAAGTGCGCCCATGGTGAGGATCTCCGTGACTACCCATGTCGGGAGAGAGTCATGGCTGTAGCCGTCTTTAAAGTGCTTAACGAACCCTTCATTTGACCGCGCCTCAAGCTTGCGAACGGTCCCGAGGAACTCCACATGGTCACTTAACAACCATTCGGAATGACGTAGCGGATGTGCAGGGTCCGTGATCTTCGTGAAGCCTGGATTGAGCGCCTGGGGGTTGTGATGCGCAAATGGGTGGCTTTGACCCAGGAGATGACCTATGCGGAACCGCATCGCCACTTCAACCCGTTCGATGGCTTCGAACACTCGGACTCGCAGTCCGCGGTCAAACTTGTATATTTTTTCGATCTGATCCAGCGAGGTGTTCGGCAGAAAAGTCGACAACCGCAGCTCTTTGCTTGGCGAAGAGTTCGTGTCGATTTGCCGGAAGGGCCACCAGTAGCCACTGAGCCTGTAGTACCCAACAGATTCCAGCAAGGCAGTCGCCTTGTCGTCGTCGGGTATATCCATGCCATACGAACGGAGCAGTGCAATCTGCTCGGAAACAGTCTTGAAGGGTTTGTCGTAGACATTAGGCATGCGGACAATCTAATTCGTTGTCTACGGTTAAATAAAACCAGCCGCCCTTCCTGTCGGAAGTTAGCGGCCGGACTTGTTGCAAAAAGAGTAACAGGTTTGTAGGTGCGCGCGCCACCCTGGTGTGTAGACAACACCCGACACCCCGCTAAGGGTTGGGCTGAGGGTGGAACGGAACAGCCTAGGTGCCATAGCCCCGCTGGCCGGATTCCGTCCGGTGCAGCAGAAGATCTATGAACAGGCTCAAGTCGCTGGCACCCTGCCCATAGTCAATGAGGGTCGTAGGAACCCGAGGGCGGCAAGTGGCGTAAATTTCGCTGCCGTCGTCTGTCTCGGAGAATCTAATCTCTATGAACTCCCCCCAGGTCCAAAAATTGCCTCGCACATAGACATCCACGCCTCCAGGGGCTTCTTCAACTCGTGAAAATCGCTTCTGGCTTTTCACAATTGAACGAATTTCCTCACGCAGGACCTCCGACCCAACGCCCACTTTCAGAGACTTGGTCGCCCTTACGCCTTCAACATGGATCCCCTTGGCTCGCGCAGAGGTCCTAGCCCGCTGGTTGCGAACCACGGCTATAGGGCTCAGCACAATCAGGACTAACAGGCACACGCCTAGAACAGCCAAGAGTGGAAGTCCCCACTCCGGAACTAACGACTCTTGCCCCAAAATAAGCCTCCTGCGCGAGATCCTCATGCTACGCTCGGCGGCGGCCGTTCGGGCCGTCAATACCCCGGTCCGTGTGGTTTACCTCTGGCTGCCTTTGCCTCGCCGCTGCCTACAGTCCTCATCTGTCGGAAGGCCGCGCATAACGCCGGTCAGAGTTGCATAGCCTTTTCGGCGGCGATGGATGCTACGACGGCATGGATGCTTTGCGCACTGCTAGATCCAATGAGTGTTCGCACTGGTAGCTCCTCTCACGGGGCAGGCCCGGGCGCCGGCGGCCCTGTACTCTCCGAAGCGGAGTCGTCCGCGTCGTCGAAGAAACGCCGAGCCTGCGGCAGCCAAAGTGGGCCGATGAGGACGATCGGGACGAGGAAGAATAGCCACGTCCAAGAAGGCGGCCAAGAGAAGCCGAATCCACACAGCACGACGGTGTAGCTCAGGTAATAGCGCATGTTTCGATCGCCATCTTTGAGGGTTTGCACGAAACTGGCACCGATCACGGAAATTAGCAGCAGGACGAATCCGAAGAGCCAGGGAACCCATGCCGGCTTCGGTTCTGTCGCCATTTCGAAAATGGCCATGGCGCCAAGAATGTCCATCACTGCTATCGCCGCCATCAACGCCCAAACAGCGAAGAGCACCTCAAACGGTGGCTTCCTTCCCTCTTTCGGGGAACTCACCGGGCCTCAATTCCGCTTGCCATGACCAGAGCGTAGACCAGGGTCAGGTCCCAAAACAGCCCATCCCGATACGGGCTCCCGGCCGCCCGCATTCCAATGCATTTGTCCCAAAACACTTGGTTCCCGCGGTGAACTGACTATTCGGCCAAGATGGCGACCCGACCACCTTTTCGGCCCACTCAGGGTTCCGTAAAATGACTGAGCATGTCGACCTCATCCAGGACCATTGAGGCGGCCTGATCCAGAACATCCACGACTCTGCTGACCCATGAATAGTCCTCGTCGTGTGTAAAAGTATTGGGTTTAGTTATTGCACTGAGCGGCAAACGTGGTCGATGATCATCCTGTGCTCGCTCGGAGCACGCCAAAGCAGGGGCGGTGATTCCATGACCTATTGGCCCCTGATACCGCTGTTTGCAGGCCTGCTAATTCTTGGAGGCTGCATGCTCTACACACGATCCAAACGGTCGCACGATGGCCAGCCTTTCCAAGGACGGACCACCGTTGCGATCTTTACCGTGATTTCGATCGGCCTGCTTCTCTACGCCTTGATAGGCGTCCTTACGACGTCCCCGGCGTAATCCCCGGCGTAGTGAGTGCCCGCCGCCGGGCACGTTTCTTTCCCCGGCCACCCTATTAGCGCCGTCCCTGGCCCGCCCGTGTCGCAGCTCAAAACTCGGACCGCCTCCACGATGACTCGCTCCAAGGCCTTGGCCCGTTGTTCCGGTGACTCCTGACCTGAGCGCAGGAGCGGACGGAGAATCAACAGCTGCTGTCGGACAATCACCTTCCTGAAAATGAGCCAGACGGTTCCAACCACGAGAAGAGCGATCCCCAATTGCATGTTCACCGACTCCTATAAAGAGCGGTCCCACGAAAGCGCACCTCGAAGCAACAGCGCAAAACCCCATCAGCGAAGGGCAGGGGTTCGAAGTCACGGTGCCCGCTGGGTGCCTCCGCCTCCCTCAGGTGCCGAGGCTACAAGCCACACTAGTATTTGGGAACAAGACGGGCTCGCCCTGGTTCACACTGCCCGTTCATCGTCGCTTTCACCCAGGCTCGTCACGATCCGCTTCGCTGATCTTCACTCGTCGGAGGAGCCCTTTTTCACCCGATCAGGGTTCGGCTGACGGCCGCCGGCCTGCGACGTACGGGGGTGAGCGTCCTGCGCCGCCAAAGTCCGTCATCAACAGCTGCACACAGGGCGCTGCAGGACTCTGCATGGGAGCGCTGCCGCAGTTCAGTAATTAGCAGTTACGAGCATGGCCCCTCCTGCGAGTTCGCAAAACAGCCCTATGAAAAACAGCATAATCAGGGCTTTCCGCTGGGTATCCAGCGGCTCGCTCATCCATCGTGGATGCTTCGTGACGAATATCACCATCGGAGTAGCCAGTAATATACCGATCAGTGAGAGCACTATCGACTGTGTTATCACTTGCTGCATGGCCTCATCGTAGCGACAGCGCGAAGTCTGGACGATGGCTAAACACAAAGCCTGGTGAGGCGCCCACCATTGGGGATGAGGGACGCTCTAGCGATCAACCTTGATGCGCTGGCTCCCTGCCCGTTCATTGTCGCTTTTACTCTGCTCGTCACGAGTCGGCTCTCTGGCCTTCGCTCGGTCTAAGGAGCCCTGCTTTCCGCCCGGTCAGGGTTCGGTTGAACGGACTGGAGAACCGCCAGGCCAAGCTGAGACTGACTTACGGAACGGCCGCTCTCGGTGTCCGTTGACAAGGGGACGAAGGCTCGCTGACAGTGGTCCATGGACACATCGGCGCGGGATAGAAGGATTCGGATCGGCGCAGGACTGGTCATGGCCGGACTCGCCGTCACGTCGGTGATCATTGTTCTGGTTTCCGCCCCGGACCCCAGATCTGACATCGTTCCGATCATCGTTCCCTGCGTCCAAGCGCTCCTTACTCTCGTCCTCGGAGCCTGGCTTGCCTCCGGCAAACGCGGCACGGCGGACCTGGTTCCGGTTCCCGGCATCTGGAGGAGAATCTTTCTCCTCATTACTGTTCTACTCGGCGTTTTGCAGTTTGTGTGGCAGCTGATCGATGATCCCCGCAACCTGGTGCTGGCCGCGTCATGGCCCAACTTGGTAGGTATAGGCATCATGCTGCAGTTCGGGCCCGGCCGGCATCACTTCCAGAACGAGGAGCAATGGATCACCGCTTTGTCCCCCCACGACGCGGTGGAAGCCCTGGTCCGGGTGTTCGGCCAGCCCGGATTGACCACGAAAATCACGGGTTCGGACGTTTGGGTGGAAATCAGCAGCGAGTGGAAGGGCGAATGGCGCCACCACGACGCTGCCAGGCACCTGAAGGTACGGCCCCACATCCGTTTCGTGGTTGATGCCACGGACAACGGAACCCGGGTTACCGCGTTCAGCCGCGAATTTCAGCTGGGGATGTACGACGTGTTGAAGCTCGCGGACGAAATGAGCGAATCTGGGGTGGCTCTGGCCAGAGAGGTGACCGGAACGCCCGCATGAAAAGCACCCCCTTGAGTTCGCCCACGTCGGCCCGTTGAGGGTAGCTTTCCTCTCGCTGGCTCTTCCTCGCCGTTCTTGTGACTCACGCGCTGACCGAGCCGATATTCGGCCCGGTCAGGGTTCGGCTTTGGAACATTAAAACGGCGCGTTGCCTGGGGCTGCCTGCTCCGCTGTGTGAGTCAGGAACCGGCCCGCCCTCCGGAAGTCACGGACGAGAAACCCTACCCCGGCCACTATTACTCCCACACCAGTTGCCATCAGCCAAGCGAACAGACTGTCACCGCGGAGGGCCAAGTTGATGACTTGAGGAATGAAGATGAGCGGATACAACGGCGCCAGAAGCAATAGTTGCGTGGCGAGGCCCTTTCGTAATTGCACCGCGGCGGCCCGGGTGACCGAAAGATGTTCCGGATCGATGGGTCCCTTCCCTGCGATCTGACGACGGACCTGCTTCTTTTCCTCGTTTTCCAGGGAAAGAAGCACATCGATCCTCCCCAACTTTGCTGCAGGTACCACTTTCTTCGCGTTGTAGACCAAGCCCCCAATCAGGGCGCCTAGAAATCCAAGGAGAAACCCGAAGGTTAGGAAGGTCGGCCACCTCTCCGGTGTGCCCGGGAAAGCCAGGGTTCCGCCGATGGTCCCGGCCGCGACCAGGATGAAGAATCCGGCGGGGAAATAGCGGGTGTAATAGGTCTTCACGGCCTCGCCTAGGCCGTTGTCTTCGACGCCCTGGGCTCTTCTCGTCGCGTCTGCCCAGCGGTCATTGGCCTCCGCCATGAGATCGTCAATACCGCTCATCGTCTTCTTCCCCGAAGCACAAACGCTGACAAGGCGCCACTGAAAACCTGCTGATGCGTCTTGTGCAGATCCTAGCGACCGGAGGACTAAGGGGACACGTCTCCAAGCTACTAGATTCGCGACAGGGTTTAACGAACCAAGGTTGTTGCCGGCCTAATCGGCACCCGCCAAGCGCCATGGTCCGGCTTATGCCTGGTGAAGGATCCGCTTAGGGGACCGTGCCGCAGAGGGTTGGGCTCACGATCAGCTAACGGGCGCAGGTGGACACCAAAGCGATGACAGAACACCGCCACGAAGCGTTCAAATCCACATCCCCGGGCCGCCGCAGTGGCCACCGTCGGGCATGAAGCTGGACATTATCGTGTGTCAGTCTCAGGGTTCCTATGCGGTTTGGGACGGTCCGAGCGCATGTACTGAATCCACATCACGAGAGAGGCGACCGCAACTATGAGGGACAGGGCAGCGGCGATGAGAAAAACAATGTTGTCCTGTGTCCCAAACGCTAGCGCCGTGAAGCACACGGTCATTACGGTATAGCCCACTATTTGGAGCACCAAGATGCGGGGGCTGGGCCGCGCCGGCTTCTTCCCTGGTTCGGTCACGCCTATCGAGTCCGTCATCCGCAACCAAACGTTGCGGCGCCCACCGTCTGTCATGGCCCAACCCTAGCCCCGGTAGCCGTCGTGCTGTAGGTCAACAAGCACGCCCATCCGCAGCGGCGTCGTCTTCGCGTGAGAGGCTTGGCGTCGTGGAACTCAGCGAACAGCCTAGGTATGTCCGCTACCAGGCGGTAATTCCCAATCGCAGGGGCACCCACCCGGCATCTTCGCTCTCGCCAACGGCCTGGCCGCCAGCGGCAAGCTCAGCGCAGAGGATCGGGCTGCTTGGCGGCGTGCAAACGATCGAGCCGACTGCGCGTATACGGACCCGACCACCGTGGATGCATCTGCGTCTTGTTTACTTCGTCGGTCCACTTCGCCATAGCTATACTTCCTCGTTTCGGTGCTGCATTTCGTCCCTTGTTCGTTGTCCGCGTCGCAGCCCACCGGCCATCACCGGTGACCACAGTCTTCCGCCGTTGTGCTTGCGCTGCAGGCGCTTCACTTCACGCATGGTGGCCCGGACGATGAAGTCCGACACGCTCGCGTCGCCTTCCAGATGGCCCGCGGCGAGGAACGCTGCGCGGACCTGTCCGGCCTCGTCCTCGGTGAAGTAGGGAGTGAAAGCCGCGATCTTTTTAGACGGCATCCGCAAGGTATTCCTCCACAGTTTGCCGGTGTGTCAGGTTTCCGCGCAGTACCTCGCGGCCCAGTTCACGGGAACGGTCATCGGCGCGGCCGCCGGCGAGGTACTGTGCGGCGTCGGCGAAAGCAACGGCCTCGTCGATCTCGGATTCGGCCACGGCGTCAGGGTCGCTGACTTCAGTCATAGTCTCAGCCTTTGCATTGAAGGAGGTATCCCGCACGGGGCGTTAATGGATCGTCCCACTCCTCTGCCGGCATCAGCGCATCGGGGATCTGACAGCTCACCAGTAAGCCGGTTCACCGTTTGGCCCGGGGTGGTGGATCCGCCCTTCCGGGTTGGCCTCTTTCCCGAACCACGGGTCATCATCGGCGAACTGCGGGGCCGGTTCACTGATGGGCCGGTAGGTGTCGTCCCCGTCGCCCCTGCTGCTGTCCCGAGGTACGTCGGGGGTGCCGCTGACCGCCACATTCTGGAATCGCATGGACAGGCCGATTTCTTCGACTTCGAGTTCGATCACGGTCCGCTTCTCCCCTGCCTTCGTCTCGTAGGTCCGGGACTTCAGCAACCCAGAGGCAATGACGCGCATGCCCTTGGTGAGGGATTCCGCGACATGCTCCGCGGCGTCCCGCCAGACGCCGGCGGGCAGGAACAGGGTCTCGCCGTCCACCCATTCATTCTTCTGCCGGTCGAAGGTCCTGGGCGTGGAGGCGATGGTGAAGTTCGCGACCGCGGATCCACCCGGGATCCGTCGCAGTTGCGGATCGTTAGTGAGGTTGCCGATTACGGTGATGCTGGTTTCGCCTGACATTGGGTTCGTTCCTTCTCTGCTGGTTTCGTTCGGTGCGGCAAAGGCGGGGGTTTTCTAGGCTTCGCGGACGCGGCCGGCGGCTGCTTCGATGCTGATGATCTGATCGATGTTGGCGGGGTTCAGGCCGGACCAGTGGTTTTCGGTGCCGTCCTTGTCGTAGACGATGACGGGGACCTGGGAGTAGCCGAGCTCTTCGGTGATGTACTCGAAGGCTGCCGGGTTCGTGGTGACGTCCACTTCATGGAAGGTAATGCCGGCCTCTGCGAACTTCTGCTTTGTCTTGGCGCATCCAAAGCATCCGGTGGGCTTGGTGTAGATGGTGAGAGTCATTTTCAGTCCTCGGTTTCGTATCACTTTTAGTTAGGTTCGACTGGCTGACTTGCTACCTCAATTCTACCAATCATTCAACTGAATGAGAAGGCATTTCACCGCTAAATCTAGGGGTTTTTGGCCTTAAATATTCGAGCAGAACAAGCGATGGTCCGTCAGGAGACTGGCGTATGCTGTCATTTTCAGCGGTCCAGGGGCGTTACCGCGCCGTGGGGGTCGAAAATGGGGGCGGCTGGCTTACCGGCTGTAGCTTGACGGCGGGGACGGCTGCATGATGTTAACGTCTGCTGCGGTTAACGCCGTGACTTCTTGGTGCCATAGTTGAGCCCGTTTTTCAGCGTGGTGTGGAGGGCTTCCACGGGAACCGTGGATTGTTGCTTCGAGCACGAGTGCTAGATTCCTGACTTACTCCCTGCCCTCTCCGCGGCAGTCACATGCTCATGTCCCTTCAACTTCAGAAAGTGCCACGGCAATGGACATCGTCCATGAGCGGTCCGTCGGGATGGATATATCCAAACGCGACGCCAAAGTCTGTATCAGAGTCCCGGGCAAGCGCCGGGGCCAGTTCACCTCGACAGTCACCACCTGGGGATCCACCACAAACCAGATCCTGGAGTTGCGGACGTTTCTGGAAGAACAGAACGTCACCGTCGTGGTGATGGAGGCGACCAGCGATTACTGGAAGCCGTTCTATTATCTGCTTGAGGAGTCCCTTCCGGTCATGCTGGTCAATGCCAGGCATGCGAGGAACCTGCCCGGGCGCAAGACCGATGTTTCCGACGCGGCATGGCTGGCGCAGCTTGGCGCGCACGGGTTGTTGCGGGCCTCGTTCGTTCCGCCCGGCCCCGTCCGCGAGTTGCGGGATCTGACGCGTGCCCGTGCCGTCACCGTCCAAGACAGGACCCGGGAGCTCCACCGCCTGGAGAAGTTCCTCGAGAGCACGGGAATCAAGCTTTCGGGCATGGTCAGTGAACTCACCGGGGTATCGTCCCGGGCGATGCTCGAGGCGTTGATCCGAGGGGAACGGGATCCGCAGGTACTCGCGCAGTTTGCCCGGGCCAGCATGAGGTCAAAGATCCCGGCACTGACCGAAGCGCTCACCGGTATGTTTGGCGAGCACCACGCCTTCATGGTCCGGCTGCATCTGGACCGCATCGATCAGCTTGCCCGAACTATCACCGTGCTGACGGAGCAGATCGACACGGTCATGGAGCCCTTTCGTGCGGCCAGGGAAGCGCTGAGCACGATTCCTGGTGTCTCAACACTCGTCGCTGACGTGATCATCGCCGAGACAGGTGGTGACATGAGCGTATTTCCCACGGCCGCGCACTTAGCATCCTGGACCGGTGTCTGCCCGGGATCCAACGAATCCGCCGGCCGGGTCAAATCAACAAGAATCATGCCCGGCAACAAATATCTCAAGGGCGCGCTGGGCATCGCCGCGATGTCCGCGTCACGCGGCAAAAACACTTACCTCAGCGTCAAATACAAACGGATCGCACTCCGGCGCGGCCGGGTCAAAGCCATCGTCGCCATCGAACACGCCATTCTGACCGCAACCTGGCACATGCTCGCCAACGGTGAGGTTTACACGGATCCCGGCGCGGACTTCTACCTGAAAAGGGAACCTGAACAGACCAAAACCAAGGCCATCCGGCAACTCAAAACCCTCGGTTATGACGTCAGCCTCACACCGGCGGTTGCATGAGCGTGCGTCTATTTTCGTACTAGAAGCTGACTGCACAAAATGCAGAAGTCCTCTGCACACCCCGCTACCGGCTTCTTAAGCAGACGCACGCGCCGGCCTCTCGATGTGTCTCGAAACTAACGATGAATACTCCGATTCGGCCAGAAGATTTCGACACATAGTTACGAGAATCGTGCGCCATGAAGAGGCTCCGGCATCTCTAAGAAATCCCGGCCATGAAGCCTCGCTCAGATCAACAAAGGGAGACGTCTCGTATCCCAAGCGCTTCGAGACACTGAGGCTATGAGACACCCCGGCGGTTCCAGAGAAGGAGTCGGCGCCCCTCGGGCGGGATCGCCTATCGCATCAGCTGGTCACTTGTCGGACCTGAACACGATCGAGTCGAAGACGGCGCGTGCCTCTCTCGTCAGCTCAGGATTGATCGATTCGTGAAGTTGGCTCACCGCGAGCACAGCGCGTTTGCCGTTCAAGTCGACCACCCGATAGGTTTCGCGCTCCGCGACGCTCGAGTACCAGCGGGTGCATAGGTTCGAGAATTCTGAGTGAACGCAAAACTGACCGTTGTCGCAGGCTTTGATGTCCACCGCGCCCTCGACGGAGTGGTCGAACTCGACACCGGAGTAATCGCCCACCACGACCTCGACGGGAGGGGTGCTGGACATTGACGTCTGCGCCGTCAACGCGTCGACGAAGGCCTTAGCCGACGGATCGACCTCGACGAGCGCGCCCTGCCACGCGCATGCGTCCGTCGGTACATAGTCCGCGGGCCAAAAAGTCAGGTAGACGGCCCATTCATCTGGGTGATCCGGGTCGTCCTTGGCCATGCTTTCGCCGTCGGCAGTCGACCAGCCGTCTGGGACGGTGATCTCGAAAGGCACCGTGAAGCGGGTGACGAGGTATGTGCCGGCGTCGATGTCGCCGCTCTCCGGCAGCGATGGGATGTCGCTGGCCTCCGACGTGGGTGGAGGGGATGGTGTCTCGGTGGGGGTGCACCCCGAGAGGCCGAAACATGCCAGCAGTGCGATAGCCACCAAGGGCAAGTGATGGTGCGACCGCTGAGCGGCCTTCTCGAGGGGTGTCCTGGAGCTCATCGATCCACCAAGCCGCTATAGGGTACTGTGAGGCCCCGCAGCCAGGTGGCCCCGCAGGCGGCCCGAGATGCGATGCCGTGTCCTCAAGTCTCCTCCGGCACAGTACCCGTGACAATGAAGAGTTGTACGGAGATCAGTTTCGACTCATGCAATCCCCGAAATGGGAGGAGCGCCCTGAAGCAGTGTTGAGGAAACGCCAAATTTGAGGCAGCTTTTCACCGCCCGGGTCTAACTAGCCCGAGAGATCTGGCGGCAGCCTTGCGTCCCGTAACCCTTGGGTTTCGAGACATACCTGTGCATTTGTGAATAGGAGTATCGAGCGAACGGAAGATTTGTGCATCGGAGTGCCGGCCAGCTAGTGGCCACAAGCCCTCTGCACAAACCCTAAAATTCAGGGGAAGCTTGTGCAGCCAGCTTCTGAAAACGACAGCCGCTGCCAGTTTCAGAACCCCCGCGGCCCAACGACCCGATCACTGCAGCCCGGCCCCTGGGCTTCCTATGGGAATCCGTCATTGTCGGCTGTCCCCGCGCCTCAAGTCGAACAGGTTCGGCGGTCCATGCGTCCCTCGTTTGTGAACAGGAGTACCGAACAGAACGACCTTTGTGCAGAGGAGTACCGACCAGCCAGCCTTCAGAAGTCATCTTCACAACACCCGGAAACACGGGAAGGTTTGTGCAGTCAGCTTCTGAAAGTGACAAAGCCACCCTGCGCCTGGTCCTCGGAATAGAGCCGCCGTAGAAGCTGCCGCCCGCCGCCGCGAGCATTCGGGTCGGCCTCGTCTGATCGTTCACAGGTCATCGTCCATGGCTGATCTTTTGCGGCCGCCGGCCGCTTCTAATCTTTGAAGTTAATTGCGCCGCCCTGGAGGTGCATATGTGTAGCGTGGCCGGGGTAAGTAGTCCGTAACAGCGAAAGGGATCTAAATGGCCCAGGGTGATATCGAGACGTACTACGAGGACGGCGCGTGGAAGAACAAGCGCGAAGGTACCGACCGCGCATTTTCGACCGGCGGCACCAAGGACGAGGCCGTCGCTGAGGGGCGGGAAGCTGCGAAGCGGGACAAGGTTGAGCACGTCATCAAGAACCAGGACGGGCAGATTGCCGGCAAGAACAGCTACGGAAACGATCCTCGCAACGTTCCGGGCTAGTTGTGGCTGAGGGTCTGCCGGCGGGGCTATCCCCGCCGGTGCCCTTGGCGCTGGCCAGCAGCATATTAGCTGTCTGGCCGCGCCGGCGTGTTTGTGCCCGGGACACAAGAAGGGCCGGCTGGTAGGCCGGCCCTTCTGCGTTCTCCTCGGCAAAGGAAATCTATGGATTCAGCCTAGCTGAATATTTCTTGGTGTGCGTGCGGCGCCCTGGTGGACGTCGTTGTTCCTGGTGGCGCGGCACCTGGTTGAGCGGTCAGTGGTGGCGCGTTACTTGGCGGTCCGCCGCTGGTGAGTGGCTGCTGTGGTTCGCCCTGGGCGGCGGACCGCCCGACTTTTGGGAGGTTCCCGGCCCTGTCTTGGTGAGTGGTCGGGGGCCTTGCCGGGCGGTGGGGGTTCCGCCCGGCAAGGGGTTCTTTCTTATGCCGCTTCGGTTTGTTCCTCGGCTGACTTGCCGGACTCGAGGATGATCTGCTCAACCTCGCTGGGCGTGTATCCCCACGTGACCAGCTGGTTCAGGTAGTCCCGGTGGGTCTGGGACGGGGACCGCCATGAGTCCTTGGCGATCGTCTTTTCGTAACCGGCGCAGACGAGCGCGATCAGGGAGAACTCGGGCCGTGCCATGGACTTGCCCACGTGATCCCGCAGGGGGTTCCATCCCCACCGGCTGGACTCTTCCGACTTCGCGCCGATCATTTCCGCGGCCACCGTTCCTTCGTAGCCGCTGGCCGTTTCGGAATGGTGCGTGATCGCGTGAACGGTGAAGTATTGCCATCCCTTCGGGGCCTGCTTCTTCGACAGCAGAGATTTGACGAAATCGCGCCGCACGGTGGTGGCCGACACCATGGCTTTGTTGTTCTCGATCAGAGTCTTTCGCTCGGCCTTCTGCTCGTCGGTCATGGGGCCTTTCTGCACGTTGCTTCCGCCGTCGTAGCGTTCGTACTTCGGCGTGAAGCCCAGTTCCTTCCATCCGGTGATGGCAGGAGTGGCGTTGTGCTGGCCCCGGTAGTCGATGCTGACCACATAGGCGTTGGCGTCCTCGTCGGTGGCGGGTTCCCCGTCTGCCCTTTTGGCGGCAGAGACGTAAATGTTCTCTTCGTCGGCGTAGTGTCCGGCGTCCTCAACGACGGTCCTGCCCTGGGCTTCCAGTTCCACGATCAGCGCGGCCAGTGCGGCGGCGCTTTCGCGCCGGTCGCGCAGCAGCTGGGCGACGTGGAGCAGCTGGTCTGGTTCGTCCATGATGACCGATTCCAACTCAGCGGTGGCGTCCTCGTCCCCTTCGAACTCGGCCATGATGAGAGCTTCGTCGATGCTCCACCCTTTGCCCAGGGCGGCATCTCCGGCCTGTGATGCCTTGGCCTTCAACGCGCCCTCGACGGTCGTCTTGGTCCGTCCGGTCTTTTTCGCGATTGCTGCCGCCGAGACGCCGATCAGGGAAAGCTGGTGGTAAGCCTCCGCTTCGTCTGCCTCGGTCAGTTCCGCGCGCTGGATGTTCTCAACCACCTGCGTCACTATCCGTTCCGCTTCGTTCGGGCTGTCGGTGATCATGACAGGGATCCGAGGGCGGGCGGCTTCCACCGCGCCACGGGTGCGGCGCTGTCCCATCAGCACGTGCACGGTGCCGTCGTCCTTGCGGTGCGCGATGACCGGTTCCAGTACGCCGTGTTCTTTGATGCTGGCTACGAACTCCTTGGTCAGTCCGGCGTCCTTGCGGACGTTGGTGTCCACGGTCAGGGTTGCCGGATCGAGCCATTCGAGTACGGGTGTTGCGTTCATGGTGTTGCTCCTTCTTGCCGAGAAGTGGGGGTGAGTGGGGCGGATCAGGTGACCGGCCAGCGTCCCCTCCCCCCGTTGTTTTTTGGTTGCTGGCAAGCTCGCTTGCTCGGCGGCCGACGGAGCCCTGTCTACCCGAGGGCAAGGTGTGGGAAATTCCCGAAGGAAATCAGCGACGAAGGAGCGCCGTAGGGAAATTCCTGCGCCGCAGGCCC
>NZ_JBFBEY010000047.1:0-14138 GCF_040683875.1 Arthrobacter sp. NPDC093128
TTCACCAGTTCCCATAAATGCAGCCCCAGTTGCACTGATCCGCCCGGCTCAGTCTCGAGCAAGCCGTGGACGGCGAGCTGGTGCACTAAGCGATGGGCTGTTGTGAGCGGCAGGCCTGACCTCTGTGCAAGCTCGGACAGCTGAAGACCTCCAGGGCCGTCAGGAAAGGCGGATATGAGCCGCACTACCCGATCCACCACAGACTCCCCGGATGCTGAGTTGGCCATACACGTCCTACTTCCACTCAATGGATTCAAGGCAAACTCTAGCGGATCTTGTAATGCAGACCGCCAGTACAACCAGCCCTGAACTGCTACGGTTCGCCCGCGATGGGGACACCGTGGTGGTGCACAGCATGGACCGGCTCGCCGCAACCTCGATGACCTGCGCGCTGTGGTCCAGGGACCCACACGCAAAGGCGTGCGGGTGGAGTTCATCAAAGATGAGCCTGAACTTCACCGGCGAGGACTCCCCCATGGCCAACCTCATGCTCTCCGTCCGGGGTGCCTTCGCCGAAGTTGAACGCTCCCTCATCAGGGAACGCCAGGGGGAAGGGCATCGCACTGGCTAAGCAGCGCGGCGCCTACAACGGACGGGAGAAGGACCCCCACGCCGGAACGGGCGGCGGGATCTGTTGCACAGACCGGCTGGCGGCGCCGGGGGCGAACAGGCCAACAAAGCACACTTCCCCGGTGGGGTTGCCGGCCATGTCAAACCTCAGGAGGCTGACCTCGTCCAGGTAGGCGTCCCGGAGGACTGTGGAACGGATGCCTGCTTTCGTGAGCGCCAGGGCCGGGCCCGGGGACCCCGGCATGGCGGAACCTTGCAGCGGCCGGCTCTGCTCCTGGTGCCGGAGGAACCCGAGCCCGGACCCCGGCCGCGCCGCGAGAACCGGCAGCCCGTCGTCGTCGGCTACTCCGTACGCGCAGTATCCGAGGAACACGAAGTTGCCGTCGTCCAGCCAGAGCAGCAAATCCTTGGCCTCCTGCCGGGTTGCATCGGTGGCCGAAGGCGCATTGGCATCCAGGACGGCAACTTCCGCTGCCAGGTGCCGATGGATGACTGCGGAATCCTCGGCGGCCGCCCGAACATCGGCCAGGACCGCCTGGAGATTCAGGATGAGCCGGTCGGCGCTCCCCTGATCCGGCAGTCGGGCGGTTTCGACAGCAATCCAGGCCTCCGTGCGGGTCAGGTCACCCGTGGATTCAGGCCGCGACGGCATCGCGGAAGGCTCGTTCCCCACCGGCAACGCAGTGCGCAGCGGTACCGGCCTGATGTCCACGATCTCGTTCGTCCCGCGCGTTCTGGCAACGGTGAAGGTGGGGTGGACCAGTAAGCGTACGGCGGCATTGTCACGCGCCAGCGCCGCCGTGATGGAGGGAAGCAGATACGGCATGTCCTCAGCCACGATTGCCAGGACGCTGGCGTCGCTTTCACTCAGCACCCCGATGACGGCCTGGCCCGGGCCCCGGGTTGCGGCCAGCGAACGATGGTATTCCGCACGGTTCCGGAGCGATTCGGCAGTGTAGTTCCGGATGTCGTCGTCGGCCACGTGCTCGTAGTAGTCCGTCAGGAACGTGTCCGGGGCGTCGGCGGAAGCGTCCGCCGGGTCATGATCTGCGGGGCCGGTTCTTGGGGACATTGCGCTTGCGCCTCCATGGCGCAAGGAGAGGCCGTGTTGCTGCGGTCGCCGGAACCTCGCGCCTGCTCTTATGATGGCTGGCGCCGGGCAGGCAGTCCACCCCTGCGGGGACAAGCAACCGATCAGCAGTCCGAGACGTGGCAGCTGGATTCGAACCCGCGTGCGCTGCTTGGTTCCGTGCTGGTGGACGGGTCCGAAGGTGTCGACCGGCGCGCCGGATGCACTCTGATGTCACAGGCGTTCAGCGGCTGGCGGTCCAAGCGGGAATGGAACGGCCTCCACACTGAACGCGGGTGCCTGACTGCAAACGAAGTGGCCTCGCGCCGCCGTCGAGAAAGCTTCGTCCGCTCCCCCGCAATCTTCTGGATCTCAGCAGGAATATCCTGGACGGCCGAGGCATCTGACGTGTGGATTGCACCGATTTCGCGGGCCAGTTCCAATCGCGATGGACCATGTCGAAGGTTAATCGTACCGGCAGGCTTCACGGGTGGGAGCGATGATTAGGCGTTGTTCCAACAACAGTCAGCCTTGGGAGAGTGGGGCTTAAGCCAGAAGGCCCCTGGGTTCCTTGGAAGGCACCCAGGGGCTCAGCTTTCTAGCTCAGACCTTAAGAGGGTCTTTGGCCCCGGCCGCGGCCAGGCGGTGTTTTTCGGGGGTGGAGAGTTGGGGGTCGGGGAGGATCCGCTCCTTGGCGACCATCATGGCGGCGAAACCGAATTCGAAGAACTTTCGGGTCAGGAAGCCCGGATCAGGGAGCCGATGGACGCGGTGTGCGGGTTCATCGAGGAGCGATAGGAGCATCGCGCGTCCCAGGAACTGCAGGCCCCGGGGGAACCACCGCTTGGAGAACTGTTCAAAGATCGCTTCGCACGTGGCGGCGCCGTCCGGCGAGTATTCCCAGTCCACTGCCTCATATTCGTCCATATACCGCAGCATGCCCTCGAAGCCGTCGGGGAAGTCGGATATTTCGGTAGAGTTCTCGCCCCGGAAAAGCTTGGCCATCTCCTGCCAGTAGACGTGCGCGGCGATCTTCTGGTTTTCGGTGAAGCCCGGCAGGCCTACACGAAGACGCAACCGGTGCATGTCGGCGCCGATCCAGCACATCGTGTACGTGAAGTCCCTCAGATGCGTGAACCTGCCCGGGTACTGGTTGGCAACGCCCTGGTGAAGGGCGTTGACCTGGGCGACCGAGCGCTGGGTGATTGGATCGGAAGGGCCGTATTCGAACCATCGCCAGAAATGCTTGGCCGTGTCCGATTCACGACGATCCTGCTGCTTAATGATTTTTCCTTTGCCGCCGCGGGCGATCACTTCACCTCCACGCGGGGGAAGAATGAAGTGCGGGAACCCTGTGGAGTACAGGAAGTTCATCATGAAGTCGTTAACGTAGTAGCACGTCGACAACTTCCAGATCTGCTCGTAGTCCTTGTGCGGATCGAGGCTGGCGATCTCGCTTGCAATCCATTTGTAGCCTTTGCTCATGGCTTGGTACCTCAGCTGTAAATTGATTTGAAGTGCTGGAAATTGGACATGGCGTCCGGGCCGAGTTCACGCCCGATTCCGCTGTCTTTGACGCCGCCAAAGGGTGAGCTCGGATCCGGGAGATAGGTGTTGATCCCGATCGTTCCGGTCTGGACGCGCCGGGCGACGGCGAGAGCGCGTTCAGGATCCGAGGACCAAACAGTGCCGCCCAGTCCGTAATCTGAATCGTTGGCTATCCGCACTGCGTCGTCGACGTCGGAATAGGGAATTACGGACAGCACAGGGCCGAAGATTTCTTCCTGGGCGATCGCCTGGCGGTTGTCGACGTCGGCGAAGATTGTCGGTTCCACGAACCAGCCCTTGTCCATGTGGGCGGGTCTGCGGCCACCTGTCACAAGGCGGGCGCCATCACCTCGTCCCTTGGCGATGTAGCTTTCAACGCGTTCACGTTGGCGTTCGCTGGCCATCGGACCGATGAGTGTGGCCGGGTCGAGGGCGTCGCCCACAGGGAGGGATTTTGCCAGGGCGGCGAAGACGTCGACGACTTCGTCGTAACGGCTTCGCGGGGCAAGGATCCGGGTGCCCAGGAAGCAGGTCTGGCCGTTGTTGAGCAAGGTGGCGCCGAACAGCTTTTCGCCGATGACAGACAAGTCCAGGTCAGCGTCGTCCAAGACGATGGCCGCGGATTTTCCGCCTAGTTCCAACGTCACCGGGCGAAGCAGGCGTCCGCAGGTTTCGGCGATCTGTCGGCCGGCGGCAGTTGAGCCGGTGAAGGCAACCTTGTCGATGTCCGGGTGCGAGACAAGGTACGCCCCGATTTCCCTGCCGCCCGGAACGATGTTGATCACGCCGGGTGGCAGGTCTGACGCCTCCACCGCTTCGGCGAAGAGCATGGAGTCCAGGACGGTCTCCGGGGACGGCTTCAGCACAAGGCAGCAGCCGGCGGCAAGGGCCGGGGCGTGCTTGAACGTAGCGAGGGTCTGCGGGAAGTTCCAGGGAGCGATGGCGGCGACGACGCCGACGGGTTCGCGCCGGACGGTCGTTGTCCCGCCCAGCAGGTGAGGATGGGACACCTCGACGGCTGAGCTCTTCACCAGATTGGCATAGTAGCGAAGGACGGCTACGGGGAATGCAGCCTCGAGCTGGCGGGCGACGGCAATCGGCATACCGTTTTGTTCTGCAACGCGCTGTGCCATTTCTTCGCCCCGGGCTTCAAGCTGGTCCGCGAGACTTTCCAGAGCCATCCCCCGGCGTTCCGGTTCCCACTGGCTCCAGCCTGAAGGATCTTCAAACGCCACCCGTGCGGCGGCTACTGCCGCGTCGACGTCGCCCTCGCTGGCATGCGGGACCGATCCGATTTCCTGTTCAGTGCTGGCCGAGACGACCCGGATGCGGTCCGAGGACCGCGGTCGCGTCCACTGGCCGCCGATAAACAGATGTTCTATGTGGAGCGGATGCTCTTGCAGTGTCATTTGATCTCCTTTGACATGTATGACATTGCATCCAGCATGACTCGGATCACAGGGCGGAATTGTTCAGTTTCTGGACAATCTTGCGGGAGTGGTGGACACGGCTATCCAACAATGTTCAGTGCCCGCATGCGTTTGTAGAGGGTGGTGCGGCTTATGCCAAGGCGCGCGGCAGCGTTGCTCTTGTTACCGCCGGTGCGAACGAGTTCCTGTTCGATTGCGCCTCTTTCGGCCCGCTCCAAGGCACTTAGTGCGAGGTCGGCTGCGTTGCCAAAGGATCCATTTAGGTCAGATTCTGTGATGTCTCCAGCGGATCGGAGTGAGGTGGCCTTTTCGACCGTGCGGCGCAGTTCGGCGAGATTACCAGGCCAGGAATGGCGCGCCAGGGCCGCAATGGCGCCTGACGTAAATCGGACCTTGCGCTCCAGGCCTTGGTCTTTCAGGATGCTCTGCACAAGCGCCGGGATTTCCTCAATTCTCGACCGTAGGGGCTGGAGGTCTATTGTCGTCCGGCACAGGGAAGTCATGCGCTGTTGTTCGCCGCTCATGCGGGCCGCCGAGTTGCTGGTGAGGGCAAACCAGGGGTTGTTGGTCTGAAGCAGGTCAGAAACCCGGTGGGCCACAGGATCAGGCAACAGGTGGATGTTTTCGATGGTCACTGGGCCGCCGCCTTCGAGGGAAGTACCCAGCTCGGTGAGCCAGGTTGCGGTATCGGCCGAAGTCAGGTCGGCGGCATCGTATGACGACGGTGAAGTGCCCGCCATTATTTGCCGCAACGCCGCCGTTCGCCCCGTTCCGGCTTCACCTGATACCAAGACCGGAGTTCGGGAAGAGCTGGCCGCAGCGATGCGATCTTCGAGGTTTCTGGGCCGCGGGACCGGCTGGTGCGGCCTCACCCCGGCAGGTTTCTGACCGCCACCTGCTGGATCAATTTGAATGATCACGCCGCCACCTTGGGCACTCCGCTCCCACTGGATGAGGACGTTCTGTCCCGAGCTGAGTGTTATCACGCGGCGGCGGTGCTGTCCGGCACGGTCCTGTTCTATGATGGCCCGCAGAATGACGTGATCAACTGGGTCAAGGATGGCATTGACGCTTGCATTGGCCAATAGAACATCGTCCGCGAGGGCAAGAACTGGGGCGCCTCTTCTGCGGGCAACGGTCTCCTGGAATGCCCTGAGTAGAGCTTGTTCGTTGGATCGGGAGCCTTGCAGCAGCCGCTGCTGTAAATCGTTTGCGGCGTGCGTGAGGATCGGTTTGAGCAGCGGACTGTCATCGGAGGCCAGGAAGGTAATGTCCAGGACGCCTTCGAGTCGGCGCGTGATGGGGTGATGAATCGGGTACCCATAACAGCTGAAGGCCTTCATGGATTCAACGAAGTGTTCCTGCCCGTAGACAGCGACAGGTTTCCTCAGCTCGAAGACAGTGGCGATTGAATTTGTGCCTGTGGTTTCTTCAGCGAAACGTCGGCCGAGGACGGCCCCGTGGTTATCCATCCGGTTGTGTAGGGTGCGCTGGCCGTAGCGGAGGTCTACGAGCCGGGCTTCCCGGTCAGCGAGGATGACACAGTAGCCAGTGCCTTCGAAGTCTGCCTCCAGACGGTCCAAGATCGGTGTGGCAGCTGCCAGCAACCGGCTCCGCCGGTCAATGTCAGATATTGGGACGCTGTCCAACTCATGCGTAGGTTCAATTCCGCTCATGAGGGAGCGCCGCCAGGAGAGGGCAATTTCGTCCCTCAACTTCCCTTCTTCCGCGGCCATACCGGCACCTTCCTCATCAACCATCCCCTCGTGCGGGCACAGGTTTTGGTACTTTCGACACTACGCCGCCATTGCACCTGGAGATACGGCCAGTCAGGACACGTTGTCTCCTCCCCTGCCGCGATCTAGGGACTCAGGGGACGGCTTTGTTTTGCTGCACGGGCATGCGCCGTCCGTTCCAGGGGGCAACCTGCTGCTTTTTGGGGCGGAGGAGGGGTAAAGGGCATGCAGCGCACCCTTTACCCCTCCGTTTGTTGTTACTTCCGGTGGATCCGGCCGGGGCTAGGCGACCTTTGCCAGGTCAGGGTCAGGTGTCTTTGTGGTGGAGAGCGACCAGACTGCGACCATCGCCAGAGCAGAAACGATGAGGGGAAGTCCGAAGAGCATGAAGATGTTTTCAGCCCTCCATCCGCCAGCCAGCAGGTATCCGACCAGGATGGGCGAAATGATGGAGACCAGCCGGCCGATGCCTACCATCCACCCGACGCCTGTGCCGCGGAGGGCAGCCGGGAACAGGGATGGAGTGGTCGCGTAGAAACCAGCGACGTTCGCTGAAGTGACGACGCCGAGGACGGCGCCGATGATCATGGCCAGGGACGTCTGGTTGAACGCCATTCCGAAGATGACGTAAACCAGCGCCGAGGCGGCCAACGAGCCCAGCAGCAGGTGACGGCTGCGCAGGAAGACTGCCAGGATGCTGAAGATGAAGCAGCCTATGATGCCGCCGAAGTTCACCACCAGCCCCATGGTTACGCCGAGGCTGTCATCGCCTGAGGACGTAGCGATGAGCTTTGGGGTCCATGTGCTGGCGAAGTAGTAGGCTGCGATCATGAGGCCGTAGCCCAGCCACAGCAGGAGGGTTTGGGCGGCCATCCGTCCGGTGAGCAGGGATTTGATCCCCTTCTGGGTTTGTTGGTTCTGGGGCAGTTCGGGAAGTTCGTCCAAAGCCGGGCGAGTCATTTGTACCAGGACGCGGTTCAACCTGGACAGAGCGTTTTGCGGACGTTTGGTGATCAGGTAGTCCAGGGATTCGGGCAGGAACCGCCAGGCGACGGCAAGCATCACCACGCTGGCGGCGGCCCCGACGACGAACACTGAGCGCCAGCCGAACTGCGGGATGAGCGGACCTGCAATAAACCCGCCAAGAGTGGCCCCGATGGCGAATCCGGCGGTGTAGAGCCCGAAGATGCTTCCCCGGCGTTTGTCAGAAGAATATTCGGAGACGTAGACGTTCAGGTTGGCGATCATTCCACCGATGCCGAGTCCGGCGAGTACGCGGAACGTCATCAGCTGCATGACGTCAGCTGCGAAGACCGACAGGATCATGCCCGCGCTGACGAGAACCAGGGCGATGAGCGTCATGCGGCGCCGCCCTATTTTGTCCGAGAAGGGTGTGAGGAACAGCGAACCGGCCGCCATGCCCACCAGGCCCGAGCTGAGCACGAATCCCAGGGTGACGGGGTCCAGGCTCCAGCTCTTGGACAGTGCCGGTGCTGCGTACGCTGCGACGGCGACGTCCATGCCGTCAATCAGCATCAGCGCAATCGCCACGGCAACGGCCCGGATCTGGAGTCGGCTCATCGGAGATGTGCGGACTTCGTTGAGTATGTCCATGTTTACGTCCTTGTAAATAGGTGCAGTGAGTTAGGGCGGCCGCCCGAAGGAGGCCGTCACGGTGTATGCCGCTTTATTTGTGGGGCATCGCGGCCGGATGCTTACCGTGTTGGCTGGCGCGTCTGCGCCGGTTTTCAGGCCAGTTCGACTCGGACGGGCAAGGATTCCCAAGCCCGCAGGGTGTTGTTGTGGTGCCGGCGGGTTGGCCCATTGATATCAAGGGAGACAATGCGTTTGGCCAAGCTGTTCAGGATTGTTGACGCCTCCAACCGCGCGACGTGCTGCCCGACGCATTGGTGGATGCCGAAGCCGAACCCGACGTGACCGGAAGGGTCCCGGCCCAGGTCGAAGACATCGGGGCTCTCCCAGCGGCGTGGGTCGCGGTTTGCTGAGCCAAGGAACATCAGGATCTTTCTGCCCTCGGGAATAAGGGTTCCGCCTACTTCGATATCGCGGGTCGTGGTTCGGAAGAACGTCTGCACGGGTGACTCGAACCGTACGGCCTCGTCAAATGCGCTGCGCGAGAGGGCAGGGTTTTCGCGCAGCCGGGCCCACTGGTCGGGGTTGGTGGCGAATGCGTAAAGGACGGCGGCGAGGCCGTTCACTGTTGTGTCGACCCCGGCGGTGAGCAGCGACCGCACAATCAAAGGTGCCTGGGCTTCGGTGATGTCTCCCCTGTCGGCCGCGGCCCAGATCTGCGCACCGAATCCATCCGGGGTCAGCACGTCGCGGGCGCACTGGGCAGCAATCGAGGCCGAAAGCTCGGCGACACGTGGTGCTCCCTTGGCGACGAGTTCGTTGGGAGGGCCGAACGCGTTGAAAACGTGGTCTCCGTATGGCACGAGGTTTTCCCGTCCCTCTTGCGGAATGCCGACGGCGTCCGGAAATACCCTGAGGGGAAACGCTGCGGCGAGATCCTTGACAGCGTCGAATTCGAGGCCCTTCGCCAGCAGATCATCCACCAGTTCCTCTGCGTCGGCTGCCCAGGACTCGGCCAGTCGGCGGAGTTCGCGGGGCCCAAGGATCTTACTGAGGATAGCGCGGGGTGCATCGTGGTGAGGAGGGTCAGTTTCCAGCAGCAGGCTCGGCGGCCGCCACGGCTTTTCATAGCGGAAGTTGCTCAGCCCGACGCCGGCGGCAGATTGGAAGGTCTGCCAGTCGGTCAGGGCAGCATGCACTTCCGCGTAACGGCCCATCGCATAAACATCGTATTTTTCCAGATACACAACAGGTCCGGCCTCGCGGAGGTCGGCCTGGAATGGGAGGGGGTCCTCGAGTACGTCGTAGCTGAACGGGTCGACGTCGCTTACGGGGGCATCCGAGGTAGTGGGTTGTGCAGTCATCGTGGGTCCTCTCAGGAAGCCGGGTTACAGGTCAAGAACAAGGCGGTCACTGCAGGAGCGTGAGACGCACGGAAGCATGCAGTGGCCGGCGGCCCTGTCAGCGTCGCCGAGGATGGAGTCACGGTGATCAGGCTCCCCCGCCAGGACGGTCACCTCGCAGGTTCCGCAGGTGCCCTCGCGGCAGGACGTCAAGACGTTTATTCCGGCCCCCTGAAGAGCGTCAAGAATGCTCACGTGCGGTGAAACAGTGACGGAGAGTCCTGCCCGGGCAAGCTCCACCTCGAAGGCCGTGTCCCGTGCCGGGGCGCCCTGTGCCTTGGCCGCGAAGTGTTCCAGGCGCAGCAACCCTGTCGGCCATTCGGCACAGTGAAGCTCAACGGCCGTCAGCAGACGCTGCGGACCGCAGACGTAAACTTTAGTGTCCATGGAGGGGGCACCGATGAGCTCATCCAGGTGACACGGCCCGGTTTCATCCTTCGGCATGACCACGACCCGTTCGCCGTACGTAGCCAGCTCATCAAGAAACGCCATGGTGCTCCGGGACCGGCCAAGATAGAGCAGCTTCCAGTCGGCCCCAAGCATGTCTGCCTGCTGAATCATCGGAAGCATCGGGGTAATTCCGATACCGCCAGCTATGAACAGGTACTTTTCGGACGGCACAAGAGGGAAATTGTTCCGGGGCCCGCCCAGCGCAACCATAGTTCCCTGGGTCAGCTCTTCGTGAATGTAGGCGGATCCCCCACGCCCGGCCGGCTCGTGCAGGACAGCAACGCGATAGTTGTAGGCGTCCCACCTGTCCCCGCAAAGCGAATACTGACGATTCATGCCGGAGGGCAGCACTACGTCCACATGTGATCCTGGGGTCCAGTCAGGCAACCTGCGCCCATCAGGGTGGGCCAGGGTCAGGGCAACCACGTCGGTTGAAACCCTGGTCTTCGCCGTCACCGTCAGCTTGATTTGTGAGGCGTCGGCAACGGAATTCTTTCCCGTGAACATCTCGGCTCCTTTGCTCGCATTGTTCTACCCCAAGGTTCGCCCGCACGTGACCGCCACCACTACAAGAGTCTCAATGATTGAGAAGGAACTTTTTGGGGAGCTATGAAGGAGGGCGCGCGGGGTACTCCATGGCACGGGAAACCGCGGCGGAAGCGGCCTGGAGAACGGCTATCCGCGACCGCGCGGTGGTGTCGTTCGGTACAACAATCGCCAAGGCGGCCACTACCTTTCCTGTCGGGTCCTTCACGGGCACGGCAACGCCGGTGGCATCGGGGTGTATGTGGCCGGGCAGGAAGGCATACCCCTGGCGGCGCACCTCTGCCAGGGCTGCCCTTAGCTGTGAGGGGGTGCTGATGGTCTTTTCAGTGAACACTTCCAGTGGCTGACCCAATATCCGCTCCTGCTGCGCGGGCGGGGCATATGCCAGGAGCAGCAGCCCTGAGGAAGAAGCGTGCAGGGGCAGCCGTCCTGCAACCCTGGTGTAATTGATCACCGCTCCAGGTGCAGTCAGGCGCTCGACGAACAGTACTTCATCGCCTTCCATGACACCCAGTTGGATGTGCTGGCCGACAATCGCATGGAGGTCCTCCATGACAGGCATGGCGGCTTCCCTGAGACTGAGCGTCGGCGAGGCGCGGGACACCACTTCCCACATTCGAACCCCAATCCGCACCCTGCGGTCCTCGTCCCTTTGAAGCCACCCAAACCTGCTCAGTTCTTCAACCAAACGGGACGCGGTGGCGATGTGCAGCCCGGATCTTCGCGCAATTTCGGTGATTGTCAGCGATGTGTCGCCCGGCCCGAAGGCCTCTACGATACGGACTGCGCGCGAGAGGACAGATTCCCCTCCTTGAGTGCGAGGCATGTTCTATAGCTTCCGGTACTGCCAAGGAAGTGTCGAGCCCGTTCGAAGGGCTAGAACCGATGGGCAGTGCAATGACGTCACTGATGCGCCCCATCCAATCGAAACCAGAGAATCCCGGTATCGGCGGCTACAGTCTCCCACCAGAGCTGTGCTGGCGCAGCCCTCGTTTTGGTTCCCAAGCGTCGCACCACTTCGGACGGTATCTCCGAAGACCTCGTCCGGGGTCCAGGCGGCGGAGTTCTTCGGCGACGCAGTCGCGGAGGCTTCGGCGGGGCAGAGGGATCCGCTGGGCCAGCCGGCCCGGCTGGGTGAGTTCGGCGATGGACAGTTCGGGGCGGAAGAGTTGGACTTCACCGCCGGCGCGGGTACACGGATCGTCACGGGAGCTAGCCAGTTCAACGTTGCCTAATAGTCGCTCTGGTTGAGGGAATTGCGGCCCTTGACCCAAAGGCCGGGCACGCTGCCCACCGCAGGCATAGGGCTTCCCTGACCGACAAACCGGGAAGTCGGCAACTCGCTCATGTCCTCCGACTGCAGCGGTTGCCACCAACCGGTCTCGGGGCAGCTATCACCAGAACGTACAGCGAGGGTTTCCGCTTGGGTGCCGGCAGTGGGTATGCGCGTTTTCATGAGAGTTCCTTAGTCAGTGAGGCGAACAGGCGCGACTCCGCAGAAAGTGGGCAGGTCATTGGTCTGAAATTCTCAACTCTTAAAATTTTCCGTGACGGGCTGCAGGGATGGACGTCCTGGAACTTCAGAGGGTGCGGACAAGGGTTTCCTGCTCGGCACCGATGGTGGTGTTGTCGCCGTGCCCGGTGCGGACCACAGTCTCGGGCGGCAGCGTCAGGAGCCGTTCCCGGATGGAGGCCAGGATGGTCGGGTAGTCGCTGTAGGAGCGGCCGGTTGCGCCCGGGCCGCCATTGAACAGCGTGTCACCGGTGAAGACAGTTCCTTCACTTTCGAGGTAGAAGCAGGTGGAGCCCGGCGAATGCCCGGGCGTATGGATGGACAACAGCGCCGTGTCTCCCACCTCGAACACATCACCGTCGCCGTGGTACCGGTCCGGCCCGGCGTCTGGGTAGACCTGCTCCCAGAGGACCAGGTCCTCGGGGTTCAGGTAGCTCGGGGCGCCCAGACTCCAACGGAAAGGCGCTGTCCAGCAATAAATTGGGACTAGCACCTCGCCGTGTCGCGTTCGCGAGGTCAGAGCCACTAAGAAATCCAACGATGCCGTTCATGCGTCCTATCCAACTGAAAGTAGAGCGTCCCGGTGCCGTTGGCCCTGATTCCCAATGCCAGCGGTGGCGAGGTTGTCGTTTTCGTTCTTTAAGATCGCAAGATTGCGGACCGTCTCGCCGAAGACTTCATCGGCGTCGAGGCGGCGGAGTTCTTCCGCGAGGCAGTCCCGGAGGCTGCGGCGCGGCAGCGAGATGCGCTGGGCGAGCTGCCCCGGCTGGGTCAGTTCAGCCACTGAGCGACCTGGCCGGGACAGCTGGACATCCCCGGTATCACGGCAGAGCCGGATACTGTGGATGCCCGTCCCTGCCGGCCCCGCCACGATGGTGACCGGAACGTTCAGGGACGACTTGAGCCAGGACGCGAGCAGGAGCGTGCTGGGCGAATCGGAGGCGCCTTCCACGGCGACTGCCGTGACGGGCGAGGAATCCACGTGGTCCAGGACCGCGGCCAGCTGGATCCGCCAGTTGGTCAGGCGGGTCCAGGCGAGGTCGGTGTCGCCGGCCTTGTACGTGTTGCGGATGTTGTCCAGGGCCCGCTGCGGGTCCTCCTCGTTGGCCGAGTCGGTGATCCTGCGGTGCGCGATCCGGCCGATGGACGTGTCGCACGCGCTTTTCGGCGCACCGTGCGGCCACCAGGCCACGATCGGCGCGTCCGGGAGCAGCAGCGCGGCCACCAGGGATTCGCTTTCCTCGGCCAGTTCCCCGTACCCGCGGAGCACAATCACCTCGGACGCACCGGCGTCGCCGCCCACCCGGATCTGCGCGTCAAGCCGTGTTGACGCCTTGGCGCCGGCATCAGCCAGGACGATAATCCGGCAAGGGTGTTCCCGGCTGGCTTCGTTGGCCGCTTCAATGGCCTCCTCTTCCAGCCCGGACTTGGTGACCACCACGAGGGTCAGGACCCGGCCGAGGGCGATCACGCCGCCCTGCTCACGCAGGGACATGATCCTCTTGGATATTTTCGAGGTGGTGGTGTCGGGAAGATCTAGGATCATGGCCTTCTCCAGGTTCGTCCGTCGCGGGCAAGCAGCTCATCGGCCGAGGCGGGACCCCAGCTTCCGGGCGCGTAGGGTTCCGGCTGTTCACCGAGGCTTGCCCAGTAGTCTTCAAAGGGGTCCAGGATCTTCCAGGACAGCTCCACTTCCGCGTGCCGCGGGAACAGCGGCGGCTCGCCGAGCAGCACATCCAGGATGAGCCGTTCGTAGGCCTCCGGGCTGGACTCCGTGAACGAGTGCCCGTAACCGAAGTCCATGGTCACGTCGCGGACTTCCATCTGCGTGCCCGGGACCTTGGAGCCGAACCGGATCGTGGCGCCCTCATCGGGCTGGACCCGGATCACCACGGCGTTCTGGCCGAAGTCGTCGTCGGCGTGATCCCGGAACAAGAGGTTGGGTGCGCGCTTGAAGACCACGGCGATCTCAGTCACGCGGCGGCCCAGGCGTTTGCCGGCCCGGAGGTAGAACGGCACACCGGCC
Organism: Arthrobacter sp. NPDC093128; assembly: GCF_040683875.1. NCBI lineage: Bacteria > Bacillati > Actinomycetota > Actinomycetes > Micrococcales > Micrococcaceae > Arthrobacter > Arthrobacter sp. NPDC093128. Next base: position 13,885 of record NZ_JBFBEY010000047.1, read on the forward strand.
CAGCGCCGGGTGTGGATGTCGACGCGGATCGCCGCGTAGGTCTCCGTGGTGGAATCAGCCGGGATGCCCTCTTCCTCCAGGTATCCCTGCACTTCCTCGCCGCCCTGCCAGCCGCCGGCGAACTGCCCGCGGGCAGAATGCGTGGACAGGTCATCGGGCAGCTTGACCGCGGCCAGGACCTTTTCCTTCTCGGCGCGGAGGTCGTCCGCGTTGAAGGAAATGGGTTCCTCCATGGCCGTCAGGGCCAGGAGCTG
>NZ_JBFBEY010000048.1:0-13982 GCF_040683875.1 Arthrobacter sp. NPDC093128
AGGTGGAAGCCGGCACTGAATGCCTTCGCCATCACCTTCGACGGAAGAATCAACTAAATGCCAACCGTGGATCAACCGTTAAACGGACACTCCCTTGCTGTTGTCTTAGATTCCGGCGGCCATCCATAATGTCGATGTGGGGATGTCGCTGCTCTTCGGTGTCGTGACTTCCAGTGCTTTAGTGCTGGGGGCCTTCGTGGGTGTGCGTTTCGAGTTGCCTAAACGCGTCCTTGCTATCATTCTGTCCTTCGCGGCGGGCGCCCTGATTACCGCCCTGACTTTCGAGTTATTCGAGGATGCGTTCGAGCGCGGCGGGATTTGGCTCGCTGCGGGCGGGCTGTTCATCGGTGCGGTCGTCTTCACGGTCTTGAGTGCACTGCTCGACCGCTGGGCCCAAGCCGGTTCGCACCCGGTTCCCGCGGATGAATACCGGGGCAGTCCCAAGCTCGACACCGATGCTGCCGCAACGGGGCGTGCGCCCTCGGCGGCGTCCACCCGGGGTGCGGCGGGTCTGGCTCTGCTGGCTGCCGCCACCCTGGACGGGGTGCCGGAGAATCTCGCGCTCGGTGTCTCATTGGGGGAGGGTACCGGCGGTCTGGCTCTGCTGGCGGCGATCTTCGTCTCCAACCTGCCCGAGGCCCTCGTCGGAGCGGCTTCAATGCGTAGCCAGGGCATGTCCACGTCCGCCATCATCAGGCTGTGGGGTTTGTGCTCGGTGGTGCTGGTCGTCGCCGTCGTGCTCGGTGCCGGCCCGCTCTCCGGCAGCAGCCCCGAGACAATCTCGTTGCCGCTGGCCTTCGCGGCCGGAGCCGTGATTGCCGCTCTGGCTGACACACTGATGCCGGAGGCGTTCGAACATGGGGGACCGGCAGTTGCCTTGAGCACGGCGGCCGGGTTCGTGCTCTCATTTGTGTTGTCCCTGGCATAAGGTCCTGTTCGTATAGTCCATGCGCGAAATGACTACAAACGCGACGTGAGCGCGGCTTTCTGCACCCAATGAGGATAAGTAGAAGAGGCTGAGAGAACTCGTAGAAGCGCCGCTTTCGCGAGCCCTCCATTGGGAATTCGCAATTTGGAAGCCAATGCACATGAAGGGGGTATCGATCGCCATAAAAACGGGCGTCGGTTTACGCTGTACCTGTGAACCAACCGCTGGACGAGGGCCCGTTCTTTCACGGCACGAAAGCCAACCTCCGGGTGGGTGATCTCCTGAGGGCGGGCTTCAGGTCGAACTACCGACCCGAAGTCGTGATGAACCACATCTATTTCACCGCTCTTCAGAATGGTGCGGGACTCGCTGCGGAACTGGCGGCGGGTGACGACGCCCCGCGGGTTTACACCGTCGAGCCGACCGGGGCATTCGAGAACGACCCGAACGTGACAGACAAGAAATTCCCGGGCAATCCCACCCGGTCATATCGCAGCAGCGCCCCTCTCAGGGTCGTCGGGGAAGTCACCGACTGGACACGGCTGGCGCCCGAGGAGCTCCAGGCGTGGAAAGATCGCCTGGCCGCACTCCTTGCGGACGAGCGAGGCGAAATCATTAATTGACGAGGAACGACGGCCCAGGTCAGTTGTCGTGGACAGATTGGGGCCTGCCGGGATCAAAAGTCGTCAGAAATCCGTCGTCGGTCCGGCGCGGCTTTTCGGCCTGCATTTTGGTCCTTCGTCGTGGTTCTGCCTTCACTACTTCATGAAGTTCTCTGCTTCAGGAGACATGACTTTGCGGCCCAGACCGTCGATTTTCTTAGGACGTTCCTGCCAACGGGAACGTTTCCGGGGGTGTCTGTGGCTGGCATCCGATCCGTGGACAGAGCGGAGGTGTGTGGGTTCCGGACTCTTCTTCCGGGGATGCTCCTGGTTTGGTTGATCCGTAAGACCTGTCCGTAGTTGGATGCAGGGCGCTGGACATGACGACATGAGCGTTCTCTGGGTCCTTGGCGTTTCCGATTCGGTGAACAGGTTTTGGCCGCCTGCTCTTGTGGTTCCTTCTGGTAGAGGAGATCACCGCGGGGTATACGGGACCGGAGGGCAACCCGGGGGACCGGGACGGAGGAGAGAATTCTTGGGGGATGCCCGGCGCGGAGCGTCCGGCGGGAAATCGGGTCAAATAGCGCATCAGCTGTGCACCCGACGTGTCACAGATCGGGCGCGGGCGGTGTCTTCATGTCGTAGGACCCAGAACCGACCCGCAGGAGGAGTCATGACCACCAGGATCCCGGCCGCAGATATCACCGGTTTCTACGGCGCACTTATCAAGAAGTTCAGCGCGAAGATGTTCGGCAAAGTCCCGGAATCGCTGGGCGTCATGTGGCACAACCAGCCCGTTCTCAAGGCATCCATGGGCTTCGGACAGAAGCTGCAGAAGTGGAACAGCTGCGATGAGTCGCTGAAGTCCTACGCTCACATGGCCGTGGCCTCCTTCATTGGCTGCACCTGGTGCCTGGACTACAACTACTTCATGGCGCACAACCACGGCCTAGACCTGGAGAAGGCCCGGCAGATCCCGTGCTGGCGCGAGTCCGACGTCTTCACGCCGCTGGAGCGGGACGTCCTGGAGTATGCCGAGGCCATGAGCGCCACGCCCGTCTCAGTGACCGACGGACTGTCGGCCCGGTTGCTCGAGCAATTGGGCGCGCCGGCGCTGATCGAACTGACCAGCGTCATCGGCTTCGCCAACCTCACGACCCGCAGCAACGTGGCCCTCGGCATCGAATCCGAGGGATTCGCGGACTCCTGTGAGCTGAAGCCGCTCGCAGCGCGCAGCGGCCGCGGGGTAGCCTGAGCGGCATGAGCAGCCTCGGCACCACTGACAGACCGGACCCGTTCGTCGCCCACCGCAGCCTCTTCTTCACCGTCGCCTACGAGATGCTCGGCTCCGCTGCCGATGCCGAGGACGTGGTGCAGGAGGCCTGGCTCCGGTGGGCTGAACTGCGCCCCGACGTCCGCGCGGGCGTCCGCGACCCGCGGGCCTACCTCGTTCGCACCGTCACCCGCCAGGCGCTCAACCGCCTCCGCGCGCTGTCACGACGGCGGGAGGATTACGTCGGGGAATGGCTGCCCGAGCCCCTGCTCACCGTGCCGGATGTCGCCGAGGACGTGGAACTCGCCGAAAGCGTCTCGATCGCCATGCTCACGGTTCTCGAATCGCTCACCCCTGTGGAGCGGGCAGCCTTCGTTCTGCGCGAGGTTTTCGACGTGCCCTACGAGGAGATTGCCGAGGCCGTGGGCAAGTCAGCGGCAGCAGTGCGCCAGATCGTCAGCCGTGCGCGCTCTCATGTGGTCGCCCGGCGCCCCCGCATGCGCGTGGACCGCAGGGAGCAGCAGGAAGTCGTCGAACGGTTCCTGGCGGCGGTCACCACCGGGGATGTGCAGGGCTTGATGGACGTGCTGGCCCCCGACGTCGTACTCATTGCAGACGGCGGCGGCGTCGCCCAGGCGGTTCGGGTGCCGGTGTACGGGGCGAAGAAGGTGACAAATCTGCTGCGGTCCTTCCCGCAGGCTGCGCTCAACCCGAAAATCGCTCTGCTCTGGCTCAACGGCGGCCTCGGCATCCGGATCGACGACGAAGCGGGCGGTACCTCACTCATTAGCCTGGTGGTGGAGGGCGGCAGGATCGCACGGATCTTCGCCATGCGGAACCCGGACAAGCTCGGCCACGTGGAGGAGGAGACCCGGCTGGCGCGTTAGCCGCTCCGGCGCTTCATAGCGATCTCGGCGCCGGTCTGCGTGGCGCCTCGTCGTTGTCAGTCTTCCGCGCGAAGGGGAACGACAGCCCATCGCGCTTATCTCAGTCGCGCCGGTCGACGGCAGCACCGTTGATCACGACCCGGAGGGTGCGCTGTCCCACGGATCCTGCGCAAGACGCACGGAACTCGCTCTATGCTGTCCTTGGCCGTGCAAAATCGTTCACCGTGACGGTCGGTTTGCAGGCGAACCGCTGGACTGTAAGGAAGCATGATGAATCAACCAAAGGGACGTCGGGCCAGGACATTGCCTACTCCGACTGATCCGAGCAAATTCGTCCACATCGACCGCCCAAGTAACGCATCGCTCCGCCTAGGGGTAATTGCAGGATGGCTCCTCTCGATGGCCGCCGGAGCCACCATCGCATCCTCCGCACTGCTCCCGTTCAACCCGGATGCTGAGATCCTCTACCTGATTGCTGCCATCATCGGGGCTCCCTTGGGTGGGCTTATCTATGTACGGACGAACTTGCGCGGTGGCAGGCGCCGGCGGGAAGACTTTGTGCGGTCGGGCGGCGACCCGACCGGTATGAGCGACATGATGTTCGGCATGATGCGCGGGAAACGGACCGAGGAAGGCAAGTGGATAGTCCCTGAGCAAGGTTCCGGCGACTACCAAGGCATCTAACATCCACGCAGAGGAAGCCCTTGGGGACATGGGCCTTACTGGAACCGAGAATCGAAGTCGACGCAATCATGGATATGAAACCGGAAGTCGGCGAACCCGATGCGGGACCGTGGCAAGCCGAGTCACTGGAAGGCGTGGTGGGGCGGCTACTGCCGGCAGCAGGGCATCGTCCGAACCGCCCCTGGATTGTAGCGGTAGACGGAAGGAGCGGGGCAGGCAAGACCACCCTGGTCGATCGCCTACTGGCTCGAGTGCCGGACTCAGCTGTCGTACACACGGACGATGTAGCGTGGCATCTTTCGTTTTTTGACTGGGCCGATGAACTCCGTGAGGGTGTCCTCGAACCCCTACTCCAAGGCGAGGCAGTTCATTACCGTCCGCCGGGTTGGGTGGCCCGAGATCGATCAGGTGCGATAGCTCTGCCCGCCGGGCGTTCCGTGGTGTGGGTGGAAGGGAGCGGATCATCACGCCGAGCGCTCTCCGACCTAATCGACGCTTCGATCTGGGTGCAGTGCGACAACATTGAGGCCCGGCGTCGTCTCCTGGCACGGGATGGCCAGGAAGAAGGATTTCTGCACCGGGAGTGGGAAGAACAAGAAATTCCCTTCCTGCTTGAAGACCGGCCATGGGAGCGCGCTACAGTGATCGTGGCCGGAAGGCCCGCCCTGGAGCACGATCCGAATACCCAGGTAGTAACCGCTCAGCTGGCACCATCATGCCCGGAGTTCACCTAACGCACTGCCAACTCCGCCCTCCACTGAAGCAGCCAAGGGCCCGTGCATTGGGCGTGGTCGTGGCGTAACCGTCGACAAAGAGGCGTACAGGGACGGGACGGCGGCAGTCCTGCGGTCTCATCAGGGCAGTGGACGGTGGGCGCCGAGTTCGGCAGCGCCCACGCGTCATCTCTCAGGCGGACGTTTGTTCGTCCCCCATCCCCGCCCCTGCAGCCCAGCGTGAGAAACTTACCGGTACACCGGCAAAGCCCTGCTCGAGGCCCTGCGCCGCGTTCGCTGCCCTCTGCGGCGCCAGCCCCCTGCCGGCATCCTCCGGCAAGGCCATTCGCCAGCGCCTCAACCGCGACACGCAGGGACGGGTGCGACAGTGGCATGCCCGTCGGTCAGATCCGCCTTGATTAATGGCAACAAACATATAAACTGAACGCACTGTTCATTGGATGAACGTCTGTTGATAGTCGTCCATGAGTGATCTGTTCAAGGAGGAATGCGTGTACGTCTACGAAGGTATCGTGGAGGCAGGTGACCGGCGGGGCCGGACGTTGGGTTTTCCCACCGCCAACATCCCGATTACTGCAGCTGCTGATATCGACGGGGTGTGGGCCGGCCTCGTAGAGACCGGCCCTGAGACTTTTGCCATTGCGGCGGTGTCGGTCGGAAGGCGTCGGACGTTTTACCCGCACGACGGTCAGCGGTTGCTCGAAGCGCACCTGCTGGACTTCAGCCTGAACCTCTATGGACGGCGCTTACGCGTTCACCTCTTCGAGCGTCTGCGCGGCCAAGAGGCCTTTTCCACAATTGAGGCCCTGGTCGAACAGTTGCACTTGGATGTCGGACGAACCCGCGAATGGGCGTGCGGGCACTATCCGTGGCTTACGTCTCCTGCATCAAGCGACTCTCCGGTGGGGGTTCAAGCGTGAACCCGCAGGCCTCGCTTCCCATGTGGGCGGTCCAACGGGTGGCTACTTTCCTGGAAATGGAGCAGCGTAACGGTTCGCTGCGGACCAACCCTGTCGAACTTGCCCGACGCACCGGGCTCAGCAAGAGTCTCGCGCGCCGTTGCCTGAGGCAGCTTCAAGACAGAAGTACGCTGACCCTCCGCTGACCGCAGGTTGCGGTCACGTCGCCGTGCCCGGATATCTGGCCGGCGAGGTCATGACCAAGCGGGCTAGGCCAGGAGTTTAGCGACCTCTTCCGCGCCCTTGCGCACCTCGTCGATGGTAGTGGGAAGGTGGTCTGACTTCAGGCGCTGGGTTGGTCCATTAATAACCAGTATGCCGATGAGTGCGCCGGAAGGGTCTCGGACGGGGCAACCGACTGCGAAGAGCCCCTCTTCCAACTCGTCGTCGAGGATTGCATAGCCCTGCTCGCGGACCTGGCGAACTTCTTTGAGGAGCGCATCCCGGCTGGTGATGGTGTGCTTGGTGAATGATTCCAATTTCTTAGGCAACTCCGCGGCGATTTTCTCGTCACTCTGCTCGGCGAGAATGAGCTTTCCCGTGGCGCTGGCGTGCAATGGATAGCTTCCGCCCAGGTACAGGTGGGATCTGAGGTAGCGCGAGCCGGAGGCTTCGGCGATCACCTCGTGGTCCCAACCTCCGCGCACCATAACAAAGCTGAATGTCTCATTGAGCCTCTCGGCATAGTCGTCCAAAATTGGTTGAATCCTCGCTACAACCCCTGCGTAGGGATCGGCCAGCCTGCCCAAATGCGCCAGCTGCCATCCGAGCTTGTAGCGATTGTCTTCGCGTTCGACAAAGCCCGTCTGCTCCAGGCTGAGAAGGAGCCGGAAGGCTGTGGGACGTGACATCTTTACGGACTGCGCAAGTTCGGTGACGTTGATCCCGTCCCGGTGGTGTCCGAGTTCCCTGAGGAGCACGGTTGCCTTGACTACGGATTTGTTGATGAGGTCAAAGGGCTCCGGCGTCGTCGCTGCCTCCTCGCCGTCAGGTGCTTCTTCCGGTACCGCGCTTTGTCCCGTTGCCATTTCCGCTCCCACTCCGCGTCCGGTCAGGGCCGCACGGCCGTGACTCTAGATCGCATCTTCCATCCTAGGCCCTATCAGTTTAACGAACTGCGCGTTCAAACCCGCCGCGAGACACGATTCGCAAGGCTTCACTTCGAGTCTGCCCAGGGTGCAGAGGAAGTCAGTCCAGGGAAGGCGCTGGGAAAGGCACTTGCCCGCCGAGACCCCTCCCTGTGCGAGGCCCCTTCGGTCCGAGTCTTGACAGTGAGCCACGCAACACTCTAAATTGAACGCAGTGTTCATTTTTGAATCATTCGTCCCGCCGTTAGGCACCGTCCAAGGAAGTACTGCTGCCATGAAAAACGAACCACTGAGCCTTTTTGCCTTCGATGTATTCGCCCCCGCTCACCTCACATCCGGTTCCTGGCGACACGAGGGCGACCAGGGCCACCGCTACACCGATCTGCGGTACTGGACGGGCGTCGCGCAGATGCTGGAGAATGCCGGTTTTGACGGCATCTTCTTCGCCGACAACCTCGGCTACCACGATGTTTTCCGCGGAAACGGTGACGCTGCGCTGCGGGACGCCGCGCAGTTCCCGATCAATGACCCGACCGTGCTGGTCAGCGGCATGGCGGCCGTGACGAAGCACCTGACCTTCGGTGTGACATGCTCGGCGACGTATGAGCCGCCTTATCTGCTGGCGCGCAAGTTCAGCAGCCTGGACCACCTCACCTCCGGCCGGGTTGGCTGGAACATCGTGACCTCCTATTCGGAGGCCGCTGCCCGCAACCTGGGCAAGGAACAGCAGCTGAGCCCCGCCGAACGCTACGACATGGCCGATGAGTACATGGACGTTGTCTACAAGCTCTGGGAGGGCTCCTTCGACGAGGACGCCGTGGTCCGGGACACCGACTCGGCAACGTACATCGACCCCGCCAAGGTGCACCAGATCAACCATTCCGGCAAGTACTTCACCGTCCCCGGGTTCCACCTGTGCGAGCCGTCCCCGCAGCGCACCCCGGTCCTGTTCCAGGCGGGATCTTCCTCCCGGGGAATGGAATTCGGCGGCAAGCACGCTGAAGCCGTCTTCATTCAGAGCACGTCGGTGGAAGGTGCCAAGCGCACCGTAGCCAAGCTACGCCAGTCCGTGGCTGACGCGGGACGTGACCCCCGTGACGTCAAGGTGGTCATTCTGCTCACCGTCGTGGTCGCCCCCACCGATGAAGAAGCCCAGGCCAAGTACCGGAAAGCCGTGGAGACCGCACCGGTTGATGGGATCCTGGCACGGTTCAGCGGCTGGACCGGCATCGACATGTCCGAGTACGAACTGGACACGCCTTTGCGGTCCGTTGGCACGAAGGCGGGGCAGTCGATGGTGGACATGTTCTCCAAGGCTGACCCGGACCGGGACTGGACCCCGCGTCAGATCGCGGAATTCCTCGCCGTCGGCGGCACCGGATCCACGATCGTTGGATCCCCGGATACTGTCGCCGCGGAACTGCTCCGCTGGCGCGACGAGGCAGACATCGACGGCATCAACCTTAGCTACACGACGAAGCCAGGCAGCTGGGAGGACTTCATTGAACTCGCCCTTCCCGAACTGCGAGCTCAGGGACTCATATCCCCGGCCCGCGCCGAGAACCAGGAACCGTTGACCCTGCGGGAGAAGCTGTTCCCCGGCCACAAGTACACCTTGGACGGCCACCCTGCAACGGCAGAGCGCGCCAAGCACCTCAGCGACGCCAGCCGCTAAGCCTCAGCCCACCAGACATATCAACGAAAGATACTTCAATGACTGAACAGACTGACGTCGTCGTCATCGGTGCCGGTCTTGCCGGCCTCGTCACTGCCCGGGAGCTCGGCAACCGCGGCCACAAAGTGGTGGTCCTGGAAGCCCGCGACCGCATTGGCGGCCGGCTCTACACCGAGCGCCGCCTGGGCCAGAACCTGGAGCTCGGCGGCAACTGGCTGCACTGGACCCAGCCCCACGTCTGGGCGGAGGTCACCCGCTATGGCCTGGAGGTCTCCCGCGGTCCGCGCTCGGAAGAAACCTACTGGCTGGCCGGCGACGAGGTGCGTCGCGGCAACCTGGACGACTTCATGAAGCTGATCGATCCGGGCATGACCCGGCTGCTGGAAGACACCGTGAAGTGGCTGCCCCGCCCGGATGCACCGCTGACCGTGGAGAACCTCGCTGAGGTGGACCAGTACAACCTGCAGGAAATGCTGGACAAGCTGGACCTCTCCGAGGACGAGCGGAACGCGAACGAGGCCGCCTGGGTGGGACACTTCAACGCGCCCCTGAATCAGTGCGCCTATGTCAACGCCCTGCGCTGGACCGCCGGGTCATCGGGCCATTGGCACCTGATGCACGAGGCCTCAGCCATCTACCGCCTGAAAAACGGCAACGACGGTCTGGCGAATGCCATTGCCGAGGACACTGACGCCGACATCCGCCTCAATACCCCCGTAACCAGCGTCCGACACCACGCCGACGGAGCCACCGTCACCTACGGTGACGGCCAGGAAATCCAGGCCAAAAAAGTGGTCATCACCCTCCCGCAGAACGTCCTGCACAAACTTGACGTCCGGCCCGCCCTGTCCGAGGGCAAGCTCGCACCCAGCCGGGAAAAGACCGCCTCCCAGGGTGTCAAGGCCTGGATCCGGGTTAAGGGACCCATCAAGCCGTTCTTCGCCTACTCCGCCCAGGACAAACCGCTCTCCGTGATCCGCACGGAGTTCGTCGGAGAAGACGACGCCGTGCTGGTCGGCTTCGGAGCCGATGCAAACCGCATCGACGTCACCGACAAGGACCAGGTCCAGGAAGCCATCAAGGTATGGCGGGACGACCTGGAAGTCCTCGAGGTCACCGGTCACAAATGGGGCGAAGACCCCTACGCCGAGGAAACCTGGCAGATCCAGCGTCCGGGCCAGCTCACCAAATACCACCGGGCGCAGCAGGCCAGCGAAGGCGCCCTGCACTTCGCCAGCAGCGACACCGCGAACATCTGGGCCGGCTTCTTCGACGGCGCCGTCGAAAGCGGCCTGCGCGCGGGCCGGAACATCCACTCAGAGCTGCTGAAAAGTGAAGAGTCACCCATGAGTACCCGCTAGTCCCACCCACCCTTCGTGCACCGGGCACCGTGGCCCGCACCAAAGACAACAAAGGAAGACCACCATGGATATCACCCCAGCCTCGGACGAAACTCCGGCAACGGATATCACTCCTGCCTACTACCGCCAGATCCTGGGCAAGCTGCCCACCGGAGTCACGGCCATCACCGGCGTCAACGACGACGACGAGAAACTCGGCCTGGTCGTCGGAACGTTCCAGTCGCTGTCGCTGGACCCGCCGCTGGTCATGTTCTGCGTCGACAAGTCCTCCTCGACCTGGCCGAAGCTGCGCAAACTGCAGAATTTCACTGCAAACATCCTCGCCGAGGACCAGATCAGCATCTGCCGTTCGCTCTCACGCAAAGGCCCCCAGAAGTTCGAAGGCCTGCCCTGCACCACGGGCCCCCTCGGCACACCCCATCTCGACGGCGCCACGGCCTATATCGACTGCGTTGTCACATCAGAAGTTGTCGTCGGCGACCACTACATGGTGGTCGGCGCGGTCACCAGCATGGAAGAAGGAACCGGTGACGCCCTGCTATTCCGGGGCGGTAAGTTCGGCCAGTACCTGCCCATCGAAATCCCCACCCCCGAAGTATCAAGGAGCGCATCATGAGCACCAGGCAGGAAACAATTCTCAAGGCTTGGAACGGCGCATGGGGGGACGGTGACCTTGCCGCCTTCGAACGAATCCTCGCCCCCGGATACATCCGCCGGTCCAAGTCCGGAAGCGAAGACTACGCCAGTTTGCAAAAGACCATCGAGGCAATGCAAAAAGCGTTCCCGGATTCAGTGGTCGAAATCCTGCAGATTGTCGAAGACGGCGACAGGGTGGCAATCCATTGGCAGACCAGCGCCACGCACCAGGGCACCTTCATGGATGTACCCGCCACCGGCCGGAGCGTCACCGTGTCCGGCGCGTCCTTTCTCCGCTTCGAGGACGAGAAACTTGCCGAGGAATGGGTCATCTGGGACCCCCGGGAACTTCTTTCCGCACTCGGCATCTGGCACCTGGGTGCCGGCAACTGAGCAGCACCGGCATTTCCCACACCATTCGTTACGGCGAGGCGGGCACGACGTCGTACCAGCGCCGCAGGAACGAACCGAAAGGAACTTTATCCATGTCCACCAACTCACTCGAGGATATCGCGGGCACCCTCCGTACTGCCCGGCTCCAGGGCGAATCAATAGCAGCACCAACCGAGTCCTGGCCCGCCCTCGACGTTGATGGTGCCTTCGAAGTGCAAAAGATCAACGTTGGTCACGCAATCGCCAACGGTGACCGCCTCGTGGGCTACAAGCTCGGGAACATCGCCAAGGTCATGCAGGACGCCTTCGGCCTTGACCAGCCGGACTACGGGCACCTGCTCGCCAGCGCCTTCGCCTACGAAGGCACCACGCTGGAGTTGGGCAAGTTCATCGAGCCGTTTGTGGAGCTCGAGCCCGCGTTCCTGCTGCGCAAGCCCCTCCGCGGGCCAAACATCACCGTTGCCGACGTCATCGATGCCATTGAGTACGCTTTGCCGGCCATTGAGATCATCGATTCCCGGGTCAAGGACTGGGCCATCAGCCTTCCGGACACCCTGGCAGACAACGGCTCAACCGGCGCCATCCTTCTGGGCGGCACGCCCCGGCGGGTGACCGAACTGAACCTCAGCAACACCCACGGTGTCCTGAGCTTCAACGACCGGGAGATCATCTCCGGCAACACCAGGAACATTCTCGGCAACCCGTTCGCCGCCACGGCCTGGCTGATCAATCGGCTTGCCGAGTACGGCGTTGAGTTCGAACCCGGACAGATCATCCTGCCCGGCAGCTGCCTGAAGGCTGTACCCATGAGGGAAGCCGGCCATTGGTCCGGCACCTTCGAAGGCTGGGGAACCATCGAATTCGACGTATCTGCCTAGGTGCAATTCATAGCGGTGTGGCCGGTCCGAAAGGGCCGGCCACACCTGTATCAACAGTGATACCAGCCAACTCCAGACCCCCCAACGGAAGGACCACCCATGCGCCTGGCCAACATCTCCAACCGGCTGATGCTCGTCACCCAGGATGACCGCGTCGTCGACGTCTCGCAGCAAACCGACGGCCGGTTCAGCCCAAACATCCAGGAATGCTACGACCGCTGGGACGAGCTCAGGGAGGTAGCAGGCCAACTCGACGGCGCAACAGGAAAGCCCCTGAGCGGGATCGCGCTGGACTATTTTGCCTCCCCGGTACCGCACCCGCGCCAAGTCTTTGCGATCGGGCTCAACTACGCGGCCCATGCCGCGGAGGCGTCCCTGGCCGTGCCCGAGGACCTCACGGTGTTTACCAAGTTCGCCACATGCCTCACCGGACCCTACGGGACGATCACGCTGCCACCCGGGACAGTGGACTGGGAGGTGGAACTGGTTGCGGTCGTTGGCCGCGGTGGCCGGCACATCCCCAAGGAAAAGGCGTGGAGCCACGTGGCCGGGCTTTCCGTCGGCCAGGACCTGTCAGAACGCACCATGCAGGCCTCCGGGCCGGCACCCCAGTACAGCCTCGCGAAGTCGTTCCCGGGATTTGGCCCGATAGGGCCGCTACTCGTTACGCCTGACGAGTTCGAGGACCCTGACACCATCGAACTCGGTTGTGCCATCAACGGCGAGGAAGTCCAGATTGGCAACACCTCGGACATGGTCTTCTCCATCCCCGAGATCATCGCGCGGCTGTCCAGGGTCACGCCGCTGCTCCCCGGCGATGTCGTCTTCACCGGAACCCCGCCCGGAGTGGGAGTGGGGCGCGTCCCGCAGCGCTTCCTGGCGCCCGGTGACGAACTTGTTACGTATGCGCTGGGGATAGGCGAAATGCGTCACCAAATGATTTCTCAGACATAAGCCACACCGCTCCGGCTGGTCCGGGCAGGGGCCCAGATACAGGCAAATGCTTATGGCAGCCAGCACACCTTCTTCTGAAAGGGTGCTGGCTGCCGGTCGTTAACCGTCGGGTTGGGCGGACGACGAAGGGAGCAGCGGATTTCTCCGCCGCTCCCTTCGGACGTGTTTCTGTTAGACCTGTTAGACCTTGGCTTCGGCCTTCTCAATAACGCCGTTGACCAGCCGGTTGAGGTGCCAGGGGTTGTCGTCCTGCAGCGGTGCCGGAAGGAGTTCCTGGGGCAGGTTCTGGTAGGCGACCGGCCGGAGGAAGCGGTTGATTGCCAGTGTTCCTACCGAGGTGGTCTTGGTGTCGGAGGTTGCGGGGAAGGGGCCGCCGTGGACCATGGCGTGGCCTACTTCGACGCCGGTGGGCCAGCCGTTGACGATGATCCGCCCCACCTTCTGCTCGAGGGCGGGGATCAGCTGGGCCGCGATTGGGTAGTCCTCTTCGGTGAGCTGCAGGGAGGCGGTGAGCTGGCCTTCGAGCCGGTTGGTGGCCCCGATGAGTTCTTCGGTGGTGGTGTAGCGGATCACCAGGGACGCGGCGCCGAAGATCTCTTCGTGCAGCACGTGGTTGGAGACGAAGTCGGCGATGTCGGTGCCGAAGATGGTCGGTGCCGGTGCGTTTTCGGTGGGACCGGGCGTGCCCTGCCCGAGGACGGTGACGTTGTCGGCGGAACCGAGCGCTGTGGCGCCGGTGTTCCAGGAGCCGGCGATGCCTTCGGTGAGCATGGTCTGGCCGGCACAGGCGGATACGGCGCGGCCGACGGCGGCAGCGAGTTTGTCGCCTGCCTCACCGGCCGGGGCGAACAGCAGGCCGGGGGAGGTGCAGAGCTGGCCTGAGCTGCCGGTGACGGCGGTGACGTACTGCTGGGCGAGTGCGTCAATGTG
>NZ_JBFBEY010000049.1:0-13598 GCF_040683875.1 Arthrobacter sp. NPDC093128
TCCTCTTTACTTTGTTTCCTTTTTTTTCGTCTTTATCGGCCCTCTCCCTTTGTTTTAATACCCCACTCCCACAAACACCCCCCCCCCCCCCCCCGCCCCCCCCCCCCCCCCCCCCGCTTCCGGCTGTTATTTGGTGCCCCGGGATCAGGCGCTTAACCCGGCGGTGGAGACTGAAGGAGATGCAATGCGCAAACCAGAGCTGGAGTTCCACGAACCCCCCGCTGACTGGCAGAAGGCGAACGGCGACGCCGAACGCGGAATTTGGGAGCAGGTACTCGCTGCGGACCCTGTTAGCGGAGATTCGACCTTGCTCCAACACTATGAGCCCGGTGCCGACACCATAGCCGGCGGCGTGATCGTCCACGACTACTGGGAGGAGGTCATGATTCTCTCGGGGGAACTCACCGATCTGACGCTCGGGAAAACTTTTACAACCGGTATGTACGCGTGCCGCCCACCGGGCATGCGTCACGGACCGTACCTGAGCGGCGGCGGCTGTCGCATGCTCGTTGTTGTCCGTCCGAAGTCGGATCCAAGCACACCTTCCACCTGAGACCCGTCGCCCTCGAACCTCTGGCCGACACCCGCGTTCTGTGCTCATGGCAACGTTCAAGATCGGCTACTTCGTCGGAAGCGTGGCCCGCGGTTCCATCAACCGCACCCTCGCCAACGCCCTGATCAAACTGGCTCCAGAGGACCTCGTCCCCGGAGCGCTCAAGAATGCCATCGACTGGGGATCCCGCCCCTGGGGCACCAACTCCTTCGCCCGCAAGCCCACCGGCATCATCGGCGCCTCGCCGGGCAGCATCGGCACAGCCGTGATGCAGTCCTCCATGCGTGCCGTCCTCAGCTTCCTCGACGCGCCGCAGCTGAACGCGCCCGAGGCGTACGTTAAGTTCAACCCGGCTGTCTTCGCCGACGACGGAACGGTCACCGACGAGGGCACCGCGGACTTCCTGCGCCACTACATGGAGGAATACGGGGCCTTCGTGGAACGCGTGCTTGCCGCCAACGCGCCCGGACACATCGGCGACCTCAAACCGGACGCCGCCAAGCTCTCCCGTTAAGGCTCAGGCAAGTGAAGTAGCAGTGGAGTTTTTGTCCAGATAATCGGAGTTTCGGGCCCCTTTTGGACCCATTATGTGGACAAAAACTCTCGCACCGAAGCGGGTCCTGAACTCGGGATCCTGCTTCCATGCGTCCCGGGAGGATTCGTCAGTCCACTCCGAGTACGACATGTAGCGTCCGGGGACACCCTTGTCATGCAGGAGTCTGGCCACCACCATCGACGGGTAGTTCTCCCGCGACCACTGAAGAAATTCCGTCCACTTTTGCACGAATTGCTCGTCGTTCCCTTGCCTTACATGCCAGACCCCGGAAGCGTAATGCCCTGCCATCGGTCTCACACCCTTTCCAGACTGCCCCAATAGAACAATTTTAGGATCGGCGGGTTCATTGAAACTTGCCCGGGGCCTCTGAATACTGGAAGGCAGGTTATCCAGGATCGGCCGGGGACGGTGGGAACATGCCCAGTGAAGGAGCCGGTGGCGCGTTCAGGCGCCGGGTGGAACGTGCCGCCGAACTGCGCGCCGTCCGCGCCACCGGCATCACAGCCCAGGAGGAAGCTGAGCTTACCGCTGCCGAGGAAAAGGAACGGGAAAAGCGCAGGAAGGTGGATGACGCCAGAAGGGCCGAATACCTGATCAGGGACGCCATGGCGCAGGGGAAGTTCGACAACCTGAAGTACACCGGCAAACCCATCCCCGGGCTGGGCGAGGGCTACGATCCGGATTGGTGGGTCAAGGGACTGATCCAGCGCGAGAACATCACGGGCATGGGGCCGAAAGCCATCCTCCTGCGCACCGAGGACGCCGAGCTGGATGGCAGGCTGGACGCCCAATACTCGGAGAAGCAGGTCCGCGACATCCTGCAGGACTTCAACAGGCGGGTGATCGATGCCCGCCGCCAGCTACAGGGCGGTCCACCCGTTGTTACCAAGACCCGTGACATAGACGCCGAAGTGGAACGATGGCACGAACGCCGGGCGGCAGTAGCCGCAGCGCCGCCGCCACCGGAGCCTGAAATAAAGCGCTCCTGGTGGCGGCGGATCCGGGACGGCAGCACGTGAGAAAGCGGGCCTAGTCGTCAGATCTCAGCGTCAGATGGTGCGGGGAGCCCGGGCGAGGTTCTCGGTGAGCTCGGCCGCGTTCTGGCGCACGACGTACGCCGGGCGGTCGCGTTCCACCCGCCAGCTTTCGGACAGCGGGCCGATGTTGACCGTGTCGAAGCCGAACTCGTCGTAGAACCTGGTCACCAGTTCAGCCGCTTCGGGATAGTCGCTGGCCGTGGCAAGCGCGCGGCGGTTTGCTGTGCCTGCGGGGGCCCCGTCAGTGGCGATCTCCTTTGCCATGATGTGGTTGAAGCCCTTGGCCACCTTGGACGTGGGAAGGTGCTTCTGCAGCAAACCGGACGTCGTGGCCTGGCCGCTGTCGAGCTCCGGGAACCGGCCGTCCCGCTCCCAGTAGTAGTTGTTCGTGTCAATCACGACCTTGCCCTCCAATGGCGGCACCGGAAGGTCCCCGATGCTTCTGAGCGGCACGGTCACGACGGCGAAATCGCCGGCCGCGGCCGCTTCCGCCGGAGTTGCCGCCCGGGCCCGGGGTCCCAGTTCCGCCACGAGGCCCATCAGGGTTTCGGGGCCCCTCGAGTTGCTGATGACCACGTCATAGCCCAACTGCACCGCCTTGCGGGCAATCTGGCTTCCAATGTGTCCTGCACCGATGATTCCGATTGTTGTCATGTCCGGGCCAACACCGTCGCGGCCGAGGATATTTCGCGCGTGCAACAAATCGTCATGCCAGGCAACGGTTCAGCGGCAATTAGGCCGACGAAGGTTCCGACGGCCCGGTGCAGCGCCACAATGAAGAGACCAGCGCCAGCTCATCAAGGAGGATGGCATGCGCTCACGAGTATTTTCCCGGTTTATGTCCCCTGCCGGCCTTCTTCTTGCCTGCGTGCTGGTCGGCTGCGGCCAGCAGTCCGCGCCCCCAGGGCCCGCGTCGCAGAATGCGAGCGACCTGCCGGCCTCCGTGACGGCAACGGCACCGCCGGGATCTAGCGCCCAGGGCGAAACGAAAGGCCCCGAGGCTACCGGAGCTTCCACGCCGTCGGCCGCCTGGACCACCTACACGACGGCGGACGGCCAGCTGATCTTCGACCTTCCGGCCGCGTGGAGCGTGGAGGACCCGGCGGGCGAGCTGGCCGAGGGCGGTGGCGCCTTTGCCGAGATCACTAATCCTGCGGGGAAACCGTTGGCCACCCTCCGGACCAATATGGCAACAGGCTCCACCTGCGTGGACCAGCACCCATACGCCGTCCTGGACTCGCAGGACCTGACGGCGCTGACCCTGAAGGGTGCCACGCCCCGGTTTGTGTTTGAGACGCGTGGGACCGTGACGGATCCCGGGCCGGCAGATACCCCGGCTGCGGCCTACGGCATCACGTCAGGCCCGCCGCCCTCGGGGGACTCGGCATGCGCCATCTTCCACTTCTTCACCTGGCCCCCGAGCGCCGCCATGTTCGGGGCGTTCTACAGTCCGGCGAACAATGAAACCCCGGGGGACGCCTCCCTGCCGTATCTGGAGAAAGCCAAGGCCTACACGGAGACCGCCGAGTACCGTGACATCAGGCGGATGATCACCTCACTGCGGCCCGCCGGCTAGCCAGGCAGCGGCCTACAGCCAGTCCTCCTCGAAATCCGGATGGTCGGCATAGGGCAATGCCAGCGCCTTCAGTGAACGCGTGGTCCATTCGATGGCCTCCGGAATCCAGCGGGACTCCTCCTCGAACGGGTCGCTGACCATTGTGGCCAGCGCCGTCTGCCGGGCCGATTCGACAATGCGGATGACCCTCTTCTTCGCCTCGCACTCCAGCAACAGGCGGTGTTCGTACCACCTGCCTGATTCGGAGACCGTGCGGTCGCTCAGGATCTTGCGGGCCGCGGCCTCGTCCTCCCTGATGCGCTCGGACAGGAATTCGACGATGTCCACAACCGTTCAGCCGCCGGCGGCCGCCACGTCCGGGATGTCGGCACCTTCGGCCGGGTCCTGCGAATGAACCCTGATATCCCTCGGATCAGCGTTCTCGTCGCCCTCGGCCGGAGCCTCGCTGTGGACACGCTCCGACGCCTGTGGGTTCTCGCTCATGTCCGCTCCCTTTGCTGTGGTTCCTGCTGTGAATTGGTGGACGCCCCACTACTGATCATCTAGCGCCCGAAGCCGCAGGGCTGTCAAGGAGGACAATAGGGTCCATCCGATGACGGCCCACGCGAAGGAGCATTACGGTGTCAGACACGAACGGACCACGGCGCGCGGCGCAACAGATGCAGGAAGCGGCCCGCTACCTCGCCCGCGCAGCCAGGAACCTGGACGCACCCTCGGACAGCCACGAGATCCTCCGCAGCCTCCAGGAAACGCAGGGCTCCATCGCCCAGACAATCCGGGAACTGGCCCAATGGCACCGGGCGGCGGCGGCAGGGACGCACTACTCCCGCCCGCACAATGAAAGTGCCCGCGGAGTCATGACCGCGGTGTCCGAACTGGACCTGGCGGCCCAGGAAGCCGACGCCCTGCAGGAGACACTCAACCGGGCGCACGGCGGCAGCAGCGTGGTGAACTGGCTGGAGACACCCGACGCCGAGGCGACTGAGCCGGAAACCCAGGAGCTGGGAAAGCCCCGCAACGACTGACTGCCCGGACCTGCCGGGCGGTCCGGAACGAAAGGGAACGACGGCGGGAAGTCCCGCCGTCGTTCCTCTGCTATCAGTTAGTGGTGCCCGCTACGCGTGCGAGTAGGTGAGGCAGTCCGCGTTGTCGGCGCCGGGTCCCACATGGACTTCGGTCGCCTTGCACATCAGATGGTCGTTGTGGACGCATTCCGAGCGCTGGCAGGCTCCGACGTCGGCCAGGACCTTGGGCAGGCCGCCGTGCATGCCGGTGTCGATGAAGGTGGCACAGGATGCATGATCCTGGGTTCCGCCCACCGTGATGGCGGCGGCATTGCAATTCGAATGGTCGTTGAAGGAACAGTTGGAAACGCTGCAGTCTGCGACGTGCGTTGTCATGAGAAAGGATCCTCCGTGTCTCGGCTGCCCGGTCGGGCGGCTCCCTGTGACCACGGTAGGCCTGTTCGATCCGATCAAAAAGACCCAATCGTGTGACCTAATTGTTCAGGCGCGGCGGCTAGGGCATTACGGCCTATGGTCCGGCGGCGCCCCGCTTCCTAGAATGTGAGTAGGGCCGACGGCACGACTCCCGGCACGTCCGGGGGGCCTTCCCAAACCGCCGCCGGCCCCTCAACCCCGGCCCTACGCCCGCTGCGAAGCCCTAGGCGTAGCTTTCTTCCTTCTCCCGCTCCGCATCCGCGTCCTGCGGTGCGGCGGTTTCCTTGTACGTGCCTTCCGGCGCGGTTGCGTGGTGGTGGAACGGGTTGAACCGGCTGCGCGACAGCTCACCGAATGCGTAGGCCGTCTCGGCGTGTTCGGACAGGTCCACGCCCGCGGTTTCGGCTTCCTCGCTGACCCGGAAACCGAGGGTTTTGTGAATGGCCACGCCCAGGACGGCGGTCACCAGGCCGGAGAGCAGGACAGTGATCAGTACGGCAACGGTCTGCGCCACGAGCTGCTGGAAGCCTCCGCCATAGAAGAGGCCTCCGCCCTGGCCGTCCGCCGGCAGTGCAACGAAGCCAAGAGCCAGCGTGCCGATGAGGCCGCCGCCGAGGTGGACGCCCACAACGTCGAGGGAGTCGTCAAAGCCGAAGCGGTACTTCAGGTCCACGAAGATCGCGCAGAGGGCGCCCGCCACGAGGCCCAGGCAGATGGCCGCCACCGGGCTGATGTTGGCGCAGGAGGGCGTGATGGCCACCAGGCCGGCAACCACGCCCGAGGCTGCTCCGAGGGAGGTGGGGTGGCCGTGGCGGATCTTCTCGGTGACCAGCCAGCTGAGCATCGCCGCGGCCGGGGCCGCGAGTGTGTTAATCCAGATCAGGCCGGCCTGCTCCACCGTGGTTGCGGCGCCGCCATTGAAGCCGAACCAGCCGAACCAGAGGATGGCGGCGCCCAGCATGATGAAGGGGATGTTGTGCGGCCGGTGGTTGGGGTCCTTGCCGAAGCCCTGGCGCTTGCCCACAATGACGGCCAGGACCAGCGCAGCCACGCCGGAGCTGATCTCCACCACGGTGCCGCCCGCGAAGTCGATGACCTGCCCGAACACGGCGGTGACGGCTCCGTCAGCGCCCAGCAGGCCGCCGCCCCAGACCATGTAGGCGAGCGGGCAGTACACCAGGGTGACCCAGATGGGCACGAAGAGCACCCAGGAGCTGAACTTGGCGCGATCCGCGATGGCGCCGCTGATGAGGGCGACCGTGACCATGGCGAAAGTTCCCGAGTAGGCTGCCTTGATGAGGTCCGGAGACCCGATGAGGTTGCTGAGTCCGAAGCTGGCGAACGGGTTGCCGAAGATACCCAGCACGCCTTCGCCGCCGGTCATGGAGTAACCCCACAGGACCCAGATGACGCCGACGATGCCGACGGAGATGAAGCTCATCATGATCATGTTGAGGGCCGCCTTGGCGCGGGTCATGCCGCCGTAAAAGAGGCCGAGGCCGGGCGTCATGAACAGCACGAGCGCCGTTGACATCAGCACCCAGACGTTTTCCGCAGTGATTTCCACCTGCGTGTCCCTTCTCATCAAGTCTTCTGTACGGGACCTCGAGTGATTCCGGGCCACGCCCCCGGTCAATATTTCACGCTCCGTGTTTCCGGCAATGGGGCGCTAAGTTGCGGGTAAGTTACAGGAACGGAGCCTGCGTGAAGATCACGTGACCGTCTTGTTTCGGGCAGGTTAACGATGCCTCTTCGAAAGTCTGGCGATTGCACCGCCGGACCCCCGGGATCCCTGCAACGACGCGGATCCCGCGGATTCGCAACGTCCTGATCTGATAGGCGGGGCAGAATTGGGGCACGTTTCGTTGAGATGACCGGGATTTCACCGTTCCCGAACACGCACGAGGACGACAGCGGGATGCTTGCTACCGGCCACGGGCCGGCGTCCTCAGACGGGCCTGACGCTTCCTACCGGCCAGGTGGCGGCGGCGTCGGGGGCGGCGGGTTGATGCTCATGGACGGCGGCGGCGGCGGGAACGCGGCCGCCGGGTAGAGCCCGGCCACCGCCAGCATGTAGTTGGCCCACTGCGGGCCTGCAAGCATGTAGCCGTCGATGTTCTTGTAGAAGGTGCCGTTGATGGTGACGTTCTGGCCGGCACGTTTCTGGCCCTCAAGCGTGTCTCCAAAGAAGGACACCGTGGCCAGGCCCGTAGTGAAGCCTGCCACCCAGGTGGCGCCGTTGTTGTTGGACGTTCCCGTCTTGGCCGCCACCGGAACTTTGCTCTGGACCTTCGGGTTGATGTAGACGCCGGAACCCATCTTGAGCACGTCCTGCAGCACCGCGTTGACGCCGCGGGCAACCTCGGGCTTGACGGCGGGCCGGCACTGGGCGGCCTCGGCGGGAAGGTGACGCCCGGCAGGGTCACTGACGTCCGCGAGGGCGATCGGGCTGCAGTACCGGCCGTCATTGGCGAAGGTGGCAAAGGCGTTCGCCAGGTGCAGGGGAGCCACCTCGGTGGCGCCCAGCAGGTTGCCGAGCTGATGCATGTTCACCTGGGCGCCGTCCAGCCCGCTGTGGATTCCCACCGCGTCCACCATCTTCTGGATGCCGCAGAAGTCCAGCTGCGCGGCGGTCGCAAAGGTTGCCGTATTGATGGAGTTGTAGAGGCCGTAGTTGATGGGCATGGGCCGGTAATACCCCTCGTCGTTGTTCTTGAGGTCGTCCGCTGCACCCAGCCCGGCATTCTTCTCGGCCGTGCTGTAGGCTCCGAGCACCTTTGCGCAGCTGGACCGCCACGGAAAGTTAAGCGGATAGGTCCGCCGGGACGCATCGATCATCGCGTTCAGGGACTTGCCCTCGTTTAGCCATTCCGCGAAGGTGAACGGCTTCATGGTGGATCCGGGCTGGAACCCGCCGGCCCCGTTGAGGTCATTGCCGTTGGCATCCCTGGAATCGACGTTGAAATTCAGTTGGGTGTCGAACTTCCCTTCCGCCGGCAGGAACACGGTGTTCTGCGCCATGGAAAGGATCCTGCCGGACCCGGGCTGGATAGTAACCAGGGCGGCGCCCCACTTGTCCGGATTTGCGCCTGCGGTGGCGTCTACCTGGGCCTGGGCAGCGGCCTGCAGCCTGCTGTCCAGCGTGGTGACGATGGTCAGGCCGCCGCGGTACAGCAGCCTCTCGCGGTCGTTGAGGTCCGCTCCGTAGGCGGGGTTGTTGAGGATCAGGTGGGACACGTAGTCGCAGAAGTACGGTGCAATGACGGCGGCGGCGCAGCCCTGCCGGCCCGGCGTGATTTTCAGTTCCACACCGGTGGCGACGGCGGCATCGTGCTCGGCCTGGGTGATTTTCCCCTGCTCCAGCATATTGCCCAGGACCTGGTTGCGGCGTTGCAGAGAGTTCTCCGGGTGGACGGCGGGGTCGTAGAAGCTGGGGCTGTTCACCAGCCCGGCCAGCAGCGCCGCCTGCGGCAACGTGAGGTCCTTGGCGGAGGTGCTAAAGAAATGCCGGGCGGCGGCCTCGATGCCGTACGCGTCCCGGTTGAAGAACACGATGTTCAGGTACCCCTCAAGGATCTGGTCCTTGGTGAACTTCTTTTCCAGCTCAACGGCGAGCTTCATTTCCCGCAGCTTGTCGCCCATGGTCTTCTGCCCGCTGAGGACGATCTGCTCGCTTTGATCCGCGGACAGATGCGACTCATTGATGACGTTGGTGACGTACTGCTGGGTGAGCGTGGACGCGCCCTGACGGCCGCCCTGGGTGACATTGAACGTCAGCGCCCGGAGGATCCCCTGCGGGTCCAGGCCGCCATGCTCGTAGAAGCGGCTGTCCTCGATCGCGATGATCGCGGCCTTGATAAACGGCGACATCTGGTCGAGGGTGACCCGCACCCGGTTCTCGGCGTAGAACGTGGCGATGGGCTGACCGTCTGCGGTCACCATTTTGGTGGACTGCGACGGAGGATCGACCGTGAGGTCACCGGGCAGCCTGTTGAAGAACGTGATCGAATTGCTGACCGTCACCCCGGCGGCTGCCACGCTGGGGGCCACGAGGCTGGCGGCCAGGACCCCACAGATGGCGCTCACGGCAATAAATCCGACCAGCCTTCCCAAGGCTGCGGCCAGACGAGAACCCAATCGCTTCTTCGGCGCCATTTGCATCCAGCTATCACGCGTGCCAGTGCGTCAAGAATACGCCCGACGGTAGCCGCCAGCCAGAGCCCGACGGCGGTCCACAGCTGAGCACGCGGACCGGAATGCCTCACGCTACCGGGGCCCCCGCATTCTTCGGCGCCGAGGGCCCGGGAAACGGGCGGTTGCGTCAGACTTTGGCGGCGATGTCCGCAGCGACGGCGGGCACCCGCTTGTCGAAGATCGTGGCGCCGACCTCCTGCTCGGCCTGGTTGTCGATGCCCAGGTCGATGCCCTTCCGTTCACGGATGACCAGCACGGCACCCGTTGAGATTAGGGCAACAATCAGCAGGTAGGCGGACACGGACATCGTGGTTCCGGTGGCCTGGACCAGCGCGGTAGCGATGGTCGGGGCAAAGGCGCCGCCGATGATCGCGCCCAAGGCATAGGAGATGGCAACCCCGGAGAACCGGATGGACGCGGGGAAGAGTTCGCTGTAGAGGGCGGCCTGCGGTCCGTAGGTCAGCCCGAGTCCCACACTGAACAGCGACAAACCGAGCAACATAGCCCAGATGTTTCCGGTGTTGATGAGCCAGAATAGTGGGAAGAACGTGACCATCAGGCAGGCATACCCAATCAGGTACGTCTTCTTACGGCCGATGCTGTCGGCGAGGTAGCCGGAAATGAGCGTAAAGACGAACCACAGCGCGGCGGAGGCCGTGACGGCCAGGAGCACCGCGGTGCGGTCCATGGCCAGTCCCTTGGGAGCCGTGGCGTAGCTGAGGATGTAGCCGCCCGTGGTCATGTAGCCCGCGGCATTGTTGCCGGCGAAGACCAGGGCCGCAAGGACTACCAACAGCCAGTGCTTCTTGAACAGCTCCACGATGGGAACGCGGGTCTGCTGTTTCCGGGTAGCGATTTCCGCGAAGACGGGGCTCTCCTCTACGCTTCGGCGGACGATGAAGCCCACGATGATCAGCACGAAGCTCAGCAGGAACGGGATACGCCAGCCCCACTCCACAAAAGCCGCCCCGGGTGAGATCACACCGGACATCAGGCTGAGGACGCCGGAGGCAAGGAGCATACCCAGGGGGACTCCGAGTTGCGGGAACGAACCGAACAGGCCGCGCTTGGACCGGGGCGCGTGCTCGACGGCCATCAGTACGGCGCCGCCCCATTCGCCCCCGGCCGAGATGCCCTGCAGGATGCGCAGGAGCAGCAGCAAGATCGGAGCAGCGAGGCCGGCCGTCTCGTAAGTGGGGAGGACACCGATCAACGTGGTGGCGGCACCCATCAGGACGAGTGTGAGGACCAGCATGGCCCTGCGCCCCAGCCGGTCACCGAAATGCCCGGCGAGGAACGCGCCCAAGGGCCGGAACAGGAAGCTCAGGCCAACCGATGCGAAGGAGATCAGCAGGGCGATGTCATTGCCGGCGGGTTCGAAGAATAGCTTGGCGAAAACCAGGCCGGCGGCATTGGCGTAGATAAAGAAGTCGTACCACTCGACAGTGGTCCCGACAATGGTGGCGAACGCGACTCGGCGGTTGTCCCGTTCCGACTTGGGCTGTTGATGCGGCAGAGCGCTCATGGTGTCTCTTTTCCTGAGGGCACAACATTGTGACCCGCGTGTTGTGGTTCTTGATGGAGTGTTGAAAGTCAGGAGGCGTAGGGGTCGGCGATGCCCATGTACTGCGTGGTGGTGTATTCGGCGATGCCTTCGGAGCCGCCTTCACGGCCGAGGCCGGACTGCTTGACGCCGCCGAACGGGGCGGCGGCGTTGGAGATGACGCCGGCGTTGAAGCCCACCATGCCGAACTCGATCTGTTCGGCGACCCGCAGCAGCCGGTTGAAGTCGCGGCTGTAGATGTAGGAGGCCAAGCCGTATTCGCTGGCGTTGGCCAGCCGGATGGCGTCCTCCTCCGTGGCGAACGTGGTGACCGGAGCCACCGGTCCGAAGATTTCCTGGCGCAGGATCGCGGCGTCGTTCGGGACGTTGGCCAGCACGGTGGGCGGGTAGAAGTAGCCGGCCCCCTCCAAAGGTGCGCCGCCGGTGACGGCGGTGGCGCCGGCGTCGACGGCGGCGGCCACCAGGGCGTGCACGTCGTCGCGGGCTCCGGCGTCGATGAGCGGGCCGACTTGGGTGGCCGGTTCCGTCCCGCGGCCGGTGGCCAGGGCACCCATGGCGGCGGCGAACTTGGCCGTGAACTCCTCCGCGACGGATTCCTGGACGAGGAAGCGGTTCGCAGCAGTGCAGGCTTCGCCCATGTTCCGCATTTTGGCCGCCAGGGCGCCTTCGACGGCCTTGTCCAGGTCCGCGTCCTGGAACACGATGAACGGTGCGTTGCCGCCGAGTTCCATGGAGGTGCGGAGGACGTTCTGCGCGGCGTCGGCGATGAGGCGTTTGCCCACCGGGGTGGAGCCGGTGAAGGAGACCTTCCGCAGCCGCGGATCCTGCAGGAGCGGGCCGGAGATCCCAGAGGCGCTGGCGGAGGCGACGACGTTGAGGACGCCGGCGGGCAATCCGGCGTCGAGCATGGTCTGTGCGAAGTACTGCGCCGTGAGCGGGGTGAGCTTGGCGGGTTTGAGGACCATGGTGCAGCCGGCGGCGACGGCGGGTGCGACCTTGCGGGTGGCCATGGCCAGCGGGAAGTTCCATGGGGTGATGAGCAGGCACGGGCCTACCGGCTTTTTCTGGACGAGGATCTTGTTTTTGCCCTCGGGGGTGGTGAGGTAGCGGCCATAATCCCGCACCGTTTCTTCGGAGAACCAGCGCAGGAACTCCGCCCCATAGGTCACTTCACCGTGGGCCTCGGCCAGGGGCTTGCCCATTTCCAGGGTCATCAGGAGTGCGAAGTCCTCGGCCCGTTCGGTGACTAGGTCAAAGGCGCGGCGCAGGATCTCGGCCCGCACCCGCGGGGCGGTCCGGGCCCAGGACGCCTGCGCGGCATCCGCCGCATCGAGTGCAGCGAGGGCGTCTTCACTGGTGGCGGAGGCGAGCGTGGCAAGCACGTCTCCGGTGGCGGGATCGTGGACGTCGAACGTGCCGCCGTCGGACGCGTCCCGCCACTGGCCGCCGATCAGCAGGCCGGTGGGGACGGAAGCGAGCAGCGAGGCTTCGCGTTCCGCGAAAAGGGCAGGGGTGATCGCAGGTGAGACTGTCATGGGGGAGTCCTTCGCTAAGGCGGTTCGGGTCAGTAACTGGCGGGGGTCTCGCCGGCAGGCTCAACGGCCGCGGCCGGCGGGATGTATTCGGCGGCGAGGGCTTCTGAGCCGCGGGCCAGGATGGCGACATCGGCGCCCACCAGCACAAACGAGGCGCCGGCAGCGAGGTAGCTGCGGGCGGTGTCCTTGTTGAAGGCGTTGACGCCTGCGGGCTTCCCGGCCGCTGTGGCGGCACCGAGGCAGAGTTCGACGGCGGCGCGCACTTTGGGATGTTCCTGTTGTCCCAGCAAGCCCATGGATGCCGCCAGGTCGGAGGGCCCCAGGAAGATGGCGTCCACACCGTCGACCGCGAGGATCTCCTCCACGGCAGCGACGGCTGCCTCCGACTCGATCTGGACAGTGACGCTGACGGTTTCCGCCGCCCGCGCGAGGTAGTCCGGGATGCGGTTCCAGCGCGCAGCGCGGGCCAGAGCCGAACCGACCCCGCGGACGCCGTGCGGCGGGTACCGGGTGGCGGCCACTGCTGCTTCGGCTTCAGCGGCGGAGTTCACCATCGGGATGAGCAGGTTCTGCACGCCCAGGTCCAGGTACTGCTTGATCAGCACGGTGTCATTGACGGGCGGCCGGACCAGCACCTGGACAGGGTAGCCGTGGACGGCCTGGAGCTGGGCAAGGACGGATTCAAGCCCGTTGGGGCTGTGTTCGGCGTCGATCAGCAGCCAGTCGAGGCCGGCCCCGGCGCACAGCTCCGCCACCAGCGGGCTGCCGGAACACACCCACATCCCCGCGAGGGACCGGTCCGTCGCGGCCAGGACGTGCCGGAAAGTTGGGTCCGGTTCTACTCGAAGCGGCATGTGACAACTCCGAGGGGTCCGTAGTCGGCGTGGACGGTGTCGCCCTTGTACACCCACAGGGGGCGCGTGAAGGAGCCGGCGAGGATGATGTCCCCGGCCTTCATGCCGTCCCCGTGCGCGGCGATCTTGTTGGCGAGCCAGTGCACTCCGTTGGCCGGGTGGTCCAGGACGCCGGCGGCGACGCCGGTCTCCTCCACGGTCTGGTTCTTGTAGAGGATGGCGGAGACCCAGCGGAGGTCGACGGCGTCAGGCTTCACCGGGCGGCCGCCCACCACCATGGCGCCCATCGC
>NZ_JBFBEY010000050.1:0-12893 GCF_040683875.1 Arthrobacter sp. NPDC093128
GGCGTACGCCTGGACCGATGACTTCACTTCGGCGGCGAAGTCCTCGTTGTCCCACTGCCGCCGGCCAAAGCCCACCAGGGCAAAGCTCGGCGGCAACAGCCCCCGGTTGGCCAGGTCATACACAGCCGGCATCAGCTTCTTGCGGGCAAGGTCACCGGTCACCCCGAAGAGCACCAGCGATGACGGACCGGCGATCCGGTTCAGCCGGCGATCCCGGCGGTCGCGGAGCGGATTACGTATGAAGTCCGCTCTAGTTTCAAAGGCGTTGTAAGGCATTGGCTCTTTCTGTGGCTTCCCCCGGCTACTGCGCGTGTACAGCTTCTATGGAGCAATTCAGGAGTGTGAAAATTCGTGGGTTTCAACGGACACTGTCGCTGAGCGCAAGCGTGTAGAGGTACGGATTGTGTGGAGTCACCAGGACTCCCACGTCACCGACAGCGATAGCTCTCAAGCGAAGAAGTTCCTCTGCTCCGGACAGCAAATCGTGGACCTGCCTCCTGAAAGCGACGAAGACCTCTCTATGTGCTCGGCAGTTTGCGTGCGCAGGGCTTCTTCGTTCCTTCGGATTAGCGATTGGTGCGGGGCAGATCCGACGGAGCCCTGCCGGCCGGCATGCTACACGGGATACAGGGTTACGTAATCGCTGCGCAGAAATAGCCGGCGGGCGCCGGTTCGCTCTTCGACAGCCCATAAAACTTGACCGTCCTCGCTGGATTCATCGACATAGGCCGTAAACAGGAATGAATCCCTGGACCAAATATCGACCCGGTCGCCATGGCTGAAGAGTTCCCAACTCCGGTACATTCCCGGGGGCCTCGCACGTCTGGACAGGTCATTCTGATGCTGACTCAAAGGGGGCTCCTTCCGGGTGCTAGGGGTTAGTCATCATGTTCGGTTGTAACGCAACCGAGCGCGAAGGGGCGATCGTAGGCAGCGTCATATTTACTAAAGGGCAAGGATGCGGCGGCCTGCACCCACAGGTGCTGGCCGCCGCAGCTGAGAGTGAGTCGCCGTTATGCGATGGCTGCTGCGAGTTCCTTCGCTGCCAGGGCCGGGTCGGCTGCCCCGTAGATGGCACCGCCGGCGACTGCGACATCTGCGCCGGCCTCCTGGACAGCGGCGATGGTGTCGAGCTTCACGCCGCCTGCCACTGAGAACGGAACGCGGGCTTCAGCTCCGGCGCGGAGCAGCCCGGTCAGGTCGAAACCTGGCTTGGCCTGCTCGTCCAGGCCGGCGTGCATCTCTACGAACTTCGCACCCAGCGCACGGACCTCCCTGGCGCGGGTGACCTTGTCTGCCACGCCGATGAGGTCAACGACGATGCCCTTGTTGTGGGCCTTGGCGGCTTTGACAGCGCCGGCAATGGTGGAGTCGTCGGCTGCGCCGAGCACGGTGACCAGGTCGGCTCCAGCCTTGAAGGCGATGTCGGCCTCCAGTTCGCCTGCGTCCATGGTCTTGAGGTCCGCGAAAACGATCTTGTCCGGGTGTGCTTGCTTGATGGCAGTGATGACGGAGAGTCCCTCGGCCTTGATCAAAGGCGTACCGAGTTCGATGATGTCAACGTACTCGGCAACCTTGCCGGCCAGTTCAAGGGCAGCGTCGGTGGTGAGAAGGTCAATAGCAACCTGAAGCTTCATGATGTTGTGTCTTTCTTTAGTGATCTATTGCGTTATGAGGGAAATGCAGGGGGTTCTTATTCGAGATTTGCGTGCCTGAGCCAGAGCTCTTCCGCCGGTTCGTCGGTGTTGTCCCAGAGCGTCTGGAAAACGGACTCGGTTGCGAGGAAAAGCACCTGTTCGAAAAGGCTTCCGGAGTACTGGCGGGAATGGGCCGATCCGTGATCGGTTTTCTGAGCAGCAGGAATGACTACCAGCGCGTCTGACAGCGTGGCCAGCGGAGATGCCGGGTTTGTGGTGAACGCGGCAATCCGGGCGCCAGCCTTCGCAGCAGTCTCAGCGGCTTTGACCACTCCAGATGTGGTTCCGGAACCGGAAGCAACCAGGAGCAGGTCGCCGGCCGATATGGCCGGGGTCGTGGTGTCGCCGACAACGTGAACGGTACGCCCCAGGTGCATTAATCGCATAGCCGCCATCCGAAGGACCAGGCCGCTCCTGCCAGCCCCGGCGACAAAGATGCGGTCGGCACTCCCGATGTGCGATGTAAGCTCCGCCAATTTCTGCTGGTCGATCCCGGCTGCTGTCTGGGTGACTTCGTCTTGGACCATTGCCAGATTATGTGCAAGTGCGTTTGCCGTCTCGTCCGCGGCTGACGCCTCAATGGCTGTCGTACTCACGGTTCTCCATCCTTCGATTCAGTCATGTGCCCGATGGTGGCCCGTCCGGATATTCCCGAACATGTATCCATCGTCGCGGATCAAAGGGATAGGCATAACGCTTTTTTATGATGGTTCCGACTACCCTTTTGGATAGGCGCCCTACAGCAATGGGGTTTACTCTTGACGGATGACCACCCTTACAAACCAGCCAGCGGCGGTAACCAGGCCGGCGTGCCCGGATGCAAAGAGCCCGTTTCTCCGCGCCATCTCGGCCCTGGCCGAGGCGCCACTTACGCACATTGCAGAGCAGCTCCGCAACGTCTTGATTCCATATGTGAGCAACAGCGCGCTCGTTATCTTTACCGAAGACTGCACCGGCCGGCCGCAGAAAAAAGCTGGGGAGGAAGGGATCATCACCCGGGTTTCCATTGCTGACCTGGAGAAGCTGCGCTCCTCCCTGTCAGATGACGAACCTTGGCTCGGGGAAGCCGAACTGGCGGATGATATTCGTTCCGTGATGGCGATCAGGTACGCACCGAGCCGTGCGCTGCTCGTCATCACCGATCCGGACCCCGCAGCGGTTGCGGTTGAATCTGCGCTCGACTTGATCGAATACCTGTGGCATATCGCGGCACGCAGGATTCAGGAGAAAGTGGCCGATGCGCCGCCGTCCTATCTGATGGAATCGCGCGCGGCGTCAGCCGAACGCGTCCGGGTGACGGCCGAGCTCGTAGACATGCACTCCACAACTCTTGAGACGCTTCTCGCTGCCCTGCGCTCACCATCTTTGGATGATGCGTCCGCACGGTCGACGGTCACCGATATGACGGCCAAAGCGCTCGTGGCACTGCGAACTGTCAGCGACCGCACTACGGATCTGGTGGAGGAACCCGTGGCCCAGGCATTCGTACGCCTCCAGGAGGACCTGCGGCCGCTGACCCGCTTCAGTGGTATCGAGGTCCAGTTCATTGAGCCTCCCCTCAATGGGCGGGCACTCCCAGGTGAAGTTGCGCATGCGGCGCGCGCCGTCGTCCGGGGGCTGGTGCTGGCCATGATGGAGCAACCGGAGGTACGAAGAATCCGGGCGCAGTGGGACTGCGACGGCGACAACCTTCTGATCAACATCCGAGATGACGGGAATGGGGCGCTTTCAGCTGATGCATCCACGATGGGGCGCCTGGACCGGCGCGTGCAGGCATTGGCAGGAACCATGCAGATGGACGTGATGACGGGGTGGGGCGCTGATGTCTCAGTGACACTGCCTTTGGATGCACCGATTGGACCAAAAGGGGATATCACCGGCTGGAATCTAGCCCCGCGGGAACTCGAAATCCTGCAGCACCTGGCAGCCGGACACCGGAACCGAACCATCGCCACGGCGCTCACCATCAGCGAGAATACGGTCAAATTTCACGTGAGGAATGTCTTCAAGAAGCTTGGGGTCCGCTCCCGGACCGAAGCCATTGCCGCAGCCCACAGTCACGGAATGCGCTGATCCCCCACGACGCAGTAAGGCCCTTGGCGCGGGTCGGAGCGAGGCTCCTTGCGATTACCGGCAGGTGGCGCATAGCCACCGCGGGGCCATCCCCTGCGGTTAACCGTCTGAAAGAGCCTGCTTTCGGGACAGGCCCCAACTTGTTTGGGCACATCCCAGTTGCCGCTCGCAGAGCAGCGCCGAACTTTCCCTTCCGTTCAGCGGAATGCTCCTTGGAATGACCTGTGACCATGACGTTCTCTATACCAAAAGGCATTGCACGGTATTCAAAGGAGAATCATGGCACGAGTAGTCCGCGGTACCCCGCGTACCCCCCTCGAGATCGTCGATGGGCTTGCAGAGCTGGGTGTCGCCACAGTTCATGAATCCCAAGGCCGGACTGGCCTGCTCGATATCCGCCTTCGGCCCATCTTCCCGGCGAAGATCGCAGGGAATGCGCTCACCTGTGAGGTTGCTCCGGGGGATAACTGGTCCATCCATGTTGCTGTTGAGCAGGCGCAGGCCGGGGACGTTTTGGTGGTAACCCCAACAAGCCCTTGCGAGGACGGATACTTGGGTGACCTGCTAGCGGAAAGTCTCCTAGCGCATGGCGTGCGGGGCCTCGTCATCGATGCCGGCGTTCGTGACGTCGACACGTTGACCGAGATGAGCTTCCCAGTGTGGTCCAAGGCCATCGGCGCGCAGGGAACGGTGAAGGAGACTGTCGGCAACGTACAGGTTCCGATCGTGGTCGCCAACCAGTTGGTGCGTCCTGGCGACGTGGTCGTGGCCGACATCGATGGTGTCTGTGTAGTTCGACGCGAGGACGCGGCAACTGTCCTCGCTAAGGGCCGTGAGCGTGAAGCGAACGAGACTGCCAAGCGGGCACGTCTTAGATCGGGTGAGCTGGGCCTGGACATTTACGACATGCGCGACAAGCTTGCCGCCAAGGGTCTCGTCTACGAGGACTACGCGAAATGAGCAGTACCCAAGTGGCGGTGCCCTGCACGGTGATGCGTGGTGGCACCTCAAAAGGGCTCTATTTCCTTGCAGAGGACCTGCCCGATGACCGCGGTGCACGGGACGCCTTCCTGCTGGCAGCCATGGGTTCACCGGATCCACGCGAAATCGACGGCATGGGCGGCGGTCACCCTCTCACATCCAAAGTGGCTGTCATCAACCGGTCCAGCCGCCCTGGGATCGACGTGGACTATCTGTTTCTGCAGGTCTGGCCGGACCGCGCCGAGGTCAGCGACCAACAGAACTGCGGCAACATCCTGGCCGGCGTCGGTC
This sequence comes from Arthrobacter sp. NPDC093128, assembly GCF_040683875.1. Classification (NCBI taxonomy): domain Bacteria; kingdom Bacillati; phylum Actinomycetota; class Actinomycetes; order Micrococcales; family Micrococcaceae; genus Arthrobacter; species Arthrobacter sp. NPDC093128. Next base: position 5,043 of record NZ_JBFBEY010000050.1, read on the forward strand.
CGTTCGCCCTGGAAAAGGGCCTTATTCCTGCCGCTGATGACATCACGGCGGTCTCCATCTACATGGTGAACACCGATTCGAAAGCCACCGCCTTCGTGGAGACCCCGGGCGGAGTGGTTAACTACGCTGGTTCCGCCCGGATCGACGGCGTTCCCGGAACGCATGCACCGATCACCATCAACTTTGAAGATGTCGCCGGCTCAAGCTGTGGGTCGCTTCTGCCCACCGGCAATGTGGTGGACGTCGTCAAAGGGGTGGAGGTGACCTGTATCGACAACGGCATGCCGGTGGTTTGCCTCAAGGCCTCCGATTTTGGCATCACAGGCTATGAGACACCCGCCGAGCTTGAAGCGAATTCCGAGCTCAGGGCCCGGCTGGAAGAGATTCGCCTGGACGTGGGGCGCTTGATGAACCTCGGTGATGTCACCAGCAAGACGGTTCCCAAGATGAGCCTGCTGGCCCCCGCCAAAGGAGGCGGTTTCGTCAGCACCCGCACCTTCATCCCCCATCGGGTCCATGAATCCATCGGTGTGCTGGGTGCCGTTTCGGTCGCCACCGCCTGCATGCTCGAAGGCAGCGTCGCCGCCCAAACTGGTGACCCGGCTGCACACCACAGCAACTCCGATGCCGGCGTTGAGGTTGATGTCGAGCACCCCTCCGGCTTTTTCACAGTCCAAATGGACGTGGATACCTCATCGGGCCAGCCAGTCGTCACCAAATCCGCCTTGCTTCGCACCGCCCGAATGCTGATGTCGGGCTCCATCTTCGTTCCTCAATCAACTTGGGAGATCACATGATCCTCGATTGCCATGGCCACTACACAACCGCTCCGGAGCTCCACAACCAGTGGAGGATTGATCAACTCGCAGCCTTCAAGGCCGGTCAGCCCAGCCCCACCTACCCGACCATCTCCGACGAGAGCATCATTGAGTCCATCGCGTCCAACCAGCTGCGCCTCATAAACGATCGCGGTATCGACCTCACGATCTTTTCCCCACGGGCCTCCGCCATGGGTCACCACGAAGGTGATCAGCGCATCAGCGTCGAATGGACTACCGCCTGCAACAACCTGATCAAACGCGTCGTAGATCTCTTCCCCGAGACGTTCGTGGGGGTCTGCCAGCTCCCGCAGTCCCCCGGGGCAGACCTGACAGAGTCGATCAAGGAGCTAGAACGCTGCGTCAACGAACTCGGATTCATCGGCTGCAACCTCAATCCCGACCCCAGCGGCGGGAAGTGGGACTCGCTGCCCCTGACCGATAAGTACTGGTACCCCCTCTACGAGAAAATGGTAGAGCTCGACGTTCCCGCAATGATTCACGTCTCGGCGTCCTGCAACCCCAACTTCCATGCGACCGGCGCGCATTACATGAACGCGGACACCACAGCTTTCATGCAACTGCTCCAAGGCAACCTGTTCGCTGACTTTCCGACCCTGCGGTTCATCATCCCGCACGGCGGCGGCGCTGCTCCCTACCACTGGGGCCGATACCGCGGCCTCGCGGACATGCTCAAACAGCCTGGCCTCGATACGCACCTCATGAACAACGTGTTCTTTGACACCTGCGTCTACCACCAGCCAGGCATCGACCTCCTCCTTGACGTCATCGACAACAAAAACATCCTGTTCGGTTCTGAAATGATCGGTGCCGTCCGCGGGATTGATCCTCAGACCGGCGAGTACTTTGACGATACGAAGCGCTACATCGACGCCGCTGACATCTCCGACCAGGAGCGCGAACAGATCTTCGCGATCAACGCCCAAGCAGTCTTTCCCCGCCTCAAGCAAAGGCTGGAGGCCTTGGTCTGATGAACACGCCCACCTTTGTGAAAGACGCAGACTGGCTCGACTGGCACCCTAACCCGAGCAAGCCCAAATTCCGGGTACCTGCCGGAACCGTCGACGCACACTGCCACGTCTTTGGCCCCGGCAGCATCTTCCCCTTCGCCCCCGAACGCAAATACACGCCCTGCGATGCCAGCAGGGACCAACTGTTCGCGCTGCGGGACTTCCTCGGCTTCGAAAAGAACGTGGTTGTCCAGGCAACCTGCCACGGTTCAGACAACTCGGCTCTCCTGGACGTCCTGGAACGCTCGAACGACAAAGCACGCGGCGTGGTCACCGTCAAGCCCGAGGTAACGCCGGGACAACTAGCCTGGATGCATGAACTCGGAGTACGCGGTGTTCGATTCAACTACGTCAAGCGCCTGGTTGATCCCAAACCGGACGAGTACTACCGCGAAATCATCGAAAAAATCCGTCCCCTGGGCTGGCACGTGGTGCTCTACTTCGAGCCCGCAGACCTGCGGGAGAAGTGGGACTTCTTCACATCCCTGAACATCCCTATTGTCATTGACCACATGGGCCGTCCCGACGTCACCAAACCGGTGGACGGCCCGGAGTTTGCGAAGTTCCTGCGCTTCATGCAGGAGAACCCAAACGTCATTTCCAAGGTCAGCTGCCCGGACCGCATCACGGTCAATGGAGCTCCGGCCTACGCCGATGTTGTGCCCTTTGCCAGGACCGTGGTGGAGGAGTTCCCCGACCGTGTTCTATGGGGGACCGACTGGCCCCACCCGAACATGAAACAAGAGATGCCCGACGACGGAATCCTCGTCGACTATGTCCCGTCGATAGCAACGACCCCGGCCCTGCAGGAGAAATTGCTCGTAACCAACCCCAACAACATTTATTGGAGCTGATGATGAAGCCCGATTTTGAGCAGTTCAAGGACCTTCCCGGCACGACCATCTTCACCATCGAAAAAGCTCGCGAAGGTTTCCATTTCAACGAATTTTGCATGAGCCTTCGCAAGGAGGAGAACCGCAAGAGGTTCCTCGCCGATGAGCGCTCCTACCTGGACGAGTGGGAGATGACGGAGGACCAAAAGCAGGCGGTCCTCACCCGTGACTTCCAGAAAATGCTCGACAACGGCGGAAACGTCTACTTCCTGTCCAAAATTTTCGCGGCCGAAGGACTGTCATACGTCCAGGCCGTGAGCACCATGACCGACATGAACGTCGAGCAGTACCAGGCGATGATGCTGGCCGGCGGCCGCACCATCGAAGGCTGGCGCTCAAAGAAAGAAAGAGGCGAAGCATAATGGCTAAAATCACCGCCGGCATCGCGACCAGCCACGTGCCCGCAGTAGGCGCAGCTATCGACATGGGCCGCACCGAGGAGGATTACTGGAAGCCCATGTTCGAGGGATATGAATTCTCAAAGAACTGGATCAAGACCAACAACCCCGACGTGGCGATCATCGTCTACAACGACCACGCCTCCTACTTCGGCATGGAAATCATGCCCACCTTCGCCGTCGGAGTGGCCGAATCATTCGAAATCTGCGATGAAGGATATGGACCGCGGCCGGTCCCCCCGGTAGAAGGCGCCCCGGAGCTGGCAACCCACCTCGCCGCCTCCCTCATCCTTGATGACTTCGACCTGACAGTGTTGAACGTCCTCGAGGTGGACCACGGATTGACGGTGCCCATGTCGCTCATGTTCGGCACCCCGGACAAATGGCCCACGAAGGTCATTCCTCTGGCCGTGAATGTCGTGATGTACCCCCAGCCCTCCGGCGAACGTTGCCTCTCCATCGGCAAGGCCATCGGACGGGCGGTGGCAGAGTTCGACGAAGACCTCAATGTTCAGATCTGGGGCACCGGCGGCATGAGCCACCAGATCCAAGGCGCCCGCGCAGGTCTGATAAACCTGCCCTGGGACCAGAAGTTCATGGACGACTTGATCAACGAACCCGAAGTCCTCCAGTACAAACCCCACCTCGAATACATGAGGGAAGCCGGATCCGAAGGCGTTGAACTCATCATGTGGCTCATCATGCGCGGCGCCCTCGGCGACAAAGTCGACGAGGTTTACCGCTTCAACCACGTACCGGCGTCCAACACATCCGTTGGACACCTGATCCTGACCCCGAAGGAAGCAGCATGACCGTCAATCTCGCTGTCGTAGGCCTGGGCGCCTTCGGCCACAAGCACCTCGATGCCCTCACCCAAATCCCTGACGCTAAAATCCAGTACGTTGCCCACAGCACGCTGGAAAAAGCCAAGGAAGTAGCCGATAAGTACGGGGCGGAAGGCGCCTTCACCAGCTACTCCGAGCTGTTGGCGCAGGATGACCTCGACGGGGTCATCCTCGCTACCCCAACCCAAATGCACCACGCCCAGACCCTGGAAGCCCTGCGCGCCGGCAAAAATGTCATGGTCGAAATCCCCATGGCAGACTCACTGGCTGGTGTACAGGAGATCGTGGATGCCCAGAAGGAAGCCGGCCTTATTGCCATGGCCGGCCACACGCGGCGTTTCAACCCGTCGCACCAGTACGTCCACAACAGGATCACCGCGGGCGAGTTCTCCATCCAGCAGATGGATGTGCAGACGTACTTTTTCCGCCGGACCAACACCAACGCCCTCGGCCAGGCCCGCTCCTGGACCGATCACCTGCTGTGGCACCATGCTGCCCACACAGTCGACCTGTTCCAGTACCAGACTGGCGAGAAGATTGTGAAGGCCAACGCCGTCCAGGGACCCAAGCATCCTGAACTTGGCATCGCCATGGACCTGTCCGTCCAGCTTCAAAGCGAGAACGGCAAGATTTGCACGCTCTCACTCTCGTTCAACAACGACGGACCCATCGGGACCTTTTTCCGCTACATCGGCGACACCGACACCTACATCGCCCGGTACGACGACCTCGTCGACGGCAAGGAAACCGCCATCGATGTCTCCAAGGTGGCGGTATCGATGAACGGCATCGAGCTGCAGGACCGCGAGTTCGTCGCCGCCATCAAGGAAAAGCGCGAGCCCAACTCCAGCGTGGCACAGGTTCTTCCCTGCTATGTGGTGCTCGACGCCTTGCAACAGCAGCTCGAGTACTGATATGTGAGTGCTCGGTGTCAAAAGGGCAAGGGTGAGCGGTCCAGGGCTAGTTGTCCTGGACCGCTCTTTTGTGTCCGTTCCTTGTGCTTGGTCCGTTTGGCTGGCGCGTCGTGATCGATGTGAGGCGCTGTCATGCTGATGTTCGCGGGTTGGTAGGACGAGGTGTTCGACTGAAGGGGTGCCGCTGGTTTAGGAATGTCGGGCGTCACCGGTTGATTGCCGGTTCTCCAGAGGACTATCGCGGGTCTCCTCCACGCTGCCGAGCCATCCGGACAGAGGCCGGGAACGGCACACGTCTATCCGTCCACCACTGCTCCGGTGAACCGCAGCGGCGAGGGTTCCATAGTGGCCTCATGCTGCCCGCAAGGCAGGATCCTCGAACCATTGCCAGTGCAGTCACGTGTAGTGAGCATCGGTCCAGGTAGATCCGCCCAAGTAGCCCAGACCAGCAAGAGCTTCGAGGTCCTCGCGGGCACACGCACCAGATCACGGTCAGCCTCGTCCGACCGGCTTGGGACCCGCACCGGGGCTATCTGACCCAGCAGGGCCAACCGGGCCAGACGCTCAGCATCCCGCGCATGGGTCTTGACCCGGGCTCCGGGCGGCCGCTGAAGCTTCGACGGGGCCGCGACCACGCATTCCCTGCGGGCGGCCAAAAGCCGGGCCAAGCCGAATCCCGTCGGACCTGCCTCATAGACAACCAGAACGGGCCCCGGCAGCCCGGCCACCCACTCAGCGATCCCGGCATCGTTGGCGGCTAGGCTCTGCCGAAGAATTTCGCCGGTCTCGCCGTCGATCGCGCAGCCCTACACGCTGCGTGCATGGACATCCAAACCGACGTAAGTACGCTTATTCATGGCTGGAACCTCCAGACCTTCAAATGTGGCTCTCGCAGTCCACACCCCCCGCACCCTGGTGCGGAGACGGCGCCGGACTGGCAACCCACGAAGAACCCGAGGTTCCAGTCCTACGCCAGGACCGGTCACTACACTTCACATTTAGAAAGCCGGACTACGGGCGCTTACTGAACGGAATCTTCTTTCCGTGCAGGATGCGCCCGTAGTTGAACTCGATCCCGGCCAGCATGGTGCTTTCGTACCCGGTCTCGTTGAGCATCGCCACCACATCCATGATTTCAATTTGCCGACGCTTGATGTGCTGAGCAGTACCAGCCAAGTACTGCTGGGCTGTCTCCCCAGAGCTGGCTTCGAATTCCTCCAGGATTTCCTGGTAAGCCCAACTCTGCAGGCCCATGCTTTCGGCGGCCCAAAGGCAGTCAATGACAGCCCCTGCAATTCCCTTGGCCAGCAGGCTGCGGATGAGCTTGCGCGCCGTCGCTTCGCCCGGAACCTCTGAAACATACCTGAGGGTCAGGCCAAAGGGTTCGAGCAGCTCTATCAGTCTTTGGGCTCCGGTACCGGCAACATCCATCATGGGCCCTTCGGCCGGAACGGGATCCTGCTGCACGACGGCCACATCCACGAAGGAACCAGCCGGGAAGAGTGCCGCGAGCTGTCTTTTCGTTGCGGGTGTGCCGGTGTTCAGATCTGCATAGAGCGCATCCTCCCTGAGCAGGGGAACAACTCGTTGTGCGATACGTGCCGGCCCCGCGGAAGAACCCAGGGCGAGGACCACGTCAGCACCTGACACAGCCTCCTCAAGGCTTCCGGCAGGAGACTTCAAGGCGGGATCAAATCTCAAGAGACTGGCACCGGCCCTCGTGAGTCCATCGGCAATCTGGGACCCGGTCTCATTTTGACCGATGATTGCGATCTTGGGATGCGTGGTCATGACCCTAATTCCCACGTTGGTCTTTGAGGGTATTCACCCGGTCGAAAATCTTCATCTGTGAGGCAGTGTGGTGGTCACCCACAGGTTGCGTGACGTTATCGAGGGCAACGACTTGTTCCGGGGTGAGCTTCACGTCCAGGGCGAGTAGATCTTCTTCGAGGTGGGAGATACGGATCGTGCCAGGAATGGGCGACCAGTCATCACCTTTACTGAGCAGCCAAGCCAACGCGACCTGCGAAAGAGTGACTCCTGCTTCTTCAGCGACGGCCTCCACTTCTTCCAGCACAAGGAGGTTCTTCTCCAGTGCACCGTTCATGAAACGGGGGTTGCTCAAGCGCCAGTCATCCTTATCCAGCTGGTCAAGGGACCGGATTCTTCCGGTGAGGAGGCCTCGACCGAGTGGAGAGTACGGCACAAAACCGATGCCCAGCTCTTTCAGCAGCTCTAAGGTTCCGTCGTCACCGTCACGTGTCCACAGTGAGTATTCAGACTGAAGCGCAGTGATGGGGTGCACCGAGTTAGCCCGGCGGATGATGTCCGGGCCGGCTTCAGAGAGGCCAATATGACGGATCTTGCCCTCAGCGATGAGTTCTTTCAGCGTGCCGATGACCTCCTCGATAGGCACGGATTTGTCGACCCGGTGCTGGTAATAGAGGTCAATGTAGTCCGTATCAAGGCGGGTGAGGGAGCCCTCCACCGCCGCCCGGATGTTTTCTGCCGAACTGTCTAAAGGGCCCGCATTTCCAACGTGAGAGACCATGCCGAACTTTGACGTAACAACGACCTGGTCACGCCGGCCCTTCAGGGCTTTACCGAGAAGCACTTCGTTCTTGTACGGACCGTAGATCTCTGCGCTGTCGAAGTGAGTCACCCCCAGTTCAACCGCACGATGGATGGTACGGATCGAGTCCTTCTCGGCTTGCCTATGGCCGGTGTAGATATGGGACATGCCCATGCAGCCCAGTCCGATGGCGGAGACGGTGAGGTCACGGAGCTTGATGTATTTCACGGGATCACACTTCCGGTTTAGGTTGCATTGGGTTGAAATGCCGCCGCCGTGGAGTGGTGGGGGCGTCGATTCTGCGCTCGGCTTTACCTGCTGCCGGGCCAGCCAGTGTAGGCCTCGGCAAGGTAGGCCATGCCGTGGCGGGAGGAGATGAC
>NZ_JBFBEY010000051.1:0-10178 GCF_040683875.1 Arthrobacter sp. NPDC093128
TCGCCGCGTTGTCCGAGCTGAGCTTCCTCTCCATGGCCGTCGAGCCGCTCCAATTCCTGCTCCCGATCGGTCGGTTCGGCGGGCTCCTCTGGCTTATCGCGGTCGGCTTCCTCCTGCCGCAGAACCGGGCCGCCGCGAACCGAGAAGAACGATGACCAGCTCCGGGCACCTCGACGGGAAGGTCGCGCTGGTCACGGGCGCGAGCCACGGGATCGGCGCGGCGATCGCGGCGGCTCGCCTATGTTGTTTTCTCAGCCGCTGCTGTTGCCGCGGCTCTCATATCTGCACCTATCCCCGGTTACGGACTGCTGCTACTTACCCCGGCCCTCGTCGCCGGGGTGCCTGCCCGGCTAATGCTCAGCAGGGATATTCCCCGAGCGTAGTCGTCGAGTATCAGCGGCAAAGCTTCGCAGGAGACGAGCCGCTACCGTACGGCCGTCCACAGTCGCTCGACGAGGACCCTCGAGGAATTGGCGCCATTCCGGTTCAGCGGCGCGCACTCGTCCGTCTCACAACCCTTCGGATGTGAGACGGTCCGGTGAGACAACAGTGCGGCTTGGAACTCCGCGGCTCCGAGTGTCTTGCCACCATGTATCGCAGCCTCCTGTTAGTTTTACTGACATGAGTATTGGTTGCAAGACACTTGTGGGGCGTACATGGGAAAACTGATCGGCTACGTCCGGGTCTCGACCAGGGCACAGGACTTCGACCGGCAGGTTCGGGACCTGCTCGCAGCGGGTGTGCGACGTGATGACCTCTACACCGACCACGGGGTCAGCGGCGCCCGGGCATCGAGGCCGGCATTCAATAGGGCGCTGGAAGCACTGCACGAGGGGGACACGCTGGTGATCACCACGTTGGACCGGCTGGGAAGGTCCACGGTGAACATGCTCGGCCTTGCCGAGGAGCTGCGGGCCAGGGGCATCAACCTTCGGGTGTTGAACCTGGGCGGCGGGAATGTGGACACCGGCACCCCGATGGGATCCATGGTCTTCACTGTCATGGCGGCCCTGGCCCAGATGGAACTCGAGATTAAGCGCGAACGCATCAACGACTCTGTCTCCAAACGCCGGGCCGCGGGGAAGGATCTGGGCGGACGGCGGCAGCAGTTCAGCGATAGCCAGATCAGCAACGCCCGCCGCCTCATCGACGCCGGGGAGGCAGCCACCCACGTCGCCCGTGACCTGGGTATGTCGCGGGCGACCCTGTACCGGCGGATCGGAGAGCTGGATGCCCGGCAATGGATCACCTCTCAGACGCCCTGAGGCAGACCTGCAGCAGGGACCCCCCATCGGCCGGTTCACCCTCCGGCACTCTCAGGCCCCAGCCGATGCCGAGCCTCGGCGGCTTCCGCTTTTGAAGCCAACTGTTGCCCCTGCAAACGATCGCCCATAGGCTCATCAATGTGAGTGGCGGGGACGGTATTCCGAGAAGCGGAACCGCCCGGCGACCCGTGAAGGAAAAATCAAGCATGGCAACAGGTACTGTCAAGTGGTTTAACTCCGAAAAGGGCTTTGGTTTCATTGCCCCTGACGACGGAAGCGCTGACGTGTTCGCACACTATTCGGCAATCGCATCCAGCGGTTACAAGTCCCTGGACGAGAACCAGAAGGTTCAGTTCGACATCACCCAGGGCCCCAAGGGCCCCCAGGCTGAGAACATTCAGCCGCTCTAGCAGTCCCCGAGAGACTGGTCAGCCGTTGCGGCCGGCCAGTCTCTTGCTGTTGTCCGGGGGCAAGAGTAAACACGTGGCCCGATGACGTAAATCCGGGTGCCGCGAATGCACGTGTCGACCATCTGGCGACGCCCCGCAACGGTGGCACGCTTGGAGTCTGCGGGCTAAGCGCAGGAAAACTTGACCTTTTGTTCGCCAGGCTTCTAGTCCAGTTTTCGCAGGAATCCTTGCATCGATTTGGAAACAGGCGGTTCGAGTTCCAGCTCTCCGAACTCCTCCACAATTCGTTGCCATAGCCGTATCGCTGCGTCCCGCGTCGGGACTACCTCGTTACGACGGCTGTTCGGGTGGATCCACATCCATAACAAGGTCGGACGAGCGCCGGATGTATCAACCTCCGCGGCTCCGCACACGAGGGAGTAGGGGCGCAGGAGCCCGGTTTCCGTGACCAGCCACACCTGCCCGCTGTGCCCGAAGACAGGCGGGTTCGAATCAAAGCCGCTTTCCCGTGCAAACTGCCGAAAGATGCCTGTTACAGCTTCCCATTCAGGTGCTCCCGCCTGAAAGACTCGTTCCGCTCTATATTGGACCGGAAACATATGAATCGTGACATACGGGCTATCTAGGTCAGCTTCCTTCTGGTTTGGAGTGCGTTGGAAGTCTTGTGTCACCGCCGAAGCGTCGCGGCGCCTGAACAGCACACCCCCTAGGGGACGCACTAGCCTCCACGCACGAAAGAGAGACATCATCTTGTCTGTCCAACGCGGTGCGCTGGTCATTCGAGAATGTCCAACGCCGGCAAAGCTGCCACTACTTTGTTCGTTTCCAGGGAGACCGTGACGATACGCTTGACGAGGTCCACGATGTAGCGGGGATTGCCGATTTCACGGCAGTAATCGTTCGGGTCGTTGACGATCTGTGAGTCCTTGTGCGTGGTCACCTGATACCGATCGATGATCCACTCGAGGGCAGACTTGCCGTTGACTTGGTAGTCGTAGGCCTCATCCGGTATTCCGGCCAGTGTGATCCGCTGGTTGTAGATGATCCTTGAGCGGTCCTTCCGGGCGCCGAAACACAGCTTGTTCACTCGGTAGAAGTCGTATTCGTCGCCACCCGTCACTCCCGTGGTGATCTCCTCCAGGGCGTAGGGTGTCTTTGTCTCGTAGTCCAGATGCAGGTCCGCGAGCCCGCGGCCCGCCTGGCTGAAGCCCCAAAAGTCCTTGACCTTGGGTATCCGTGGCAACATCTTCATCAGGTCTGCCTTGTATTGCTCCTTGTACGCGGGGCTGTGAAGCAGACCGTAGACATAGTAGAAGATGTCTTCCTTACCGATCTGAACATCCTCGTAGAAACCGCGGTACGTGGTCAGGGTCGCGTCGGTGATGTTGTCTTTCCGGCGGTAACCATTGACTGCGGCGAAATCAGCTTCCGCAAACAGGTCGCCCTGGATGTCACTTGTTACCGCTTCGTAGGTGTACAGGGGAAAGGCACTCGTATCCCCATTGAAGTGGAGGTCTGGTACGACGCTGACCATGAGCGCTCCAGATTCGCGCCGTTTGTCAGCGTTGACGGTGATGGCGAGATTCTTATGGTCCGGAGTTGGGAAGATGCGTGGAAGCTGGCTTAGATTTTCAACGATACCTGGGCCAAAATAGCCACGTTGGACGTTGAATGGCCGGTATGCGACCAATGTATCGTTGGACTTCTCGACTTCGAGAGGGCTGTTACGCCTCAGCCTGTCCCTGAGCCCCCTCGACCAGCTAATCTTCGCAGGATTGGCCGTCACTGCAAGGTCTCCCGCGACGCGCGGGTCCATGCCCGAAGCGACAGCAGCGGTGAAGTCCAAGAGCGATTGCCTGTACGTCTCCGTCATCAGGCTAATGCTGGACCAGAGGCGGCGAGACGAGTAGTTGATCACCCATGAATCGCGACTCGTCACAAGGCCATTCGAAAAGGTTGCGAAGAGGGCTTTGGTGTCTGCCTTTCCTTTTGTCGTCTTATCGCCAATCGGTTGGAAACTATCGTAGTTTTCGTCGCGGTGGTTGATCCAGTCGCCTTGCTCGTTGGGAACGATGGATTCCCACTCGGTACCTTCGAGCGACTGCTCGATGTTGAGGATATCGAGCTTTTGCTCGCGGGTGAGGTAGTCGCCGATGTCCCGGTACTGGATGTCCGCCGGGCTTGTGCTTGCGGAGTTCTTTATAAGGATGCAGACGGCAACTTGAGTACGGGAGCCACTTCCGAAAATCTTCCCCCCCTCTTTACGTGAGGTTTCACCGGATGTTCGCTGGTTTCCCCGCAGGTTATAGACGAAGATCCGGCTGAACTCGGTGGCGAAGGTCTTGCGAACACCGTCGAAGATGTGACCGTCGATGAAGCTGCCGTTTGCAACGAAAGCTATGACTCCATCGCCGCCGATTCTGTCTGAAGCCCAACGAATTGCACGGCTGTATGAGTCGTACAGGGCGTTCATACGCGTTCCGGCGGACCGGGCCACGTAGGTCTCCGCGATCGACCTGTCGAGTAACAGGTACTTCTGATTCTGGTTGTTATCGTTCGCGCTGGTCTGGCCCGCCGAATATGGCGGGTTCATGACCACGACCCGGATCTCTTGGGATTTCTGCCGCTTCACTCGTTCGGAGTTTTCCGGGAAGAAACCCGACTCGAACTGACCGTCGCCCTCGTCGAGCTGGAAAGTGTCTGTCAGCGCAATCCCTTCGAACGGGACGTAGCCCTGATCCAGGTCAGCAGCCCTAGCCACATCAGCGAAGACGCTTTCGATGTTGATGGCGGCGATGTAGTAGCTGAGCAGGACGATCTCGTTGGCGAAGAGTTCTTGGGTGTATTTACGGTGTAGATCTTGGGGTTTGATCAGCCCGGACTGCAGAAGCCGGGTGACAAAAGTTCCGGTGCCGACGAAGGGCTCAAGGATGGAAACACCCTCATCGGAAAGGGACTTTCCAAATTCCAGTCGAAGGGCAGCATCGGCGGACCGAAGGATGTAGTCCACGACGGGGACTGGCGTAAATACGATACCGAGCCGGTCGGCCACTCGGGGGAAGGCATTGCGGAAGAAGTTGTCGTAGAGCTCCAGAATTATTTTCTGTTTGGCGGCAGCATTGTCGATGGACTTCACCCGGGCGCGGACGGAGTCATAGAACTTCTCCAGCCCGGCGCGCTCTTTTTCGAATGCGGAATTTTCGTCCAGCTGATTGAGGATGTTTTGCATTGCCAGGGACACAGGGTTGTGCTCGGTGAAGTTTGAGTCGGCGAACATGGCGTCGAACACAGGTTTGGTGACCAGATGCTGGGCGAGCATTTCGACAGCTTGCGCCTGGTCGATCTCCGGGTTCAGGTTCTCTTGCAAACCTTGGATGAAGTCATCAAAGGCCTGGCGGTGTTCCGGGTTAGCCCCAGTGAGGAGGTTGTTGATGAGTGCGATGTGTTTGTTCGCGATGGCCGCAATGTCCTTGGACCAGTCTTCCCAGTACATGCGGTTTCCGCACTTGTCCACGATTTTGGCGTAAACGGAGTCCTTCCACTCCCCCACCGGGAACTGCAGTTCAGGCTGAACGTATTGCGGATCTGTGTTGTCATCGCCACTTCCGCCGCCGGGGCGGTCTCCCCCGCCGGCATTCCCACCGACGTTGGTCCGGGCTTTCTTCCTAGGTGCAAGATCCACGGTCTCAACCAGGATGGATTCGGGCGCCTTGGCGTTGAGTTCGATCTGATTGATGGCAGCGTCCATGCGCTCATCGTGTGCGCGGAGGGCCTGCAGTACCTGCCACACCACCTTGTAGCGCGTGTTGTCACGCAGCGCCTCGGAGGTGGACATGCCTTCGGGGATGGCGATCGGAAGGATGATGTACCCGAATTGTTTGCCCTGGTTGATGCGCATGACCCGGCCCACGGCCTGGATGACGTCGACCATGGAGTTACGCGGGTTTAGGAAGAGGACTGCGTCCAGGGACGGGACGTCCACTCCCTCGGTGAGGCATCGGGCGTTGGTCAGGATTCTGCAGACAGGCTGATCTTGGGGGCTGTCTATGTCTTCCTTGAGCCAGTCCAACCGTTCCGCGCGGGTGATTGCGTTGAATCCTCCATCGACGTGTTTGACCTCGACCTTCAGGTCATCAGTGGGATCATCGTTGTCCAGATTGGTCAGGTGGACCCGGACTAATTCTTCAAATTCCGACTCCACGAGCTTGGAGGATTTGATGTCCCGGTTGAATGCGACGGCACGTTTCATTGGGGCCAGGTCGTTGCCAAATGACACTTCACGGTTCCCCGAGCGTCGTTTAGCCAACCCGTTCCAGCAGCCAATGAGCTTGGCAACATCATCGATCTGCAGTTCCATATTCGAATCCGCGAGTTGGTCTTGGAAGCTGGAGACCACTTGCGTCTCTTCCACTCCCAGAACCAAGACCTTGTAGTCGGTCAGAAGTGGTGGATTCGCCGCGAGTGCCTCGCCGAAGCCTATCCGGTAGAAAACGGGCCCGTACATGGTCTCGTCGTCCATCGAACACAGGATCGCGTCGCGTTCCAGTGCCTTGTTCTTGGTGTCGTCGTTGAACAGACGGGGTGTGGCAGTCATGTACAGGCGCTTGGCGCCGGCGACGACCTCGTTGCGGTGGACCTTTACGAAGTGGGAGTCCTCAGTGCCGGCCAAGGTCGCGCCGGTCGTGCGGTGCGCCTCGTCGCAGATAATCAGGTCAAAGTCCTGGAGCCCGGCTTTCTGTGCCTGGGACACTGCGTCGATGGACTGATAGGTGGAGAACACCACCGTCATTCCCTCGTCCAGCTCACGGGTTCCCATGGCCTCCAGCAAGGTGGCCCCGTCGGTGGTTGCCGGGATCTGTAGGTCATGGATAGCAACGTCAGTGAAATCGGAGTTCTTTTGCCGGCCGACCTTTGTGTCGGAACAGACAGCGTAGGCGTGCATGGTCTGTGTGGTTTCGTCGGACCATTCCTTCAGCGACTGGGACATCAGCGCTAGGGAGGGAACGAGGAAGAGGACGCGGACATGAGTTTCCTGCTCGGCGAAACGTTCGGCGATTTTTAGTGCGGTGAAGGTCTTACCTGTGCCGCAGGCCATGATGAGCTTGCCGCGGTGGTTGGTTGCGAAGCCCTCCATGGCAGCGTTGACCGCTTCGTGCTGGTGGGTGCGCAACTGCTTCTTATCATGCAGCTTGGGCGCCGTTGAGGGGTCGGTCAGCTCGTAGGTCGCCCAGTCGATATTGGAGTTGCGGAAATCCGTGAGTCCGACGCGCTGGATGGGCAGGTGCTGGTTGTCCAGCATCTCCTCCGCGTTCGGAGACCAGCCCCGACCGGTTGTGTCCACGATCAGCCGGTGCGTGAATGGAGGCTTCCCTGACGCCGAGATGAACGAATCAATATCAGACTTCTGGATCCGATGGCCCTCGGCATAGAACTTGCACTGGATGGCTGTGAAGCCGCCGTCCTGACGCTCGGCCACGAGATCGATGCCGTTGTCTTTCTTACCGTCCCGGTCCGGCCAGTCCCTCCACAACCAAACGTTGCGGTACTGCGGAGCCTGAACTCCGTCCTTCTCCAGGTACCGACCAACGAGCTGCTCGAAGTAGTTGCCCTTCATCCGCTCCGAGTCCGCGAGGTCACGGTACGAATCGAGCAGTACATCGAACGTCGTTGCCAAAGAGAAACCCCCGGAGAAGAGAAGCACATGTGGAATCCGGCGTAACCGGTGCCTCTGATCATATGATCTTCCATGCCGCCCGCGTGGTGCCCAGCCATCTCTGCTGTCAGACAGTGGTGCTTTCGATCCTCAGAATGGGTCATTCTTGACCTCCTTCTAGCTCGGCCCGTAAGGCTCGGGCGGAGCGGGCCGCGACACGAGCGAGTGGCACTGAGGCTGCGTTGCACGGCTGTGGTGACGGGACACCATATATTCCACTAATGACTGATTTGGGGGATGCAGTGAAACGAAACGATGGCGATGACAATCTCGTCTGGCATTACACAAGCGGCGCAGCACTGAAGGAAATAGTTACAAAGCATGAGTTGTGGGCGAGCAACACTGCGTTCATGAACGACTCGCGTGAACGCCGTCTCGCCGATGAATACTTGGTGAAAGCAAAGAATGACCTCGGCAAGGATTTTCCGAAGATGCTCGACTCGTATATCGACCACGTGGGCGATTGGTACGACAATCTCCGGTTCTCCAGCCCCCACGCGCCGGACGGGACACGCTATCTTCTCAGTGCGTCGAAAAGAGGCGATTCCCTCACAATGTGGCGAGGCTACGCTGGCACCGATGAGGTCTCTTATGCCATTGGTATCGATCCAACAGCGCCTCTAAGCATCCTGGCGCCGCCGACGGACAAGCAGATGAACCATAGAAGGAAAAGCGACATATCTCCGTGGTTTGACGTGAACTACAGACCGGAAGACGCGGAGAGACTGGCGAAGGAGGCTGTCGACAGGATCGTAGGTCTCTACAGAGCACCAGCAGCAACCAAAGAAGAACTTGAAGAGAACATCAGCAACGTATTCAATTCCATCGACGAAGTAACAGAGCCCCTTCGCAATACGACGAAGCACCAAGGATTTGTCCACGAAGAAGAGGTGAGGATCATCGTGGACGCGGACAGGTCCTTGACTCGTTATCACTCAGGTCGACTCGGCATGGTTCCCTACGTCGTCCTCACCGGTTCTGACGACTCTTCGAGCCCCATCGTGACTTCGGCGAACAAACTGCCAATCCGAAAAATCAGAATGTCGCCGGGGCCAGATCGATTCTTCGCAATACGAAGCTTGCTGGAGCTATTGCACGCGAACGGCTACAACTACGGACATGACCAGAGCGAGGGAGGCTATAGCTACGACGTTGAGGTTTTGGCGTCGGAGATTCCGTTCCGATAGAACCCACCCGCGAGCCTGCACCACTCTGCATACGTGTCCTAGTCCGTAAAGGCAGGCAGGGCCGGCATGGTGAACTGGTCCCCGAAAGTTGGACTCGTTAATGTGCGAGTTCCACTTTAGCGGGTCAGTGATCGGCCCTTCGCAGAAGGCCCCGTCCTAATTGGGACGGGGCCTTTCTGCGTGCAGCTCTTTCAGGTCCGTTCTTTTCCTGTACGCCACGAATGTCGTATGCAAGGATGACTGAACTAACCTCCGGGGGGATGGGGAATCAATGATGATCACCGGCAGACGCAAGGGCGCGGCATCTATCGCAGTAATTGTGGTGATCATCTGTCTCACAGGCTGCGCGGTCAGCGAGCAGCAGGCTGCTGCTCCGCAGCAATCTACAACCACCCCTGCCGCTTTGCAGCACAAGGAGTTCGATTCTGTCGGTGATGCCCGTCGAGCCGTTGCCGACGTGATCGGCTGCGATGATGAGCCCAGGACGGATCCCATCATCAATCCGGACATTGCAGGTTTCACGGCTGAATATGTCGTCTGCGCAGATCGTGTCCAGGTCGAGTGGTTCAAAACCGAAGAGGCCCGGAATGCTGA
The DNA here is from genome assembly GCF_040683875.1 of Arthrobacter sp. NPDC093128. Taxonomy (NCBI): domain Bacteria; kingdom Bacillati; phylum Actinomycetota; class Actinomycetes; order Micrococcales; family Micrococcaceae; genus Arthrobacter; species Arthrobacter sp. NPDC093128. The sequence goes on from NZ_JBFBEY010000051.1 coordinate 9,170, forward strand.
GCACGAGCTGTATGGGGATTCATCTCAGCCTCTGTCCATCGTGGAGGGCGAGAACTGGATGGTCGTGGACATGTCCGAAGCGCTTGGTGAGCCTCCCAGCGGTAAAGACCTGAAGCGACTTGCTCAGGAACTCGGTGGTGAATTCAGATTGCTGAACGGTGCCAAATCTTCCTAATTCGAGGATCCGCTTGCCCTCGTTCGCCAGCCCGTCAGCCCCGACAGCGTTCCGCTGTCAAAGAGTTGGGACGGAAGCGCGCCTAGCTTCGATACAGCCTTCGAAAGCTCTGTTGGTTTGCCGAGTCCTACGCGGCGAGGGCCTGGGCACGGTACTGAACTGGGCTTAGACCCTTGAGCTTGGTGGAGACTCTTTCGGTGTTGTACCAGCGGATGTAGTCGTGCAGCGCCTCTGTGAGGGCATCGGTGTTGAGGAATCGGACACGGTGGAAGAGCTCCTCCTTGAGGTGTCCGAAGAAGTTCTCCATGACGGCGTTGGTCAGCTCCAGATTGGGTGAGACACCAATAGCGTAGGAGATGACCTGCCGGTCAAAGAGGTCCATGACCGGTGAGAGGTACAGCTTCCGGTCAGCCACGCTGAACTCGGTCACATCGGTAACCCACTTCTGGTTTGGGGCGTCCGCGTCGAACTGGCGTTTCAGCAGGTTCGGGGCCACAACGCCTTGTTCGCCCTGGTAGGAGTTGTACCGCTTCCTGCTTCGGACCTTGCAGACCAGCCGAAGGGAGCGCATCAGCTTCAGTATGGTCTTCTTGGCGACTGTCCAGCCTTGCTTGAGCAGTTCGATATGGATCCGGCGGTGCCCGTACCGGCCGTGATTTTTCTCGAAGGTCTCTTTGACGGCGGCCTTCAGGGACGCCCGAGGATCTGGGCTTTGGAGGCGGGCCTGGTGGTAGAAGAAGGGACTGCCCCGGCTTTTGTTGACTCGGGGTCTTAGGCCGCTGTGAGCGCGGTCCGGTTGATTGTTTCATATTCGATTGGCGTGAGTTTTCCCAG
>NZ_JBFBEY010000052.1:0-9256 GCF_040683875.1 Arthrobacter sp. NPDC093128
ATGGTCAGTCGGGTTTCTGACTGATAGGTCAGGTAACCGACGGTCATGTCATGCCCGCCCCAGGCATTTAGCGTAACGTCCAGTCGCTTGTCGTCCCGGGTTTTCATCACGTTCGGCAGGTAGATTCCGGTGACGGCTTCGCGGGCGGCATCCATGTCCCTGGTGTGCAGTACCGGATGTGCGTCAAGTAGTTTGAGGATCTGGTTCATCAAGGGCTCCATTGACCTTTGACAGGAATTGAATAAATGGACGTGTACTGCCGCCGCCACATCCCCAAGGCAGCACTCTCTTCGATTCAGCCCAGTTTGAAGGGGTCACGCGTGCCCCCGGTCAACTCGACCCAAACTGACTTTGTTTCGGTGTAGTCGTTGATGGCATCGATTCCGTTTTCACGGCCGATGCCCGATGCGCCGAAGCCCCCGAACGGAACCTGCGGACCCAATACGCGGTAGGCGTTGATCCATATGGTCCCAGCTTTGATTGCGCCGGCGACCCTGTGGGCCCTGTGTACGTCCTTGGTCCATACGGCACCTGCCAGACCGTACTCGGTGTCGTTGGCCAACTCGATGGCTTCGGTCTCGTCTGTGAAGGTGTAGACGGACAACACCGGGCCGAAGATTTCTTCCTTGACGACGGTCGAGTTCCTGTTGACGCCGGTAATGACGGTCGGGCGGATGAAGAATCCGCCAAGATCCTCCGGAGTGTGCCCGCCGCAGGCGATCACGCCACCTTCGTCCCGTGCTTTCTGGATGTAGTCCATGACTTTGCGGTACTGGGGTCCGTTGGCCACGGGGCCCATCTGCGTTTCTTCGGACGTCGGGTCGCCGAGCTTAATGTCGTTAGCCTTGGCCACGACGAGATCGACAAGTTTGTCGTGGATGGATTCGTGAACGATGAGGCGGGAGCCGGCCATACAGCTCTGGCCGGTGGCCGCGAACACCCCGGCGAGCAGGCCGTTGGCCGCCGCTTCCAAATCGGCGTCCTCGAATACGACCTGAGGGCTCTTACCACCGAGTTCCAGTGTCACCTTGTTGATGTTCTTCCCCGCGGCCTGTGCCACCAGGGCGCCGGTCGCTGTTGACCCGGTGAAAGCCACCTTGTCCACTCCCGGATGCGCCGCCAGAGCCTGGCCCAGTTCGCGGCTTTCACCCGTGACGACGTTGAAGACGCCCGGCGGGAAACCTGCCTGATCGAGAAGTTCCGCCAAGAAGGCAGTCGAGGCGGGAGCGTGTTCGCTGGGCTTGACCACGAAGGTGCAGCCTGCCGCAAGGGCCGGAGCGAGTTTGAACGTCAACAGCAGCAATGGCGAATTCCACGGGGTGATGGCACCGACGACGCCGACGGGTTCCCGCTTGGTGTAAACCAGAAAGTTCGGCTTGTCCGTGGGAATCTGTCGTCCCTCGATTTTGTCGGCGAGACCGGCGTAGTAGTAGTACCACTGTGGGAGTGCCCGGGTCTGGCCGATCATTTCGTGGAAGAGTTTTCCCGAGTCATTTACTTCCAGGGTTGCGAGCCGCTCCGCGTTCTCAGCTATCACGTCCCCGAGTTTACGCAGGAGGGCGCTGCGGCCGGTGCCGGTCATTTCGCCCCAGGGCCCGGTGAGGGCCGCTCTGGCGTTGGCGACGGCGGAGTCGATGTCCGCCACGGTCCCCTCGGCCACGTCCGCCCACACCTCGCCGGTATAGGGACTGGAGGTGGTGAACGACTTCCCGGACGATCCGGGGACGAATTTCCCACCGATGTATAGGGAGAACTTCTCCCGTATCAACGTCGTTGTCGACATTTCATTGCCCTCCTTTCAGCTGAACACCACAGTTCTGCGATGAAGCTCTGAGAAGACCGTACGGACCGAGAGCTGCATCACACTAGCCGTTCCGTGCAGGCGGGCAGCCGCTTTTCGCAAAGTATTTTCCGCCTTCAAATCTCTGCAGAAAGTGGCTACCGGGGCGCACTTGTCGGCTGTCCGGCGCCCCCTTCCTGCTCATAGCGTTGTGATGCATCGCAAGAGTTAGCGATGGACATCACCCCTTGGGGTACAGGAGGAAATATCAGATGGGAACACCACTGCCCCGGACCGGGGAACCGTCGCCAACGCAGAACGGACCACTCGAGGGAATCCGGATTCTGGAGCTCGGATCGCTCGTCGCCGGCCCCTTCGCTGGAAGGCTGCTGGCCGATATGGGCGCTGAAGTCATCAAGATTGAGACATCAGACCGGCCGGATCCGCTCCGGACCTGGGGCCAGGGCGAAATCGACGGGCACCGCCTGTTCTGGACAGTCCACGCACGGAACAAGAAATGCGTCACGCTCAACCTGCGCACCCCGCGAGGAATCAGCATCTTCAAGGACCTCGTGGCGCAGAGCGACGCAGTCATCGAGAACTTCCGCCCAGGGACCCTGGAGAAATGGGGTATCGGGCCGGACGTCCTTCTTGAAGAGAATCCGCGGCTGGTGATTGCCAGAGTGTCCGGATACGGTCAGGACGGCCCCGACGCACTCAAGCCGGGATACGCATCCGTCGCAGAGGGCGTCAGCGGATTCAGAGCCGTCAACGGCTATCCCGGACAGTTGCCGCCACGGATCGCCCTATCCCTTGGCGACTCCTTCGCCGGAATGTTCGCCGCCCAAGGCATTCTCGCAGCACTAATCCGGTCCCGCAGCACGGGCAGAGGAGACATCATCGACGTCGCCCTCACCGAGTCATGCCTTGCCCTCATGGAGTCGACAATCCCGGATTACGACGGCGCGGGAGTCGTGCGTCAACCCTCCGGCACGCGATTGGACGGGATCGCACCCTCAAACGTTTACATGAGCCGCGACGGTCTCCCGGTTATCATCGCCGCAAACCAGGACACCGTCTTTGCCCGGCTCTGCGATGTGATGGGGCGCCCTGACCTGGCTCGCGACGAAAAGTACATTGACCACGTGGCCCGCGGACGCCACCAGGACGAACTCGACGACATCGTGGCCCACTGGGCCGCCGGCCAGACGGCATCAGACATTGTCCGCCTGCTCGACGCGGCCGACGTGGTCTGCGGCCCCGTCAATACAGTGGCCGAAGTCATGAAGGATCCCCAGCTTATCCACAGGGAAATGTTCGTCGACCACGAAGACCTCCGCGTCGGCCGCAAAATCAAGGGCCCCGGCGTTGTCCCACGCTTCTCCAACGCAAAAGGCTCCGTCCGTTGGGCGGGCCGGCCAGAACCTGGCTTCGACAACAACGACATCTACCGCGGACTTCTCGGCCTGGACGACCAAGAACTCAAGGAACTCACAGACAACGAGGTCATCTAGACATGAATGAGCAAAATTCCGAGCCCCTGACCCTTGAATCCATGGCTGCCGCTGTGGGGCACACACTTCCCCAGGCGGTGGACATCCGGGAAGTCGGCCCGCGGGACGGGCTGCAACTGGAGCGAAAGCTGACGCTGGATCAAAAGATCCGGATGATCGAAGGGCTTGTCGCAGCAGGAGTGCGGCGCGTCGAAGCGACCAGTTTTGTCTCCCCGACAGCCGTCCCGGCACTTGCAGACGCAGCCGAACTCGTCAAAGAGCTGAACCGTTGGCCCGAGGTCGACTTCTGCGTCCTCGTCGCAGGCATTGGCGGTGCCCGCCGTGCCCTCGCTGCCGGAATCACCCACCTTGAGTACGTGGTCTCAGCCTCCGAAAGCCACGCCAAGGCCAACGCCGGCAAGACCATCACCGAATCCATCGAAGCAGGCAAGCAGATCATCAAAATGGTCCACGAAGCCGGAGGCATCTGCGAAGTGATCGTGGCCATCGCCTTCGATTGCCCCTTTGAAGGCCCGACCCCGCCAAGCCGGGTCGCCGACATCGTCAGGACTCTCGTAGACGCCGGCGCCGATCGGATCTGTCTGGGCGACACCATCGGCACAGCCACCCCTGATCGTGTCATCGCGCTCGTACAAGCCGTCCGGGCCCAAGCGCCTGGCCATTCGATCGGTTTGCACCTGCACAACACCCGCGACACTGCGCTGGCAAACGTGCTTGCTGCCCTGATGATCGGCGTCACCGACTTTGACGCAGCCATTGGAGGCCTCGGCGGGTGCCCCTTTGCCCCCGGTGCCAGCGGCAACCTGGCCACAGAAGACCTCACCAATTTCCTGGAAGACATGGGAATCCACACCGGCCTGAATATCGCCGAACTGAAGCAAATCAGCGCCGAAGTAGCCACGTTCGTGGGGCATGAGCTGTCCGCTGCCCTGACAAAGTGCGAACCACGAATCGGATTTACGTACGCAGCAGAACACCACCTCGTTCAAACCCAACACTGAAGGAAGACCATCATGGACAATCACTTGGAAGTCACTCCGGAACGGATGCGCGAAATCCTCGGGCATTTCTGCACAGGACTCACCATCATCACCGCAACCACAGAGAACGGCCCGGTTGGCTTCACCTGCCAGTCATTCTCGTCGCTGTCGCTGGAACCCGCGCTGGTCGCCTTCAACCCGGCACGGTCTTCATCGACCTGGCCGACCATCAGGGCCACGGGTCGGTTCTGCATCAACATTCTCCCCGAAGAGCACCGCGAACTCTCGGGCAAGTTCGCCCGATCCGGAACCGACAAATTCTCCGGAGTGACCCATACAACTTCGCCGCTGGGCAACCCGATTTTGGACAGCGCCCTGGCATGGATCGACTGCGAACTCCACAAAGAGTACGACGGCGGCGACCACACCATCGTCCTTGGCCAGGTCAAGGCCATGAACGCCCGCGGTGAAGCCGAGCCGCTGCTGTTCTTCAAGGGAAGCTATGTCCGGATCGGCGTCCTGGTTTGAAAATCATCGGTGTGGACGCGAGTCCACACGGCCCCGGCAAGACACACCGGATGGTCACCGAAATACTGGCCGGCGCGGCTGAAGCCGGGGCACAAACAGAACTGGTCCGTCATGACGACGACGCGATCCTCGGACTCATAGCTGCCGCAGACGGTGTGGTTTTCGGCAGCCCGACCTACCGGGCGAGTCCCACGGCGGCAACGCGGCTGCTCCTCGAACGCATCGACCGCAGTACCGCCGAAGACCAGGGCCCCCTTCACAGCACGCCCGCAATGGTCGCGATGACCGGCGCATCCGCCGCGCACTTCCTCGGCACCCGGGAACTCAGCAACTCACTCAGCGGATTCTTCGGGACCCAGATTCTGTCCCCTGATGTCTATCTGGATTCCAAGGCGTTCAACCCTGACGGCACCATCGAAACAGACACCGCGCAACGCCTCAGACTTCACGGTGCGGCACTCACGGAACTAGCCGCTGCCGTACAGACATCCCACCATCTTCAAAACATCCGGCCCTGGATCTAGGACCACCGGATCAGCCGCCGCCCGATCCGGCGCGGCTATCTAGCACGCCAAAGGGTCCGACAACGGTCCTATGTGGCCGGCGCAGAGGCGCTCTGCCGACCTGACACTCCCACGAACATATCGCTTCCCACAGCAAGGAATTCACAATGAAAGCTCTCATCACCATCGGAATTACCGTAGGCATACTGGCCGGACTGTGGACGAAGCTCAGCACTCCATTTGGCCATATCACAGGTTGGCTTCGTGGGCTGGGCCTGCTAATGGGTGGCGGGTGCTGTCCTTCATCCCGGGGTCGTTCGCCGGGTGCGCAGTATTCTTCGGAACCTCCTTCGGCTTGGCAGCCACCTGCTTGGCACTGACCGTGGGCGCCTGTCTGGATGGCTCTCCGAATACGCCGCCGACCGTATTACCGCCATCAGTGCCAAGGACGAAGCGCCCCCCGAAGCGCAGCCTGTCCGGTGATGACGAGGACTACACCAGTGAGCCGAGCGGCATTTCATCGTCCTGTCGCCGGCACAACTGTACGTCTGGCTGCGGGCCTACCAAGACAGAACCTCGCGAAGGAGCAGTGAGCGTAATGACGGAAGACATTTTGTGGTTTTCTGAGATAGGCCGGAAAGACCTTGGGCGGGTGGGGGGCAAGAATGCCTCGCTGGGGAAGATGGTGCAGAATTTCGCGTCAGCCGGCGTGAAGGTGCCGGACAGGTTTGCCACTACTGCTGACGCATACGGACCCAGCGGCCAAGACGACTTCGCCGAATGGCTGGTCTGCGAAGGCATCTCTCGGTCTCCCTCAACCCCGACACCGTCGTGGACACCTGCCACCGCCTCGGCGCTAAGGAGGCCACCGCGGTGTGACGGGCTACCGGGTTTCAACGTGGCAGACACAGCAGGCGAAAGGAGACTACGTGAAGATTCCCGATGTCCTGGCCACGCCTCCGCGCACTTGGCCGTTCTGTACTCCCGCCGGGCTGGCAGCGGGCTACTCCTTGGGAGAATTCGTAACCGATTGGAGCGACGTGCCCATCGGGCTGCCTGTTGTGTTGTTCGGACGAGGTCTCCCCACTATCGGGGGGTGCATCGATTCCAAAATGGAAGACGGCTCCGCCCTATGGATCAGAGATGAAACATGGTCCAGGCGCCTCATTCATCGCACTGACGGCTACGCTGTCCGCGTAGTCAACCACTGGCCGTCCGTGCTGACCCGTTGCGAAGGTCTGGATCAGGGGCACTAGAGCGCGGTCCCGACCAAGTGGTAGCCCTGACAGGGCTGGCCACCCGGCAGGACCATCGTCACGTCAAGCGTCGGCCGGACTCCCAACATGCCTCCGCAACGGCAGCCCGAAAGTCGGGTGTTGGGGATCCGGCCGCGACCCCGGGGGACGACCGTTTCGGGAGCGGCACGCCGCCTAATTCCTGATGCGGTGGGCGGGCTCGCACCCTCCGGGCGAGGACGCCCGGATACCGGCCCGACAGGCTCCTAGAGGCCTGACCCGGCGTACCGTTCCTCAGATTCCCAAAGGCTCTTTCCCTGGCTGGCAGCAAACGGACGAAGCACGCACAAAGACCCCTCCAAGGCACGTCGAGATCGGTGCTCGACGGACGGCAATGGCGTGGGCGAGGTTCGGAGCGGAACTACGTTGTGACCGCAGCCGGTGCTGGTGCCGAGGGCTGGCTTTGCAGGTTCAATTCACAGTAAGCAAAGAAATAGGGCACCAGCCCCCACCAGGGATCCCGTTCGGTGCAATATTCGCGCGCGATATTCGGGGGCGACGAACACTGTCGAACCCGCCCTTAATCTCACTAGGGGCGCGTCCAACACGGAAGCCCGTCAGCACCACTTGCGAGCCTTTGCGCTTGCCGGAATAGCGGGGCTTTCCCCTGATGGGCAGGAGCTACAACCGCCCTGCATCGGACGCGCCAAACACTGCCACCACACAATGAACACCTAGTGCGACAAAGTTTGCCCTATCTGGATACCGTGCTGCGCCGGGCGGCTGTGTGCGAAAAGACCATCGGAATAACGTTGCATTATCAGCATCGAGGTGACTGAAATCACACTCACAATCACCTCGGTTCATCTAATATCGGCACCCGCGGAACGGCGTTCTGTGGCCCGGCAGAGGACTCAACATGTTTACGCATCAGGTCCAGGCAAGTATCGCCGCTATCGCAGCCGGCAAGATTCTTTCAGAGAATTCGGATGGCCAGACATGTGGGGTGCTGTCATGAAAAGGAGAAATCCGGGGGCGGCGCCTGCAGGGACTCTCGGGGACGGCATTACGTCGCGATCCTGGACCGGATGTTCATCCGCCGGCCAGCGGATGACGGTGGATTCCACCTCGGACTGGGATGAGTTCTTGCCTCTGGTCAGTCTGCAGCGCCAACAAACGACTTTCGAGCCCCTTCCGAATTTTGGCGAGTCAGCTCCGCACATTATTTGAATCCAACCCGCGGCCTGAGCGGCGGAACCGCAACGTTCCGACAGACCTCGGACCGCGCTTGTCGCCCTCGCTCTATTCACGGGCGCGACGTCAAAGGTACGCAACACCACCAGCAAGCAGGTCGCTTCAGAGAGGAAGCCATCATGAGTATCGCCCATCGCCCCTTCTCAGCCGGGCTTGGCACGGACCGCCACACCAGCCGCACACCCAAGACCAACCGCTGGGGCTGGGGCCACTCTGAAAAAAGCGAATCAGAGACCAACGAAAGGCAGGGGAGTATGACTTCATATCCCTGGGAAGGCCTCTACCTGGAAGTCAACGAAACCACCGTATCGGCCGGCACAGCAGCCCCTCAGCCAAATGCCCGCCTAGGACTATTCCTGACCAGCCTGATGTACGGCGAATAGGATCAGGAAATCCACCATCGCTCGCATGCAAATACTCGGGCCAAGAGGCCCACCCAAGAAAGCCTTAGTCTGTCATTGGCCCGGATCGAAATCATGGCCCGGAACTCTGGCGCAGGCGCAGACTGATGACCGTGGCACGTCCCGACGATGGTCTGCCGTCAGCAGCGGTCATGTGAGTATCTGCCGACCGGCCATTGGGATGAGTGAGGAGTGTTGCCGTGAATCAGGACGTTGCGCACAGGATTGCTGATTCCTACGTAGCGCACATGCGTCTGCCCGCAATCAGCGGGATCATGCCGATTTCCTGGCAGGCGAATTTTGTCAGCACAAAGAAGAACCGCACCCTGCGATGTGGGGTGCGGCTGGTGGCTGCGATGCTTCGAACGGGCCGATTTAGGGGTGTGGACACTGTCCACATTTTTAGCTTCGGACTCGGTCGTACATCGGTCGGACTGGCTCGGATTGCCTATGTTTTCTGGAGTTCCCAATGATTGCAAGGGTTGGAATGCAGTTCGAGTCCCACCTCGGGCACGCATAACCCCTCGCCAGAGGGGTTTTTGCTTTAATGTGTGGACATTGACTCTCCGCGAGTCCCTCTGACACTGACCGCGGTATGTAGCCGGCGCCGCGGTCGCCTGTGAAGTTGTGTGGGTGGCGGGGTCAGGGTCCAGGCTTGTGGGCCCTCCGGCTGCTGGGATCTAGGGCTATGTGTAGTCCTTTCTAGCTGTTTCCGTTGGCCAGTTGTTGGCCTTCACCCGTTCATGGTCACGAGTTGTGGTGACGACATGACCAAGATGAATCTTCTTCAAAGACGTTCCTCGAATAGCTGCCTTCGGCGAGCCACGTAAGTTCGCTCATAGCGTGTTTGTCCGGCCAAAGGGGGTGTGCACATTGTGCACACCTTTGTGCACGGGCGGCTTTCAACCTGCATTTTGGTCCCTTCCCTCTGGTTCTGCCGGCACCACTTCATGTACGTCTCTGTTGCAGGCGACATGACTTTGCGGCCCAGACCCGCGGTTTCGCAGGAAGTTCCGGGTTCAGCGGGAAGGTCTCCGGAGGTGTCTGTGGCCGGCGTTCGA
>NZ_JBFBEY010000053.1:0-8233 GCF_040683875.1 Arthrobacter sp. NPDC093128
GATACCGCAACAAACCCACAGCAGCATCCGCACCGTCCCACGCTGGCATCAACCACAAAACCAACCCGCTGTCACAAACAGCTTGATATATACCGGGGCTGTTATCAGGCTAAGTTGCACCTACGACAATTTCCCGTGGCAGCCGAAGCCACAGCCGAGCCGAGCCGAGACGCGCTGATTGTCACCCCCTGAATGGTGAACAACATCGCGAGCCGAGATGCGGCCAACGCAGTTACCGGATAGGGGCCTCGCAGGCACCTCGCCGCGGGACCCTCAGTAATCCTCCGAAAATTCGCTGCTGGACGCATCGGCATGTCCTGAGAGTGGGCCAGATCCTCGTGCAGTGGCGGCCACTGCCGTCGCACGGGACGCGCTGTTGTGTTCATTGCGCAAACTTGAGCAAAACTTGCGCCTTTATGCACGGTGTTTCTGTTTGAATGTGCTTGTAAAATTCCTTGCCTCCTTTGTCAGAGCAAGAACTCGGCAAACCTCATGAGGCAGCACCTGTCGCTGGGGGGAACGGAATGGCAGGAACGTGTATTCGGCAGAATCGCAAGGCTATCCATCCATGGATTGCGGCGGTTTTGGTACCGGTGTTCTTCCTCATAGGCCTGGCCGTGCCCACGCCAGCGGTGGCCTTTCCGGGCGGGATAACGTCCTCGGCGGATCTGCTGGAAACTCTGGAAGTCCGGGAGGAAGACAGCGCGCTGTTCGACCCCAAGAGCTTTGATCTTTGGACTGATGCGGACGGAGACGGCTGCGACACGGCCAGCGAGGTGCTCATTGCAGCGTCCCACCCTTCCATGATCGTCGTCGAGCCACTCTGCACGATTGTTTCCGGCAGCTGGTTTTCTCTGTACGACCGGGCCTTTGCATCCGACCCGGCGGAACTGACGGTCGATCATATGGTCCCACTGGAGGAAGCCTGGCAGTCGGGTGCCCGGGCCTGGACAGCCGGACAGCGGCGCGATTTCGCCAACGACCTCAAATACCCGGAGACTACCCTGATGGCCGTGACAGCGGCAGTCGATCAGGACAAAGGATCCAAAGACCCGGCCCAGTGGCAGCCGCCGGGTTCCGGAGTGCAATGCGGCTACGCAGACAAGTGGATCATCGTAAAGTCGCGGTGGAATCTGAGCGTCGACCCCGCAGAGTACGACGCCCTGATGGAGATGCTCAGCCATAACTGCCCCGAGGGCACCCGCATTCCAGAACGCGGCCTGACCCCTGGCCGGGGACCGGCGGCCGTTGTAGGGGACGTGTACACCTCGGGGACAGCGTCCGACCTCCTCGCCGTGGAAGCCTACGCAGCGGACGGGTCTGTGGCCAGTAGAACAACAGTGGACAAAGATTACAGCTATGAGCTGACCGGACTGGTACCGGGAACCTATCGCATCAAGGTCCTCGGCGGAACCAGCGGCGCCCTGGACCAGTGGTACAGCACCCAAGGGCTGTCGGAGCCCACACCTCTCCAGCTCAGCGCCGGCGACGTCATTCCCAGCATCGACATCGGGCTAACAAAACCCCGTCTCTTCACAGACGTCCCCCCGGAGCACCCCTACTTCGATACCATCACCTGGGCTGCCGTCAGCGGCTACATCGCCGGCTATGCCGATGGCACTTTCCGCCCCGAGACAACGGTGGACCGGGGATCTCTGTCGGCGATCCTGTACCGGTATGCAGGAAGTCCGCCGGTCCCCAAGGACGCCCCGACCTTCGACGATGTGCCGCCCGGTTCCGGAAACGACGACGCGATCCGCTGGACCGCCGCCGCGGGTATCGACATCGGCTACCCCGACGGCACATTCCGCCCTGAGCAGGAGATCACGCGCCGCACCCTGGGGGTTGACCTCCATCGGCTGGCAGGCCGCCCGCCCGTCACCCCGAACGCAGACATTTTGGCCGCCTACACCGACGTCCAGCCCGGGATCCCCGACTATGAAGAGCTGATCTGGCTGGTGTCGACTTTTATCATTGTCGGCAATCCGGATAAGACCTTCGGCCCGGATCAGCCCATCGAACGCGGCACCATGATCCATGCGCTGGAGTTTTACCGCCACCTCTTCGGCCTTCCGACCATTGGGACGACGCCGGCCCCGGACTTCACCGAAGTTTCAGCCGACGCCGGTGAAACCTCCGACGGCCCGTTGCCTGCCAGCGGCACAGTTTTCACCGACGTTTCCCTTGGAACCGTGTTCTACCGGGAGATCTCCTGGCTCGCAGACTCGCGTGTCACGACGGGCTGGATCGAGGCAGGCGGAACCAGGACCTACCGGCCGGCCCAGCAGGTGAACCGCGATCAGATGGCGGCCTTCCTGTACCGGCTGAAGGGCAGCCCGAACTTCGTCCCGCCGGCCCAGTCGCCCTTCACCGACGTGCCCACCACGCACTACTTCTACAAGGAGATCTCCTGGCTTTGGTCGGAAAAGATCAGCGAGGGCTGGAGGGAAACAGACGGTACACGGACCTTCCGCCCGGCGACAACGGTCAACCGCGACCAGATGGCAGCCTTCATCTACCGCCACGCAGGATCTCCCGCCTACGTGCCGGAATCCCGGTCCCCCTTTGTCGACATCCCCACGAACCACACGTTCTACAAGCAAATCTCGTGGCTTGCCTCCAGCGGCATCAGCAACGGTTGGAATGAGCCTGACAACTCCAAGACCTACCGCGCGGGTGCATCGATTCTACGAGATCAGATGGCGGCCTTCATGTACCGCTACGCTTCCCAGGAGTGAAAGGCACTCGACGACTCCGCTATCAAAACGACGCACAAATCTGACAGACACACCCGGTGCCCCCAGTGGCCGACGACCTCGTCCACGACACCAGTGCCGCCAACGTGATCGTCGCTGTGTTCAGCGGAATGCCCGTCGGTGACGGGCCCGTCTCTGAGAGGTGCGGCAGCCGCCTCGTCTACCGCAAGTCTGCTCCGGACGCCTTTCTTAGCGGGAACGGCACTGACCCTAGCAATGAAAGGTGCCGGCTCCTTTCAGGTGCCCGGGCGGAACGTCGTCGTACGCCCGGCTCCATGGACAGCGTGGACCTGCGGGCCTACGGTGTGCAGATGAGTGAAATTCCAAAAAACGGCCCCCCTGATCCCGACGAGAGACCTGAGGGGAACGAAGTTCCCGCTGATGCGTTCTCCCCCGTTGTCGACCCGGACCTGGTGCCCGATGCCGAAGCCGCCACACCGGAGGAGAAACGGGCACGGAGGGATCCTGAAGAAACTGGCAGCTGCGGCTCGTTCCGGGCCTTTCCTGCAATGGGACGGGAAGGACCCTGTACATCAGCCCCGGGTGCAATGAGGGGTAATCACTGCTTCGCCTCTGCGCTCAAATTGACTGGTCCTGCTGGGCTTCATCAGGTGACTCTGCGGCATGCTTTCCGGATATCTCTGTCCTGATAACGGGCACAGCTGCTGTGTCGAAAAACTGGTAGTCCGTCGCGGGGACACGGATGGTGCCGGCGGCTTCTGCCTTCTCCCGGATGAAATCGTGATCGGCCCGGGAAAGTACAACCTGCCCATGTGGATCGTGCTCGATGTCCTCGTGGGCTTCCTTGCTGATTTTGGCCGACATGGTACGGGGCACGACCAGGCACCCCGGGTTTTCCAGTAGCCAGGTCCGGGTCTCGGAATCGAGGTGGTCCCACTCGTCCTTGAGGCTCATACCCGTATGTATCCCTTCCAGTCCGGCTTGTCGTGAGGTGAATTCCGTCCAGATTACGCCTCCGGTCAAGCGGTTGACAGCTTTTGTGCCGTCCCGGCGTAAGTTACTGGCCCGGGTGCCGTTCAACAACGGCCGCGGGAGCGAACGGAAGCGTCGACCGGGCCTGAAATTGCCCTTCCGTAGAGGGTGTTGCTGTCCCTGAAGACAGGTAGCTGATACTCAAGCCCGGGCGGGGCATCAGGCATACAGTTTTTGTGAGGGCTCGTTTCTTGGAAACTAGTCTCGGCGGTAGCTGCGCCAGTGCCCGGAACAATGGTGACACCGGGCATTGGCGTAGGTTTCCTCCAGGTTTTCGGTCCGTGCCGCCGGCACGACCGTGTGAAACGGGGCCGGCGGCGATGCGCCTCCTGAGACCGAGGCGCCCCCCAGTCGTCGCCGTCCCTTCATAACCGGTGGTGCACCCATGTCAGGCCGGCGGAACTTCCTCCCGGGCGGCGGGGGCGTGCCCGCCAGGCGAGCCGTCACCCGGCGGGCCGGTTGCCGGTCCCGGCGGTCCTGAAGCTCTTCACGGGCCAGTTCAAACCACGTTTGGGCGCCAAAGGTCGGGTTCGGGGAATCCAAATGCCGGTATAGCGCGTCGGTGAGCTGTTCCAATGCATGATAGGGCGATAACGGTCGTGCCCGGGTCCAAGGTTCCGTCGTAGAACTCGGAAAGCCCTCCCCCGTCGGCCATCGCGTGGTCCCCGTTGCACCGGCGGATCACACAGCCTGCGGCATGGGTCCCGTCCCCGGGTACGGAATCGAGTTCCGCCAGGACTTCCCCATCGGCGCCAACATGCATCAGGCAGATCGGCAGTTCCCGCGGTTCCACCAAGGTGATGGATATCCCGTCCGCGCCGGACAGATCGTTGGTACCCGCGGAGATGTGAGACGAGGGACCTCCAGACGCCGCAGTGCCAGCAGCACATCCGGATCCAGGTGGGTGGCCCGGCTGAGGTCAAGGACGACCATGCCGCCCCCGGCTATGCGGGCGGCGCCGCGAAGGTTCCGGAGCAGGTCGGGGTAGTTCTCCTGAGTCAGACATCCCCTGGCTTCGACGCTTATCTGCCCGGTGCGGGCGTCCACGCGGTCGGTAAGGTGCAGTTTGTGGTCCACAGATTCTCCAATAGACATGTCCGGGAGCCACTGCTTGACTCACCCCAAACGATACGAGAAACGGCATCGGCCGACAACGGCTATCCCCTGACCTCAGCGGGGCCGATTGCCTGAATATACGGTCTGACCGTTTATCCGTAGTGCGTCAGCTTCCGTCCTCGGAAGGCATGGCCACGCTTGGAGGTTGCTTTCGTCTGGCTAACCCTTCCTCGCGACTCTTCGTCACTTCTCAGAATGCCAAATTTCCGCCCGGGCCAGAGTTCGACACTCGTCCACTCGATAGCTATACAAGAGCGTTGTAGCGTTTAGTTGCGAAGGCCCGCCTCTCCCCCATAGGCGGGCCTTCGTTGCACCTCGGGGCCGTATCGCAGCCGCACACATGGGACTATCTCTCGAAGCTGCCGTCGCGTGAGTGTTCGGGGCCGGGGGCCCATGGGGTCCCTGCCATGCAGTCGGAATATTTGTGGAATGCCGCTGCGCCTTAGCGGCGCGCCGACGCGTTCGTTCTACGATTGCGGCGTGCACTCAGCGATGGAGGAGCCATGAATGAGCCCGCCGGGGAATCCCTTCCCGGCGCCGGGGCTGGACTCTTTGTCCCGCGGCGGATCACCGGACCGGTTCTGGCAGGTGTCGTGCCCGGGCAACCACGGGCGGTCGTGCACCGGGCCGCGGAGCTGGCGTACACCCTGGACGTCAAGCTGATCTGCGCATACGTGGACATCACGAGCTACCTCACCGACGAGCCGCACGACGGTCCCGTTGACGACGTTGAAGCCACCAGTGCCGGCATCCGGGAACGTCTTGAGAACACCCTGGACGGCACCGGAATCCGATGGTCCTTCCGGACACTCTCCGGCGACCCGGCCTGGGCCCTGGGCCAGTTTGCCGAATCAGCCGACGCATCCGTCATCGTCGTTGGTACCCGCGAACGCGTTCTGGGAATCCGGCTGGAACAGATGCTCGTCGGTTCCGTGGCCGTCGAGCTCACACACCGCCAACACCGGCCGGTTCTGGTCATCCCGCTCCCCCGACCGACCACCCCGGGTGGCACCACGGACTGAAATACTGCAGCGAGTGTGAAGGCTGACTCCGGCACGCTCACAGTGATACCTGCGCGTTCTGCTGAGGCAAGTGGTAACCAGTGTGATTTTCGGGTAGTGGCCACTCAGGATATCCCCGACTCTCCTGCCTACAGTGGATTCATGAACAACCCCGGTCAAGGGCAGGACTGCCAAATGGCCCAGACAGTTCTGCCCTTACCGGGTGCATTGAGGACCGCTGTTTCCGGCGGGCGGGCTCTGAGCTGCCTCTCCGCCGGAAATAGCGGCTTCTCTCCCTGCAGCCCTGGGTTTCTCCGGTTGCGGACTGCTGGATCCGACGCCGCCGATTTCCGGAGGCGACACTGCTAGGGAAGGCCACCGCGGCTGCCCGGGCCTGCATTACGATGTCCTCAAGTTCCCGGACCGGCCCGCCTCTTCACGGTCCGGATGCGGAACCCGAAACAGTCACTAGGGGTAGCTGTGAGCCATGAGACCGTGCCGGACACCGGCGTCGTTCACTCCCTGAGCTTGGGACAGGCGGCTTTGGCTGCCGGGCTGAGCCTCCGCACCTTGAAGGCGTTCACCGAGGAACTCAAGGGAACTCCGTACGATCTCCGCGCGTCCGGGCCCGAAAACCCTGTCCGGTATGACCTTGAACGGCTCAGCACCTGGCTGCACCACCGGGACCGGGTACGCGCCACGCCCACGGAGCTGGTCATGGAGCCGTCCCCTTGGACCTAGCGGTGAGGAATCGGCTTGGGGGAGCTTATGAATTCACGCAGCATATGCCTGGTCATCGAAGATGAGCCTGACGAGAGCGGACCAGAGTCCCTTACCGTCCCGACAGCAGGGAACAAAGGCCCAACAATCCGGCGGTTCCACAGGCCAGCCCGATGAATGAGCCGTCCATACTCACCTTCACCCTGACATACGCCGCCACCCTCACAGTGGCGGCGCTCATGTTCCTCGGGCAGGTCATCGCGTTCACCGTCATGCTGGCTCTGGCCGGAACTGCCAAGTTCCTCACTCACGCAGCTCGGGTAATCACCCGCCGCCGGCACCGTTCCTGACACTGTCAGTCACAGGCACAAACCCCGGGACACCCCTTGGAACAGGGACGCCTTGGGGGGCAGCCGCGTATGCCACGAAGGCGGCCGGACTGGCGGCGCCCGATCGGCACCAGACGGTCGACGACGAGATCCACTTGCAACTCGAGCACATGACTGCCGATGCCCGGTCCGCGCTTCGGCGCTTGCCACCGCTGGGTGGGAATTCCGCCGGTCCGCTGGGGTCAGGACTTCTCGCGTCCGGAATCCTCGCCTCGATCATCCGCGCGATCCAGGCTGACTTGGCTCACCCTGACCAGCCTGGCTCCTCCAGCTGAATCTGCCGCCCGCAAGCCGGTCCGACACCGCGGCATTTTCTGGCCGGCTCGGCGCCTCGCCGACGAAATTTCCCTAGGGTGACTGTTGGTCCGGATTGGA
Organism: Arthrobacter sp. NPDC093128; assembly: GCF_040683875.1. Classification (NCBI taxonomy): domain Bacteria; kingdom Bacillati; phylum Actinomycetota; class Actinomycetes; order Micrococcales; family Micrococcaceae; genus Arthrobacter; species Arthrobacter sp. NPDC093128. The sequence continues at coordinate 7,351 of NZ_JBFBEY010000053.1, forward strand.
CGTGCAAGGCAATAACCGTCAGCGGACCGAGAACGAGCGCTGGCTGCCCGGTCGTCGATTTGAAAGGGCCAAGGCTACTGCTGGGGCTGAGTCGGTGTGCCGGGATCCTCGCGGCCGACGTCCCGGTGGAGGTCCGTGTCGAGGGCGTGGGCTCCGGAGAGCCGGGCGAGCAGGGTCCCGAGCTGGGCAGACTGTTCGCCGGTGAGTGGGGCCAGGAGTTCAGCTTCATGCTTTTCGGCGATCTCGCGCAGCGTTCGCAGAACCTTCGCGCCCTCGGCGGTCAGACGCAGCTCGTAGTTCCGCCGGTCGGTCCTGCTGCGCACGCGCGCCACCAGGCCTCGCGCCTCCAGCGAGTCGATGAGTGGAACAACGCGGCTCGGCACGGCTCCCAGACGGTCGGCCAGAGCTCGCTGGCTCAGCCCCGGGGCGCGGCCGAGCAGGCGGAGCACGCCGGCATCACTCGGGGTCAGCCCGATTTCGCGTGTGCGTTCGGCGAAGCGGGACGATGCCAGCGCCCCCAGCTGTGACAGCAGGAAGGCGGTGCGCTTCGACGGAGGCGGTGAGTCCATGGCTCAAGATTACCCCCTTGACAGAATGATTCAAGAAATGAATCATTATTTTGGTGATGCAATTATTGGAAGGTGTGCGATCATGACTGACGTTTCTCCTCACCGCACGGTGCAAACGGCCCGCGCGGGCGGTCCCAACCCGGGCATCCTGGCGGTCGTGAGTCTGGGACTCACCGTCGGCGGCCTGATCAGCAGTGCGATCCTCACCGGCGGCCAGAGCTTCGTCTCGCCGTTCGCGCCGGTCGAACAGGTCGCGGCATACTTTCACGGGAACCCGGATGCCGTGCGGCTCGCCAGCATGTTCCAGTTCGGTT
>NZ_JBFBEY010000054.1:0-7787 GCF_040683875.1 Arthrobacter sp. NPDC093128
TTCGCGGGCGGCATCCATGTCCCTGGTGTGCAGTACCGGATGTGCGTCAAGTAGTTTGAGGATCTGGTTCATCAAGGGCTCCATTGACCTTTGACTGCGTGGGGTCGCGTATGGCGCCGAAGCCAGTTCGTGTTCCCCACGGAGTTCGCGGCGAGCGGTTTGAGAGTAAGTGACCTAGCTCTCGCCTGCCTCAGGAGGGGTATGACAAGTCGTTTGAGTATCTGAGTTTCTTTGAGCCGACCACACCCGGGCGATGCTGTTCGTGATCACGGCGGACAAATAGCTCCCGGCCGGCGATGAAATGCTCCATAAACTTCTTGGTCTGGGTCTCAAGGGCTCTTCATGGTCATCTCCCGATGATCCGATTCTACTCGTCCGGTGCATCCCCTGGACTTGCGCACAACATGGCCGCTTCCCGCCTGGAGAGGGGAAATCCCGTCCGAAGTGCGGACGGGATTTCCCTGGACGGGCAATGGCTGGGCCCACTGATTTTGACGGACGCGCAGGTAAGAACCGCTTCCTACCTGCGGCTCCAGCTCTAGGATGGAGTGTAGCCGGTTCATTGGTGGGCTTTAGTGGCGCAGTCCTGCGTCTTTGAGCAGGGGGATCACCTTTTCATTGAAGTGCTCCAACTCCTTTTCGTAGTCAAGGAATCTCAGGATTGTGCCGTCCATTCCGGCCTCGGAGAGCTCCCGGAACTGCGCGACCACTTGCTCGGGCGTACAGACACTGTTGATGCCGCCCCGGCCATGAACCGTTCCTGGTACTTTTCGATCTGCGCGGCAAACGACTCGCTTTCCATGCCCAGGGCACTCATCACGTTCCGTGCGCCTGCCCAGTCTCCCTCTTCGATGATCTGTCGATGCCCTGCACGGGCCTCTTCTTCGGTGTCCCGGCACACAACGAGCGCGTGGGTCATGACCTGAATGTTCCTGCCGTAGCCTTCACGCGCGGGTCCTAACCCCCCGTTGGGTGTTCCAGCGTGCTTTCAGGCTCCCCAGTGCAGTAAGGTTCACCTAAGCACCAAGAAGAAAGGACGAGTGGAACCGGCGGCCGGCGGTTCCGAACCGCCCAGCAATCTCGCTCTGGCCCCATCCGTCATGCTGAAGTTGTCAGAAAGTGATTAGTGGCTTGATGATGTTGTCCTCTTTCGTTTTCATCATGCGGAAAGCGGTCTCGACGTCATCGAAGCTGAACTGGTGGGTCGTCATATGCGTTGGATCGAATCGGCGAGCCTCGATCAGAGCGAGAATTCGTTGCATACGGTCGTTCCCTCCTGGGCACAGGCCGCCGTAAATCGACTTGTCCGCCATACCCAAGCCATATGCATCTAGCGGGATCCGAAGCGGCTCTCTGCTCTCGCCGTGGTATCCGACATTTGATATCCGGCCTCCCGGTTTGGTCACACGAACACAAGCTTCCCAAGTGTGCGGGGAGCCCAATGCCTCGATAGCGGCATCAACACCTTCACCGCTTGTGGCGGCGAGGATTTGCTGCACGGGATCGCCCTCTTCAAAGTCAATGATGTCCGTAGCACCGTAGATGCGGGCTAGTTTCTGGCGCTCCGGTCGTGTCTCTACTGCGAAAATCCTGCTTGCGCCCTGTAGTGCACAGCCGATGACCGCACTCAATCCCACTGGCCCCATGGCGAATACGGCGACTGTGTCACCGAGTCGCAGATGAGCGTTCTCGGCACCCATGAAACCCGTGGAAAGCATGTCGGCAGCGTAGACCGCTTCGGAGTCGCTAACGCCCTCCGGGATGGGAGCCAGGTTAGCTCGGGCTTTGGGAACGATGAAGTACTCGGACATGTTGCCATCGACTTGGGCAGTGTAGCGATATCCTCCAAGCATGCCCCCGCACTGGGAAGGGTAGCCACCCTGGCAGTAGCGACATTCCCAGCACGGGGTGACGGCTGGTGCCAGCACGCGATCGCCTTCCCGAAAACCTGTCACGTTTGCACCAACGGCGGCCACGACTCCTGCGGCCTCATGACCCAAAGTAACGCCATCGGCTACCGGAAGGCCGCCGTTGACGGTGTGGATGTCCGATGTGCAGACGAGGGCGGCCGTGGTTTTGACCAGAACATCGTCTGGCCCAGGTTCTGGAATGTTTTTCTCTCTGATCGCAATCTTGCCGACTTCGGGCATAACAAGAGCTTTCATAGTCATAAATTTCTCCAACTCTATGTTCTTCAAATCATGCGTCGTAGCTGTTTCGACGCCGGGTGGGAGGTAGGGCCGCAGTATGCAGCCTTTGCACAAGACACAAACGTGCAGCTTGAAACGCGCCGAGTCCCGTTTCGGATGCGAGACATTTGAGGGTTCTATGCAAGGCTGGTCCGGCGATGGGACCGTGCCGGCTGATCTTTCCGGAAATTGCGCTACGGGCAAGAACTGTGAAGGCTCGCCCTCATCCGTTGTGGCGGGGTATTACGGTGTTAAATGTTGCGCGAGCATGTGCCAGAGGCTTCATGAATGAAGCGACCTCGTCCCCACCCTGCCTTCAAAAAATATTCCGACAGCGTTCGCTCCTGCATCACGGGCAAGAACGGGTGCACCGGTGAGATGCATGTCGAAGTGTCAGACAGCAGATGAGATACGCCCCTGATCCCCTGGCCTAAGTCCCGTACTGGTGGAAGACTTTGGCGACGACTTTCCAAGTGCCGTCCTGCTTGATGAGGGTGTGGAAGTCCGTGTAGTCGGTGCCGTCGGCGTTGTCTTCCATGTCGATGCGGATCACTGCGGTGCTCGGGGTGATGGCGAGCACGTCGAGGTGGCACTTGGAATCAGGAGCGGCTCCGAACTGGTCCACGTAGGGCTTGAGGTTCTTGTAGGAACCCTCTGTCAGGCCGGCGGCGGTAAAGCCGTGCATGGTGGCGTCCTCACGGAACGAGTCCGTGATGCGGTCGAAGTTGCCGACGGTCAGGCCTTCCAGGTAGCCAGCCATGGCTGCCTTCACAGCTTCGTAGTCGGCGGTCGGAATTACCTTAAGGTTCTTGCTTGCGGTGCTGGTTTCAGACACGTTGTCTCCTTATGCGGTAGTTGTGAGGAAGAACACTGCAATAAGTGAATCTAGTTCAGGTTTCATTTTAAGTACATAGTGCTTGGGCGACTTCATCTCGGGCCGACGCAGTTCGAGCGTCCACGAGGTACATGGCTGGGACTTTGGGAGGTCCGCGTAGGAGAGGGTAGTGCGTCAGCTGACCGGCTGTTCACGATGCACATTGAACACGCGGTCGAGTGGTGCTCCCAAGACCCCGACCGGACTCATCCAGGCGTGTCATATGCCCGCAGCGGCCCGACGTGTCACTTCTGCGGCGCTGACTGCTTGCACTCAGCTAGCCAACGACCGGATGATGATATTTGGACCAAGTGCTCGTCCAGTCCACGCTGTAGGGGCTGCAGCCACTGAGTTCCGGTTGGGGCCTTGTCGGGGTCCATGCAGTAAGTTGTTGCCGTCGGTCATGGCATGGTGACTCGGCGGCGCTCATACTGGCATACGGTGTATTTTCAGTGGCGCAGTCCTGCTTCTTTGAGCAAGGGCATTACCTTTTCATTGAAGTGCTCCAGCTCCTTCTCGTAGTCAAGGAATCCCAGGATGGCGCCGTCCATGCCGGCATCGGAGAGCTCACGGAACTGCTCGACCACTTGCTCTGGCGTGCCGACAATGTTGATCCCGCCCCAGCCAGCAATGAACCGCTCCTGGTACTTTTCGATTTGCGCGGCGAACGACTCGCTTTCCATACCGAGGGCGCTCATCACGTTGCGCGCGCCGGCCCAGTCGCCTTCTTCGATGATCTGTCGGTGCGCTGCCTGCGCCTCTTCTTCCGTATCCCTGCACACAACGAGCGCGTAAGTCATTACTTGGATCTTCCTGCCATATCCGTCACGCGCCCGCGTTTTGATTTTCGTAGAGTGTTCGCGCATGCTTTCAAGGCTGTCCAATGCAGTGAGGTTCACATCCACATACTTGGCGGAGAATTCCAGTCCGGCTGGTGAGCTTCCCGCGTTGATCAATGCGGGCCGGGGTCCAGTCAACGGTTTGGGGTACGCCTCGACTCCGTTCGCGTCGAAGAACTCGCCTTTGAAGTCGAATTCGCCCGGCTTGCTCCACAGTTCTTCGACGAAGTCCAGCCACTCGGCGCCGAATTTGTAACGGTCGTCGTGGGCTTTCTGCTTATTGCCGAACATTTCCATTTCCGGCGGGAACCAGCCCATAACAACGTTGATACCGTACCGTCCCCCTGAGATGTGGTCGATGGTTGTAGCGGCCTTCGCGGCGACAATCGGGTGGACCGTGGGTACGTGAGTGGTGGTGAAGACTTGGATTCTTTCCGTAGCTTGGGCAAGTCCAGCAGCCCACGTAAAGGTTTCGAAGCAAACACCGTTGAAGTTGGTGTCGCCGCCGAAGCCCCGCCAACGGGCGACCGGGACGATTGCTTCAAAGCCGATGCGATCGGCAAGCTGCGCAATCTTGACCTGCTGGTCCCAAGTGACTCTGAACGTTGTGGGAGCGTTACTCATCACCATGCCCCCGCTGCAGTTGAACGCGAAGAGTCCAAGTTTCATCTTCTGGTCATTCATGATCGGGGTTGATTCGAGGGCGACGTTTCCGACGCCGAAGGTGTCCAATTCGTGGGCAGGCATTGTCATTTGTTTGGTTTCTTTCTATACGAGCTTGATTGAATCGCGGAGTTGCGCCGGTCAATTCGACTCAAAACAGACTTAGTCTGTGTATCCATTGGTTAGTTCCATCCCGTTCTCATATCCGGCTCCAGGGGAATCGGATAGTAGAACGGTTCTTGCGGTACAACGATTGGGTAGTGCTGGCTCACCGTGCCGGCACCTGCATCGTCCTCTACTCTGAGAACTGCGTGGACGTCCTTTGTCCATTGAGCCGCCGGTCGAGTCGGTATGCGGTGCAGTGGCGAGCGCTATTGCCTCTGCCTTCTCCTTGAAGGAGGAGATCACGATGTGTGCTTTCGAATTCCTTTCAGCGAACCTTCATTGTTCGGCGTTGGCTCATACCTAGACGATATTGACTGAGAGCTGGGTCACACCATCCGTTCAGTGCCATCCAACAGCCGCTTTCTGCAGTCTTTTGACTTAGGCGTGATGGACGCAGCCTGAGCAGACAATAGCCGGCGATCTTAACCGGTTTGCCGCCTCAGTCCGCCATGAAGTGGCAGTACGCCGGCGAAGCCCGATGCATCTCTCCGGTCCTCCAGCCCGATGTTGAGGTAGCATTCGAGCGCGTGGAAGAGGTACCGGGCGCGCGCTGTCTCAATGGCGTATGTCCTGGCGTTCTGCTCCTCCAGTGGGGTCGTCACGACTCCGGCGCTTTTGAGCCTGTTCAGGCATTGCGCGGCGAGGCCGAAGCTGAGGCCGGTGCAGTGGGCGACCTCGTGGCGGGTGGAGGGTCCGTTCGCCCGCAAATAGCGGATGATTTGCATATGCGCCGCCGTGCCGTAAACAGCAGCAGCCACCGTAAGTTCTTCAGACCAGAAGGGGTCTTGGCCCCCGAGCTTTTTTGCGGCGAAGCCCACTGTTACAGGCCTTTCGTTCGGTGTTTGTTGGGGAAATCCGCATGGCGTCACCCCGGAATCTGGGCCCATGCAGCGCTAACGTACCGTTGGCAGGAAGGTTGGTCTCTCTGCTTCAAAGGTTTCGATGTCGGCGTTGGCTCGTTCTGTCAGGTCGATGTCGTCTAGTCCTTCGAGGAGGCGCCATTTTACGTAGTTGTCGATATCGAAGGTGTACTTGCGTTCCGCGCAGGTGATGCTTTGATCGGGGAGGTTGACTGTCAATTGGAGACCGGGGGTCCTGTCGATGGCTCTCCAGATGTCCTCCACGTCTGCCTGGTCCAGTTTTGCGGCAACGAGACCCGCTTTTCCGCAGTTTCCCCGGAAGATGTCAGCGAATTTTGGTGAGATGACGACTTTGAATCCGTTGTCCATGAGGGCCCACACGGCGTGTTCCCTGGATGATCCTGTTCCAAAGTCAGCTCCGGCAACCAGGATTGAAGCACCGTCAAACCGGGGGTTATCGAGAGGGAATTGTTCGTCCGCGCGAAGGTCGGCGAAAAGGGCATCGGCGAACCCGATCCGGCTGATCCTCTTGAGGTACTTGGACGGGATGATCTGGTCTGTGTCGACGTTGGTCTGCTTCAGGGGCATGGCTACGCCGGTGTGGACGGTGAATTTTTGCATGCTACTTTCCTGTTCCGGTTTTCTGCAGGTCTGAAGGTGTTGAGATGGTTCCCCGGATGGCGGTTGCGGCTGCTACCGGGGGCGAGACGAGGTGCGTCATACTGCCCCTGCCTTGGCGGCCTTCGAAGTTCCGGTTGGACGTGGATACGCAGCGGTTGCCGGCCGGTACCTGGTCCGGGTTCATTCCCAGACACATAGAGCAGCCAGCAAACCGCCATTCGGCCCCCGCATCTAGGAAGATCTGGTCGAGCCCTTCCTTCTCCGCCTGAGCTTTGACCTGCATCGAGCCGGGGACGACGAGCATCTGCAGGCCCTCCTTGATGCGCTGTCCGGTCAGAACTGCTGCGGCGGCACGCAGGTCTTCGATGCGGCCGTTGGTGCACGAACCAAGGAAGACCACGTCGACGGCAATGTCCCTCATGGCAGTCCCGGCTGCGAGCCCCATGTAGGCAAGTGATCTTTTCGCTGCCGACCGGTCGCGTTCTTCAGAGAAGCCATCGGGATCGGGTACGTTGCCGCTGATGGGTACCGCTTGCGCCGGGTTGGTTCCCCAGGTGACGAACGGTGTGATCCGTGTAGCATCCAGGGTCACCTCGGCGTCATAGACGGCGTCCGGGTCGCTTCCCAGCGAAAGCCAGTACTCCGTAGCCAAAGCCCACTCATCGTCGGCAGGCGAGTGAGGCTTGCCCCTGAGATATTCCAAGGTCTTGGTATCCGGTGCGATCAAACCCGCACGGGCACCTGCCTCCACAGACATGTTGCAGACGGTCATCCGCGCCTCCATGGACATGTCCTTGATGGCGTCGCCCCGATATTCCAGCACGTAGCCCTGACCCCCACCGGTTCCGATCTGTGCGATCAGGGCGAGGATGACGTCTTTAGATGTGACTCCGGGGGAAAGCTGACCCTGGATGTTGACGGCCATGGTCTTGAACGGTTGCAGCGGGAGCGTCTGGGTCGCGAGGACGTGTTCGGCCTCGCTGGTTCCGATGCCGAAGGCAAGTGCGCCGAACGCGCCGTGCGTAGAGGTGTGGGAGTCGCCGCACACGATGGTCATCCCTGGCTGGGTCAGGCCAAGCTGCGGGCCCACGACATGAACGATGCCCTGTTCCGTGCTGCCCATGTTGAACAGGTTGATCCCGTACTTGGCGCAATTCTCTCTCAGCGTCTGAACCTGCAGACGCGACGTCAGATCCGCTATCGGCTTATCGATCCCAATCGTGGGCACATTATGGTCCTCCATCGCAATCGTCAGATCCGGCCTGCGCACCTTCCGACCGGTCAACGCCAAGCCCTGGAATGCCTGCGGGCTGGTGACCTCGTTGACGAGATGGAGATCGATGTAGAGGAGGTCCGGCTTACCGTCCTCGTGGCGCACGATGTGGGAGTTCCACACTTTTTCGGCAAGGGTGTAGCCCATAATTACTCAATTCGTTCGGTGCAGCGTAAGCGGCGGTATTGATGTTTAGACGTGCCGTTGCAGGGTTTCGCTGGGGAGTTCGCCGTACTTTTGCCGGTACCTGGCGGCGAACCGGCTCGGGTGGTAGAACCCCCACCTGTTGGCGAGGTCGGTGAT
>NZ_JBFBEY010000055.1:0-7497 GCF_040683875.1 Arthrobacter sp. NPDC093128
CTGGGAAAACTCACGCCAATCGAATATGAAACAATCAACCGGACCGCGCTCACAGCGGCCTAAGACCCCGAGTCAACAAAAGCCGGGGCAGTCCCGGTGATTTCGTTGGTTGATCGGCGGGGGTAATCTCCTTCGGGCGCACTTGACGGGGTGACCTGCGCGAAAACGCGCCCGATATAGTGTTGCTGTGAACGCGCGCATCGATCACTTGGTCATCGCCGCAGATTCGCTGGAACAGGGCGCGGCCTGGTGCGAGGCCACGTTCGGCGTCCAGCCCTCCGGTGGCGGCAAACACGCCTTGATGGGCACACACAACCGAGTGATGAACATCAGCACGGTGCGCTTCCCGCAGTGCTACATAGAGATCATCGCGATTGATCCTGAAGCGCCGGCGCCAGGTTGGCCCCGCTGGTTCGGGCTGGACCAGCCAGCGTTGCGCGAAGCCGTGCGCGAACTGCCCCGACTGGTCCATGCAGTCGCGCGGACGGACATGATCGAAATGCTGCGGCAGAGCCTGGCCAACTGCGCCCTCGACCCCGGCCTGCCGCTGGCAGTGCAGCGCGATACGGCGTACGGCCTGTTGAAGTGGCGCATCACAGTACGCGACGATGGCCGTACCGAATGCGCTGGCGCGTTGCCGACTTTAATCGAGTGGGCGGGAGCACATCCATGTGCGCACCTTCCAAAGACACCCTTGACGTTGCAGGAACTGGTATTGCGCGGGTTGCCGCAGGAGGCGCTCGACGTGTTGAAGCTGCCAGAAGTGCTAGCGACCCCTGTCGAGCCTGCCAACCCCGCGCCGCTCAGCGCCACGTTGAACTCGCCGCGCGGCACTGTGATGATCGATGCCTGGCACGCCGAAGACTGAACCCAAGCAGTTCCGTTCGCGGGGGCCTCTCGGGGCTAAGCTCGCACCATGAAGCCTCGCGGGTTACTTCTAGTCGGCCTTGGCGTCGGTGCCGCCGTTGTGGCCTTGGCACTCCTGCTGTTTAGCCGGCCGGGGAACGGGGTGTGCCCGGCCATGGGATACGCCTACGTCGGCCCAGTGGAGCTCCAATTTTCCCATGAACCCACGTCGGTCGCAGCCTGCTTCGAGGAAGACTGCACTCCAGCGCCGGTGGCCAAAAGCCCCGATGGCAAGTGGATGGTGCCCCAGTCAGCGCCTTACCTCGTCGCACCCGCCAGCGTGAGAACTGTCTACGTTGAAGCCGCGCTCTCGTCGGGTTCCCGCATTGCGCGCACATTTCCTATCGAAACGGAGCCCACCGGGGAGTATCCCAATGGCCGCGAGTGCGGAGGTCCGTACAGGTTCATGCCAGTTAAGGTACCGATCGGCTGAGCGAATCGATGGCCTCGCTTCCGGGCAGCCGTGCAGTACACCGACGGCCGAGGTACCCTTCCGGGCACCCGGGCTGACCCACCACCCCACGAAACACAGCCAAATATTTCTCGCACCCCCGCCCGCACAAACTGTCCCGTAAGACGGTCCCAAGCCGGGCGCACTCAGAGACCGACTACCTTCGCAGAAACAATGTTCGAGGAACGTTCCCTAAGACTCGTCCTGTGCATTCGCCGGTGACGGGGCGCCATCTGGCATACCTCCACACAAAGGATCAGCGTCGCGGCTTGTGTCCTGCCACCCGCAATCAGCGTGCTGCTAGGGTCAAAAACCTGACTGTTGCGACAGTCGTTGGAAACCGCCCAGCCTTGAGCTGTGGGGAGGGCTCCACCTGACCCCCATGGGCACAACCGGGACAATGCACCCCAACCGGCGGCCGCGGGTCTTGGTCAGCGCTTCAGGAACAGCGGGGGATAGTCCCCGTTCTGGGCATGGCGTACGAGGTCCCAGCCCAGGGACTGCCAGAACGCGTCCTCGCTCTCAGGCGGCCTGGCGAACACAGTCCTGCCGGGATGCTGCCGGCGCAGCAGTTCAATGGCCTGTGTGCCGAGCCCCTGGCGGCGGTACCCGCTGGCGACTTCCATGATGTCAATCTCCAGACCTTCCGCCGCTTCCAGGACGTCGTAACCGGGATCAAGGTCCGGGTGATCGACGACGATAAGGCGGGCAACTTGCTGCCCGGCCGTGGTGAAGGTGTAGAACAGGTCTGACGGGGATGCGGCGATGGCTTCGTTCGCCTGCCAGCACACCTGCTCGAAGTCCTCCGATGCCTCAAACGGCGAGAGCACCGAATGCCCGCGCGGTACCGGCCAGACCTGCCTGATCACCAGTTCATCGCTCATACGATCAATCTAGGCCCACACGCTCAAGGCATGCTCGCGGGGCCCGCCCTCGTCTGGGCGTCCGCTGGCGCGGCCGGCTGTTGGGTCCAGGGCGTCCGTCACAGAGCTCCGGCCGCCCTGGCCCTGATCTGTCTACGACGATGCTCCTGTAGTCGTCAAATCGTTTCGGCCGCTTGGAAGATTCTATTCTTCGGTGGCGGCCGCCACCTTCTCGAAGTCCCGCACAGACGGAGCCCAACTTCATTAGCGCGTTCTAGTGTTTGATCGAGCTTTGCTCTGCAGGGTTCATTTTTGAGGGCCGTCGCCCACTCCTGCCTCTTGGACGCACGATAAACGCCGCACCAACAAGGATCAGTGAGCAGCTGAGTACCTGCCAGAGGGTCAGCTTTTCGTGCAAGACGAAAACCCCTGCCACGACCGCAATAATCGGTGCGGTATATGTTGTGAGGGCTGCAATGGTCGGCCCGGCGCACTTGATGAGTGCGAAGAATGCACTAAAGCCGCCTGCTGTGCACGCAACTCCCAGCGTGATGAGGGCAAATACCGTGGTGTTCGAGGGTGCCCGGATCGGTTCGGCCGCCACTGCAATGGCGATGAGCAGGGGGGCAGCAGTCAGGATCATGGCGGCGGCGACTGTCAGTGCATCATGATCGCTAAACCAGTGATCAATCAGGATGGCACCCAGTCCGTAGGCAAGGGCTGCACCGGCGATGAGCAGCACCCCTGGTCCTGCACCTTCGAGCCCCAGGAGAGTGGTCACGCCTGTAAGCCCTATGACTAAGCCAAGCCATCCTAATGGGCTCAGCCAAGGCTTGCGGATGAGCAAGGGGGCAAGTATCGCAATGAAAATGGGTTCAGTTGCGATGATCACACCAGTTGTTCCGGAAGGAACGGACAGCTGTCCTACCGTAATCAGGCTTAAAGGCACGACGACCTCAACTACGGCCAGTACCAGCAGGGCGCGCCAGCGTTTTGTAAGCACCCGCCAGCGCTGCCGATGCAGCAGGAACGGCGCCATGACGAGAGCGGCTATGGTTACACGTGCGGCGGCGATTGACAGAGGTCCGATGTCCCTCAGTGCAATTTCAATGAAAAGGTAAGGCACTCCCCAAAGGAGCGAAACCAAGGCAAATAGCCCCCATGAGCTTGCTTTCACGCTACACCTGCCGGGTTGCCAAGAGCGATTGTTCCAACATGGCATCAGTCTAAGAAGAAGGCCGATGTCGGCGGAAGGCAACTTGTAAAGTTTTTAAGCCAAAGAATATGCATTTGGAAACTCGACGGGCTAAAATTTGAGACATGGTGACTCTGGATGACGTGGACTGGGAATTGTTGCGGCTGCTGCAGGATGATGCGCGCCTCGGATACAGAGAGCTCGCGCGGCACGTAGGGTTGACTGCCCCTGCGGTCGCTAGCAGAGTGCGACGTCTGGAGCGGCACGGGGTGATAACTGGCTACAGTGCCCGCGTGGACACCATTGCAGCTGGATATGCGGTTGAGGCTTTCATTCACGTTGCCAGTACCGGCAAGCTGCAGTCTTATGGGATCGCAACCCAAGCTATCGCCGACCCGTATGTCCTCGAGGATCATCGGGTGGCGGGCCAGGACGATCACATCTTGCGTGTGGTCGCGGAGACTATCCGGGACTTGGAACCTTTTATCGACTCGCTCCACGATAAGGGCAGCTCTGCGACATCTTTTATCTTCTCGTCGCCCAAGCGCTGGGCTCCGGTCGTACGGCCGGGAGCTAGGACAACAGACCCAGCGACTGAGCGTAAGGAGTGAATGAGTACAAACGGGACGCCCCGCAAGCCATATTGCGCAGTTGATCTCGTTTGTTCATCAGACCCCAGCCCAAAACCAGTAGATGATTTAAGTCCTATTGGTTTCAGTGATGCAATAGCCTCCCCTGAACGGCCTACTCCACAGCTCGGGATTCTGGCTGCTGTTTGGTTAGCCACTGGCGGTAGATTGCGGCGAGGTCATCGTCGCGGATCAGGCCTCGTTCCAGGAGGGAAATCTTGGAGGGCCATAGGCCAAGTTCGAGCGCGGCTGCTGTGATGGTGCAATCAAGTGTGGTGCGCAGTTGGCGCAGGTCGGTGTTGTCTGGTGCCGACTGGGGGTTGGTGATCTGGCGGTAGATTTCCCGGGCCGCGTAGCGATTGAGGCAGCGCATGATTTCCCGCTTGCTTTTGCCTTCGGCGGTGCGTTTGGCCACGTAGTCCTTGGTTCTTTGGCAGGACGCCATACGGACCACGACTACCGAATGTAAGGCGTGGTTTGCATGACGGTCGCCGCCTCTGCTGAGCCGGTGGCGGGTTGTTTTTCCTGATGAGGCCGGTATGGGTGCGACCCCGACGAGCGAAGCGAATTGTGCCTCGTTTCCCAAGCGGTCCGGGTTGTCGCCCACGGTGACCAGCAGCTGGCTGGCCACTTCCGTTCCGACGCCGGGCAGGTCGCAAAGCATTGGGGCGTAGGTGTCGAGGATTTCCTCGAGTGCGGCGTCTGTGGCGGTGATTTCTGCTGAGAGGGACTGGCAACGCGTGGCTAGGGCCTTCAGCGTCAGGAGGCAAACATAGGCCGGATCGCCCATATGTCCTGAAGGCCTGGTGCGCTGCAGGGTAGCGGGAACCGTAGGCCCTCATCAGCGCTGGGAGAGCGGCCACTACCAGGACGGCGGGAGCCGCGGCAGTGCGCTGGTTGTTGCGGCCGGGGCTACATTCCATCTGCTCTCAAACCGATCGCAGCCTGGTGACTGGCATTGGAGGCGTCATCAACGGTGCGGCCGGTGCGGGCGGTGCCAGGGCCGGTGCACCCGCAGCCCCCACGGCGCAGGGAACCACGGCCATGTCCGCCCCTGAAAGCTCCAGCGGCCCGGAGCCGGGCGGGGCCCTGGCAGGCCCTTCTGCGCCAAGAACGCTGACGGAAAGGACGTGCTCGGATCATGAGCGAGAACACGGCACAGGGAAAATTCGGCAACTGGCTCCAGCCCTCCTCTCCTGACTTCTTCGGCCTGAGCCTCGGCGGGGTCGTCATCTCGGCCGCGGGCCGGGTCTTCGGCCTGCTCAGCCTGATGCGGGGCCTGTTCAACTTCGGCCAAGGCTCGGGACTTCACGGGCCTCTCTGCGATTCACTGGGCGGCCGCTGGCATTAGCCTCCGAATCGGACCGGTTGACCGTATTGCTACGATCGGTAGGAGGATGCCGGCTTCTTGCGGGCATCGACTGAGTGAGGGTCCGGGAAGCAGCCGGATGGATGAGTTGAGGTTACATTCATGGTCCTTCAGGATCGCGCAAAGGCCACCCGCGAGGCGGTAATTTTCGGGGCTTCCGCGGTTTTCGAGGAGCACGGCTACGGCAGCGCGAGTCTGACTCAGGTATCCGAGGCAGCCAAGGTGACCAAGGGTGCTCTCTACTTCCACTTTCAGTCCAAGGAAGATCTGGCCCGAGCAGTCATCGAGGAGCAGCACCGGATCGTGGTGGCAGAGAGCGAAGCTCTCCTCGCGGAGAACCGACCAGCCCTGCCAACGATGATCCTCCTGTGCCGCGCATTCGGTCTCAAGTTAGTTCACGAACCTGTCGTCCGTGCGGGCATCCGTCTGACTCTAGAAGCGAGCGCATTCGGCCAGCTGGTGCAGGGCCCGTACCAGGACTGGATCGCCGTCATGGAGCAGCTGACTGATAGGGCCAAAAGGGAAAGGCAGGTGCGATCCTCCGTCGACTCCGCGGCCTTTGCCAGATACCTTGTTGCGTCGTTCACAGGGGTGCAGATGGTTTCCGGAGTGCTGACTGGCCGTGCTGATGTCATGCAACGGATCGAGGAGATGTGGGCTCTCCTTCTGCCAGGAATCATGCACCGAGATTTACACGAGGACCCGACGGCCCTTTCCGGGCTAGTTTCTGCGGTAAGTCTTAGCCCTGATTAGGACAGGCACATCACCGGCGCTGACGAATCCCAGTGGTCGTGAAATGAGCCCCCCAGTCAATAAAATCAAACCAACGGCCGCTCATAAAACCGGCCAACCGTATTGTTTATCGGGCAATGTTCACTTACGCTTGTCTCGGATCTTTCTCAAAGTTCCGGTAGCACGACGGGGCCGTGTCGGCGGCATTTCTTTGGGGGGCGCCGACACTGCTTCGTTGATGAGTCTGGGCAACGCCCAGGCCTTGGGCGAAGTCCCAAACTGTGCCGTGTGGGTGTATAAAGCAAGGTGCATTCCGGCGGCGCGACAGATTTCCCTTTGCCGAAGGGGACGCCCGCGCACTGGGTGGAATGTGCCAGAAGCGTCCGCGGCATGGTGGGTGTGCGGGATAATGAACCTTCTGTCCGCTGCACCAGCAGGCGCCCGATGCTTTGGATGGCCGGAATTCCGTTCCGAAAGGCTCGTGGTGCATCATACAGAGCTGCCGCGCCCCGGGCCTGGGGGAGTACCGGCTGAAATGCTTTGGACTGGTGAAGGTGGGTGTGTACTTTGCGCTCTTAGAGCTTCGGACTGGGTCGACCTGTGGCCGAACTCAGAGTTGCCGCGCCTACTGCAGGGGAGGGCGGCAGCGGATCGGATCGTAGGTCAACTGGGCAAAAAGGAAGTGTGGACAATGTCCACACTTTGGGTCTCGGACTGGGTCGTATGTGGCGCGGATCGGTCCGGACTCCACATGTTTCCGGGACTTCGCAGTGTTTGCAGGGGCTGGAATGCAGTTCGAGTCCCACCTCGGGCACGCATGACCCCTCGTCAGAGGGGTTTTTGCTTTAATGTGTGAACATTGTCCCTCGGAGGGTCCCTCTGACACTGGCCGCGGACTGTGCCGGGCGCCGCGATCGCCTATTCGGTTGTGTGGGTGGCGGGGTCAGGGTCCTGGCTGGTGGGCCCTCCGCTTGCTTGAATCTGGGGTATGTGCCGTCCTATCTGGCTGTTCCGGTGGCCAGGTGTTGGCCCTCAGTCATTCATGGTCATGGGTTGTGGTGACGATATGACGAAGGCGAGTTCTCTTCGATGATCTTCCTCGGATAGCTGTTTTCTCCGAACCAGACCGCGCGCTCATCGCGTGTTTGTCCGGCCAAACGGGGTGTGGACAATTTCCACACTTTGTCCACGGCCGGCTTTTCGACCCGCATTTTGATCCCTTCCTCATGGTTTTGCCTTTACCACTTCAGGCAGGTCCAGGCGACATGACTTTGCGGCCCAGACCCGCGGTTTCGCAGGAAGTTCCGGGTTCAGCGGGAAGGTCTCCGGAGGTGTCTGTGGCCGGCGTTCGA
>NZ_JBFBEY010000056.1:0-7304 GCF_040683875.1 Arthrobacter sp. NPDC093128
CGCAATGAGATTGATGGTCTGGTCGTCGTTGGGGTAGGAGATCGCCTCAAGCATGCCGTCCCAGAGTGTCCTGGCTTGTTCGAGGGCCTCGCCCGCGTTCATTGCGTGGATTGCTTTCACTCGGTCGTCGACGGCGTCCGCTGTGCGTTCTTCTTTTGTTGAGGCCGGCAGGGTGATGTGGTTTGTCGGTGCGATGGTGCTGCCGCGGTAGACGAATTCGGCGTTGATCTGGCTGGACTGAGTCGCTTTCAGCGGGAGTGTCAGTCCGTTGTGGGGGTCGCCGTCGTACGGGGAAATGGTGTTGTCTCCGACGAGGAGCCCGTCGCGGATGGTCATGCCGCGTTCGGCCAGCGCGCACGTCAGTGCTGCGATGGTTGCTGCATGCGGTTTGGGCTGCCCGGGTTTCTGGGGCTCGGAGGTGTACACGGCGAAGAGCACGCTGGCGGCGCTGGCGTCGTGGGCGAGGTAGTCGGCCACGGTGCGTGCGTACCTGAGTCCGCCCTCGCGGGTGGGGAGGTCGACTCTGAGTGTTGCGCCGACGCGGTTGGCGTCCAGGGTGATGCACACGAGGCTCTCGTGGGGCCAGAACCCGAGGGTGTGCCCGACGAAACTGAGGACGTCGGCTGGGGTTTTGATGGTGAGCGGTTCCATGGTCCTTCTCCTTCAGCGGCTGGCGGGCACCGGATGTGTCCGTCAGATTTGGGCGTCGTTCTGATACATGGAGTCACCGCTGGGTTTGAGGGTCCGGAGGGCAACTTGGGGAACCCGGAGCGATTCAAAGTTTCGAGAGGAAATAAGCGACGGAGGAGCGCCGAACGAAACGTTGGATCGAGCCCGGCGCATAGCGCCCTGGTTGCGCGGAGGACCCGCCCAGCGATGATGGGGATCAGAATGACAAACAGCGAAGTTGCTTCTGGTCGTTCATGGAGGCGGGGGAGTGGGGCGGCATGACGGACTAGGTTGTCCAGATGTCTGTGTCGCCACCTGGCTCGCGTGGGTACGGCATTTTGGGCCCCGGAGCTTCTAGCCGCCTCCTCCGGACCGGCCGGGAGCAGACGCGAGATGTCGACTGGGTGCCGCGTGTGACACCACCGCCAACCCACAGCTCCTGAGGGCGGGGGCCGACAGCCTGGGCCTGAGAGGCACGCTTGCGCTTGTCGGAGCTGCAGCTCCCGGGACAGAGACGTCATTCGAAATCGGCATCTCGCTCGTGAAGGGTTGGACTTTCAAGACCATCGTGCAGGGCAGCTCCGTACCGCAGGTCTTTATCCCCAAGCTGATCGCACTTTGGCAGGCAGGACGCTTCCCGATCGACAAGCTGATTCGCACCTACCCCCTCGCCGAGATCAACGCGGCGTTCGACGACTCGAAGAGCGGTCGAACGATCAAGCCAGTCGTCCTGTTCTAACCTCCCGCCGTCGGTGACCACTCTTTTAATGCGAGAAATACGCTTAGATTTTCGCGTAAGAGCATCGTTGGACTGCACTTTTGTGGCCCTTCGCATTTGGGCATGGTTTGTTGGTTTGATCCTGTAAGGTCGGTGGCCGTCGGCGGCGAGTAGGCATCTGAGTCTGTAGTTGGTGAAGTTGCGGAAGCCTCTGGCGATTCGGCGTGTGGTTTCGATGACGCCGTTGATTGCTTCAGTGGGGCCGTTGGAGGCGCCGTTGGTGTCGAAGTTGGCCAGGATCGCCGTCTTCCATTGTTTGAGGGTCCGGCCGAGGCGGGCGACTTCGGGGATCGGGCAGGTCGGGAATGAGGCGATGACTTCGTTGACGAGTTCCCGGCCCCGTTCCGGCCGGGCGTGGTAGATGTTGCGGAGCTTCTGCTAGCACTGCCAGGCGAGGGTGACTTCGTGGTCGGGGTCCCCGACAGCGAGTTTCGCATCAAGCCGTGCGGTCTGCTTGTCGGAGAGCTGTTCAGCGCCGATCTGTAGGGTCCTCTGGATCCCGTAGAGCGGATCTCCCTTGCGGCCGCGGTGCCCCAGGGTGTCCTGCTGGA
Source organism: Arthrobacter sp. NPDC093128 (assembly GCF_040683875.1). Taxonomy (NCBI): domain Bacteria; kingdom Bacillati; phylum Actinomycetota; class Actinomycetes; order Micrococcales; family Micrococcaceae; genus Arthrobacter; species Arthrobacter sp. NPDC093128. The sequence goes on from NZ_JBFBEY010000056.1 coordinate 1,999, forward strand.
CGCGGCGGCGGACTTCGTCGACCATGGCTGATCCGAGCTTCACAACATGGAAGGCGTCCAGGACCGTGATGGCTTCGGGCAGTTCGTCGCGGATCGCGTTGGCGTAGCCGCGGAATGGATCCAGCGCCGCTGTTTTGATGCCGGCGGTGAACCCGGTGCCGCGGTCTTTGAGCCAGTCGGCGTACGCCTTCCCGGATCGGCCCGGGACGAGGTCCAGCAGCCGGGCGTGGACCATGCCGTGGGCGTCGCGGGTGTGGTCCACGATCCCGGTGACCATGCCGGATCCGGGCTGGCCGGTGTGGGACCAGACATGCTCATCGACACCGAGCGCGTCAACGCCGGCGAGCCGATCGGTGCTCCCGATGCGGCGGGTGGCCTCTGCCTTGATGGCGTTCCAGACGGTGTGCCAGGAGACCCCGAGTTGGTGGGCCAGGGCCGAGACCGAGGTATCGAAAGCCTGCAGCGCGTCGGTCGCCGACCCAACGGCCCGGGCAGTGAGTTTCGCCCGTGGCCCGGCCAGCGGGTGTTCCTCGGTGAATGTCGTTCTTGGGCAGCCCGGGTCCGGGCAGCGCCAGACGCGTTTGGCCCACAACAGCCGCACCGGCCTGCCGAAACAGGGGATGTCATGGAGCCGGACCTGGCGGCGTCCGTGGCCGACCGCGACGACGCCACACTCAGGGCAACCTGCGAGTTCCCCGCCGGTTTCAACGCCCAGAACCAGTCCAGTGACGGTTGCCATGACAGTGCTGACGTGGATGCCCTCGACACCGAGCAGCGCATCAGCCCGGGTGCACCAGCGACCATCGGAACAAGAAATAGAGTTATTCATGTCAGGGTCTCTTTTGGTATTGGTTTGCTTGGTCGCTACCAATTCAAAGAGGCCCTGACCTCTTTCCTGCCGCACCAGGCCGAACCGACAACCGCCAGCCCGCGGCGGTATCCTCAGACCGCCCTAACCACGCTCATCTGCGAAGGGCCGGTATACCCTACACAACCGGATTTTACTCTGCCTACAAAGGCGACTGGGTTGACGGAGCCTTCCACGACACCATTGTCCAACTTGATTTGGCAACCGGAAATCACAAGGAATACAACCCTGGCGGAGGAGAATACTTCCTCGAAACTGTCTTTGTGCCTCGTCATGACGAGGCGCCCGAGGCAGACGGCTGGCTTCTGACATTGGGCTACAACACGAAGCATAACCTGAGTGACTTCCTCATCTTTGATACGGCTGACATCACCCAGGGACCAGTAGCTCGCGTGGAACTTCCCACACGCGTTCCTTATGGTTTTCATGGCAGCTGGCATTCCTTCGACGTGTAAGCAGCACATCAGCTGACCTCGCGGCCGCCTGCGGGGGTTGGAGTGCGTTCCCTGCAGACGGGATCCCCGCTTGCATATTTGCGGGAGATCCGACTCCTGTGTTCACAACGGGAGCTAATGACTGGTGCGCCTGAAACGAGTACGGCCTCTTGACACCCGAAAGGCAGGGAAACCTTGTCTGTTTCCCTGCCTTTACAGGGCGGAGCGTCGGCCTGGGGCTCTTTTCCCATCCCGGTCGATTCGCAGCCGATTAGGCAGCTCGCTTTGGTGGGCTTCCATCGGATATTTTGCGCCGACAATGCAAATACGCCATAACTGGTGCTCAATTTGCTGACAGAGACTTTGCATAGTATCGAACGTCCGCCCGCCAGCTGCTGGGCGGGCATCTGGAACTCGGGACGATCGAGATGTTAAAAGAGCCAGCCGATGCAGGGCCTTTTCAACCGCGTACCGTTGGGCTCAAACTGATGTAGGACGGTCAACACGGGTGTCCATGAATCAGCTTGAGGCAGGGGTGTTAATGATGCCTGCGGTGGCCGGTTGGAACGCAGATAACACTGCCGGTTCTACCGGCGAGGGGGCTGTAACGCTCGTTGAGGGTTCCTCGTTTTGCATCTCGCTGCAGAACGGTGACATCTTCCCGCATCACCCGCACGGCGTTTTCCACCAGGACACCAGAATCTTGTCCCGTTGGGTGCTGACGATTAACGGGCAGCCGCTGGAAGCGTTGGGCGCCTGGACTTCCTTGCCGTACCAGGGAATCTTCGTCGGCAGGGCTGTGCGTGCTGACGGGGGTGCCGACAGCCCACTGACGGTGGAACGCAAGCGTGACGTGGGCGCCGGGATCCTGGAAGAAATTACAGTACACAACTACGCCCGCCAACCTGCCACCTGCGAGCTCGCGCTCTCTGTGGATGCTGATTTCGCGGACCTCTTTGAGGTCAAGGACGGGCGTTTCCACCGGCAGTGGGAACAGAAACGCGAGTTCGGTGACGGCTCCGTGATCCTGGAAGCCAGCTGGCGCAACGTGCGCAAACGCGTGACGGTACGGGCGCCAGGGGCTGAGCCTGGCACGGACGGACTCCTGCTCCGCACGGTGATTCCCGCCCATGGCCAGTGGAGTGTCCACGTGGCTGTTGTGCCGGACGCGGCCGATGCTCAGCCCGGATTGCCCCTTCATGCCTCCCCGGACAGCCGGCAGCAGGCCTGGGTGGCAAGTATCCCCCGGGTCAAGATCGGGAACCCTTCCGTCGAAAAAACCGTCTACCGCAGCTATGCAGACATCGGCGCCTTGCGCATCGTTGACCCGGATCATCCGAACCGAATGGTTGTGGCTGCCGGGGCGCCTTGGTTCATGGCGCTGTTCGGGCGGGACTCTTTACTGGCCTCGTTTATGGTGATGCCCATCAATGCACCGCTGGCGCTGGGCACCCTGCAGACGCTGGCCGACCGCCAAGGCGCCGTTGTGGACCCACTGACCGAAGAACAGCCGGGGCGGATTCTGCACGAGGTCCGGCTGGGCATTGGTACCGGGCTGGCCTTGGGAGGCAAATCTGCCTACTACGGCACCGCTGATGCCACACCCCTGTTCGTGACGCTATTGGGCGAAGTCAGCCGGTGGGGACTCGCCGCCGATGACATCGCAGCACTACTGCCCCACGCGGACAGAGCCCTGGACTGGATTCGTGACTACGGCGACCGCGACGGCGACGGTTTCGTCGAGTACGAACGACTCAACGACCAAGGACTCATCAACCAGGGCTGGAAGGACTCCTGGGATGGCGTCAATTTCGCCGACGGCAGCATCGCCGAGCCACCCATCGCGTTGTGCGAGGTGCAGGGTTATGTCTACAGCGCCTATATCGCGCGCGCCTGGATGGCCCGCGACGCCGGAGACGAGGCTTTGGCAGCCGAACTGTGGGACCGCGCCAAAACGCTGAAGAAACGGTTCAACGAGCAGTTCTGGTTACCGGACCGCGGGTACTTTGCGATCGCGCTCGATCGCAATAAACGCCCGGTGGACGCATGTGCCTCGAATATGGGCCACTGCCTATGGTCCGGCATTGTTGACGAGGCAAAGGCGCAACAAGTTGTCGACCGCCTGATGTCCCCTGAGATGTTTAGCGGGTGGGGCGTACGAACGCTGGCTACGGACATGGGTGCCTACAACCCCGCCAGCTACCACAACGGCTCCGTATGGCCCCATGACAATGCTCTGATCGTCGCAGGGCTGATGCGCTACGGCTTCGTCAAGGAAGCCCAACGGATCTCCTCATCGCTGATGGAAGCCGCCGAATACACCGACCACAGGCTGCCGGAACTCTTTTGCGGCTTCAGCCGCACCGACTACCCCAGGCCGCTCCCTTATCCCACCGCTTGCTCACCCCAGGCCTGGGCCGCCACCACCCCAGTAATGCTGTTCCGCAGCCTGCTGCGCTACGACGCACACCTTTCCCTGGGCAAGGTGTGGCTCGACCCCGTGCTGCCCGAGACTTGGGGAGATTTCGAGGCCACCAACGTCGCGCTGGGTGGGGCGCGGTTCACGGCAAACGTCTCTGGGCCGGAGGTTGCGGTTACCGGCCTGCCGGAAGGGATTACGGTCCACAGGGGTATGCGGCCGTCTTTCGGGGATCTCGAGGAACCTGAGCGGCTGCCCCCTAACACCTGACTCAGCGGCAGGGATAGGCCAGTCCAACAGAATCAGGGCCAGCAATTTAGGCTTTCGTGAAATTTGCACACAAGTGACGGGCGAGCGAACAGGACCGGCGGAGGGCCGCTTCGGGAAGCGCTCTCTGCCTCGCTGATCTCTCTCAGTTGATCAACACAGGCTCGAGTTAAGCGGCCGACCCAGGATCTGGGCAAGGCCGGCTCCATCCAGACCCATATTTGATGCACATGCGTCAACAGGGTTTTTATCGCGGTCTAGGGCGGGCGACCGCGTAGTAGCCCCGGTAGGGCAGCCAGAACTGCTCATAAAATTGGTTCTTGAGATGATTCGCGCTTTCTTGGACTTCATCCGCAAGGGCCAAGTCACCGACATCATGGGCCGTCAACGCGCGGGTGATCAAGTCAGCATAGACACAGCCCTGCACTTCACATAAGGCAATGGGCAAGGCGGTGACGGGAAGGCATCGGAGCCTGACGGACTCGAACAAGCACGGCAAGATGCTCGCCTCTGTTGGCCGGTCCCCTGTCCGCGTGTCCCACCTGCACTTCATGGTCACCGCCCCCGACCTGAGGACCCTCGTGACGCACATCTTCGTCGACGGCGACCCGCAGATCGAGATCGGCGACTCCGTCTTTGGCGTCAAGGACTCTCTCATCAAGAAGTTTGAATCCCAGCCCGCCGGTGTCCTCACTCCCGACGGGCGCGACGTGAACGGCCAGTCGTGGGCCCGCACGCGCTTCGACATTGTCCTGGCTCCGGTCCTCATCTGAGATGCGAGCAGCGGGCGGGACACATACAACTTTTCTGAAGCGGAAGATGCCTGCTAGTGCTTTAACGCCAACCGAAGGCAGGGCCACCGATTAAGATGGAAGGTGATCAACTTGCGATGATGGGTGGAGATACGCCACCTGTTTTTTAGACCGACAAACACTTAAGCGTGAAATCGACAGGATCGTGGGTTTCCTCCGGGATAGTGCATCGGGCGCTGAACTACCGGTGGGCGGGGGGTGTCGAGTTTTGATGCGTTTGTGCCCGGAATGCCGGAGTTTGAGCGAAGACGCCGACGATTGAGTGGAAGTAGGACGTGTATGGCCAACTCAGCATCCGGGGAGTCTGTGGTGGATCGGGTAGTGAGGCTCATATCGGCCTTTCCTGACGGCCCTGGAGGTCTTCAGCTGTCCGAGCTTGCACAGAGGTCAGGCCTGCCGCTCACAACAGCTCATCGCTTAGTGCACCAGCTCGCCGTCCACGGCTTGCTCGAGACTGAGCCGGGCGGATCAGTGCAACTGGGGCTGCATTTATGGGAACTGGTGAA
>NZ_JBFBEY010000057.1:0-6235 GCF_040683875.1 Arthrobacter sp. NPDC093128
CGGAACTCCGCCCCATAAGCCGTGGGCATAGTCAACATCCTTCCACGAGCACAAGCTCGCTAGGTCAAGGAGTCAACAAAACCGGGGGCAGTCCCACCTGACACACACGAGAACCCGGGTCACCCATGGTTCTGGGTGCTTGCCACCATCAAGGCAACTACGGTTACGTAAGCACCTATCCTGCCCGATAAGCGTCGCTTCCCTATGAACTGCCCATGCGCCACCATTTTGCGTCCCATGGCTTCGGAGCATCATTTTTCTGCCCTGTCAGGGTTCCTAATCTGTGCTGCGCCGTCGGAAATTTTGTCGTCTTGAAGGCAACAACAACGAAGCCTAGACTCGCTTTACTCCACGACAGAATGAGGCTGCGAACGAAGGAGACGAGCGCTAACCATGATCAAGCGTCCACGCCAGAGCCGTGTGCTAGCCGAGCCCGTTAGTCCGACATTCTTAGTCGATCTTCGTATGAGTATTGATTCCGCCGTGGCCCGGAATAGGACCGTCGTCGCCGCGGCTCATTCCTACGAGGGCTGGGAATCCGGCCGCGAAACCGTCAACGGATGGCGCACCCAGATTGCCCTGGTGGCGGACCCGGAAAGGGGTGATTGAGGTTTGTAGACAACCTCGACCACGATGTGTTGTGCGTATCAGGCGACGTGGAGTATCAGGAATGGACCTGGGCCCCAGGAGACGAGCCAGCCCAACGCGCTTGCTTGAAGGAAATTGATGAGCTTGTTGAAAGCTTGGCGCGCGGGCGGCTTCCACGGCGCGAGTAAATGTTCTGTGCGCCCTTTTGGGCGTATTGCCATCATTGTGGTGTGCCTACTCTTGGCGACGACCCAAGGATGATTTTCCGCCCGGTCAGGGTTGCAATCCTCCGGACCGCCTATTCGTGGCCACCTTGGAGGGTTGGTGCTGGCGAGGCTGTTTTTCCGCCCGCTCAGGGTTGAACTAGGGGCGTTCGTCTTATGAGGCGTTGCCACGGTGGATGCTACGGGAATATGGTTCCCACAAGTCTCTACGGCGAGGCTTAGGCAGCGCATTAGGGGGAATGCTTTATGCGAACCAAAGTTTCTCAGTTCTTTTTGGCAGTTGTTCTAGCGCTAGTGACGGTGCTTGTAGTTGGCTTCCTGCGGGTAGAGATTGAGCTGACGGCCAAGGGCGCGCTCATGGATCTCGGCGGTAACCTCTCAATCTTCTTTGAAAAACGGTTTCCATGGGAGCTTCAGGCCGCTGCGGTCGCAGTGGTGGGAGCAGTCGTCGTGGGCTACCGGAAGTTTGTCAGGTCCAGGGCGGCACGCCTGACGGTGCTAACGGTTTTGTCAGTGGCCGCCATTATCTCGGGCTTCGCCTACATTCCTTCGCAGACGGTGTGGCTGGACATCTTCTCCAGATGCTTCATAGAGGGCGGTAGCTCCCCCTTCAACCTTGTATTCATTGGAGGGGTACTGGCCGATCTTGTTCTCCGCAGAGACGGCGATCATGACCGTTCAAAGGAACACGAACGGGTGGCGTAGCCCTTCGCTTTTCAGTCATCTCTGGCACCATTCGGTCTCGGCTGGTGCTCAACGGGACCGGTTTAGTCGGTTGGGCGAGCCAAATTTCCGCCCGCTCAGGGTTGGGCTCACGATCCCCACCTGGGCACAATGCGCCAATGGCTTCCGTTGTCTGGGCGGTGACCATGCTCCGCGACGGCACCACCTACACGCCAGTCCCGGCCGAGGCACAACCACGGGCCGCCTGACGAGTCGACACCCCGGACCGGAGCGCAACGCTCTGTTCAGCGACTTCAGGTGCTAAGAATGTTCCGAGCAAGTTCGACGAGAAGTGCCATTTTTCGCTGTGATTCCTCTTTGAAAACCGGGTTTATTCTTGCATCGAGATACCAGCCGAACCGGTCATAGGCATGAACAACCGCCTTAGTACCCGTGGTCGTCTCCTTGAACGTGACGGTCATTCCCACTGGAATGCTCCTTCGGCCCCACGGCAGCATCGTGCCCCATAAACGAACAGGAAAGTTCGATCCCTCACGCACGGAGACCGAGGCGCCTTCGTTGCGCGGGTTGTAGCCCGCGGCCCTCAATCCCGCCATCAGAGCCGCAATCGATTCTGGCGCTGTCGTTCGGACTGGAATTGATTCGTTTAGCTCGTAGATGCTCTCCAACGGGATCCCCTTGTCTCGGCACAGTCACATTGCACGGATCGACACATCCCTGAACCGCGGTGGTACTGCGAATCCTAACGGGCCGTACAACGAACATGCAGCCTCTGTTCGGGCAAAAAGCCGTCCGCTTAAGGTTCGGTTGAACGGACTGGAGAACCGCCAGCCCAAGCTGAGATTGACTTACGGAACGGCCGCTCTCGGTGTCCGTTGACAAGTGGACGAAGGCTCGCTGACAGTGGTCCATGGACACATCGGCGCGGGATAGAAGGATTCGGATCGGCGCGGGACTGATCATGGCCGGACTCGCCGTCACGTCGGTAATCATTGTTCTGGTTTCCGCCCCGGACCCCATATCTGACATCGTTCCGATCATCGTCGCCAGTGTCCAAGCGCTCCTTACTCTCTTCCTCGGAGCCTGGCTTGCCTCCGGCAAACGCGGCACGGCGGACCTGGTTCCGGTTCCCGGCATCTGGAGGAGAATCTTTCTCCTCATAACTGTTCTACTCGGCGTTTTGCAGTTTGTGTGGCAGCTGATCGATGATCCCCGCCACCTGGTGCTAGCCGCGTCATGGCCCAACTTGATAGGCATAGCCATCATGCTGCAGTTCGGGCCCGGCCGGCATCACTTCCAGAACGAAGAGCAATGGCTCACCGCTTTGTCCCCCCAAGACGCGGTGGAAGCCCTGGCCCGGGTGTTCGGCCAGCCCGGATTGACCACGAAAATCACGGGTTCGGACGTTTGGGTGGAGATCAGCGGCCAGTGGCAGGGCGAATGGCGCCACCACGACGCTGCCAGACACCTGAAGGTACGGCCCCACATCCGTTTCGTCGTTGATGCCACCGACAACGGAACCCGGGTTACCGCGTTCAGCCGCGAATTTCAGCTGGGGATGTACGACGTGTTGAAGCTCGCGGACGAAATGAGCGAATCCGGTGTGGCTCTGGCCAGACAGGTGACCGGAACGCCCGCATAAGAAGCACCCCTTGAGTTCGCCCACGTCGGCCCGTTGAGGGTAGCTTTCCTCTCCCTGGCTCTTCCTCGCCGTTCTTGTCACTCACGCGCCCGTCGAGCCAGTACTCGGCCCGGTCAGGGTTCGTCAGAAGGAGCGGGACAGCTTGGCTTTACGTGGATCGAGGCAACTATTCCCAAGAGTGGCACGAAAGCTATCACGAGCACCCAATCGATTCTGAAAGCTGGGTCTAATCGCGTTGGACAATGGTTCCATGAGTGATCAGCCTTTCGAGTCCAAGTTCTCTTCCGACGCCCCCTGGAAGGCTCCTGATGCCGAATTGATTGCGATTGCTAGAGAAAACGGTATTACTCTGCAAGCCCTCCTCCTGGCCGCGCAAGACCATGCCCGCAAACTAGATGAGGCTCTGCGAGCCATGGGTGACTCAGGCATCTCTCCACTCGCAATCGCGGCTGCCGCCGGCTTAGGTGAAGCGCATGTTTCGGCCGTACTCGCTGGCCGGACTACCCTGGACTTCCTTCTGGAGCTCTCAAGAACCGACTAGCCGACGCGACAGGGGCCAAAGAGCGTGAATATGTTCTGTTTCGCTGAAGGTTCGGCTCTCGTTCAAGGTTCAATTCCTCCTGGCCTGCGTATCAGTGCGGGCTAGGATCAAAACATGGCAGCTGAGATAAAGAAGCCCTCGCCCCTCGGAAGGTGGGAAAAGGCCCTCACGCGATCTTACTGGTGGGTTCTCTTAGTTGGCTTTTTGGTTTCCAGCATCCTCCGTGAACCACTTGGCTTCTTGCCCGCAATTGCCCTCACAGTCGCCGTCATGGCTGCCCTTACGCTCATAGTCTCGCGACTGGCAGCGGCGGAAAGGAAGATTCGTCTCCTCCGGGACGTTGAGCGCGGACTCATCGAATGCGCAATCCGATACCCCAAGGCTCTCCCCGATTCACTGAGCAGCAGGTGGGAACAGGGAATCGCAGAAGTGAACAATGGAACTATCAAGTTCCAGCCTCTGGTTGCCGGCATGGGATCCCCCACGGAGCACGTGCGGGAGTTCAGCGAGCTGTCCCTCTACGGATTGCTCTTTCCCCCGAAGAAGCCGGCAGAGCTCCAGCGGTCCTGGAAAATCGCAGCAATCGGCACAGACAAGGGAGATCTGGAAGTAGCCACCGGAGAAGCAGGTCTCAGCCTACTCTCGGACCATACCGACCACGCTGGTCCTTCCTGAGTGCAATTCATTGCGGACCGAACCGCTGGGGCACACAATGAACGAACTACCGTCGGGGGTCGGGCACATGTGTCTTGGTCTAAGAATCGCTGTCACCGTGTTCGTATTCTCGCTCGGGATCACCTCATGCACGCCAAGTCCACTGCCCATAGGGAGTCAGGGGCCCGTGGTCTACGATCAAGGCCAAGTCCGGCTGTGTGGCACGGTTATCAGCCGTGGCCGGGACGTCCCGGTGATATCCGACATCGTGAATGGCTCAGTGCAGCCTATTGAGAGCACAAGTAGCACCGGGCTCATTTATCTGAGCTTTACCCAGGACTGTGCCAGTGGCGCCGATTATCAAATTACACCTGCGGATAGTGCGGAGGTCTCGCAAGAGGTCGCAGGTCCAACAGGAACTGCGTTGGCGGTCGTACTTAAACCGACCAAGAAAAACTTCACCGTCATTGCGACGACGTCGTCCGGGATAAAGAAGAGCGTAGAGATCCGCCTCACAAGCATTCCGGGTTCGTCTCCGGAGAGTTGAACTACGCGCCCGGAGGGATCTTTCAGGTGGCAGTACCAGCCTCCTGCCGGTGCGAATGATGGAATCGCGTCACTGCAACTACGTGTGGCTCAGACTGCCCGTTCACTGTCGCTTTTCACTCTGCGCGGCCGCGAGTCGGTTCTCCGGACTTCGCTCGTCGGAGGAGTCCATATTCGGCCCGGTCAGGGTTCGGCTCACGACGAAACGGGCCACGAAGCTATGCGCCACTACCCCGCGGATAGAGTGCGTTCGTCCTTCTGTCCTTCGTGAAGACGGTGCCAGATACGCCGGGCTTCACGTTCGAATCTGCCGCCGTCTGCCCATATCGCTCCGCCTTCTTCAAACTCGAAGCGCATTAGCAGGACACCGTCGGTGATGGAAATTGAGCAGACCGGGTGTTTGCGGACAAACGTCTTCGTCATGATTCCGCGTACCAACCCATCCGCCAAGGATCGGCTGTCATACCCGTTCTCTGTGTCCATCGCGTCAAAGCACCGCTGCAACGCCGCTTGTGGGGTCAGACCCTCGAGACTAAGAAGCGCTTCGAAAGTAGACAACATCTTGGTTATCGACAACCGTCCGTTCGAAACGTAATTGAGGGTCTTTATCCTCGTTGCGATGCTTCGGAAGGTCCTGATGGCTGTAAAGCCCACCAGGACGATGAACGGGATTGCAGCCAAACTGCCCTCCGACCACGACAGGGTCGTGGCAAAGGTGATAGCGACGATCAAAAGTAGCTCGAAGAGAATCAGCATTATGAGACCCGCAAATAGGCCGCCTTGCGGTCGAGGTAGGGCGCCCATCATTCATCGAGCGTTCTGGCCGTGATTCCGCTTGACCAACACACACCCACGACGGACCCCCAATGCTTGTGCTTCTATTCGAGCCGCTTTGCGCTTCGATAAGCGTTATCTGATCATCATTGAGCCCAAGATATTAGGCAATAAGTAGTCACAGGATCACTACTCAGTTGGTCCATTCGAAGCTTGGTCGAAAGCCCGGTAAGGGTCGCTTTCCACATCCCGTCCGGCGCCGCAACTTTTTTGCGTCTCAGGCTGTGTAAGCCGAGTTTTGGCCCGGTCGGGGTTGGGCTCATGTCATGCGACCTCCGTTGGCTGTTCCTCCGTGCGGTAGAGGTTTTCGATGATGGTCCCGGCATGCAGGGGGCTGATCTTGGGATACATCGTGCGCAGCTCCTTCACGGCCGCCTCGTGTCCGCGCTTGATATGGATGACCCTCAGCCAGCTGATCTGCAGCCCAGACAGACGCACCCCGGCTTTTGAAACCTGGCGGTGTTCTATGATGCGCCAGACGCTCAGGGTCCCCTGGGCTAGGGCCAACACGACGATCAGTGG
>NZ_JBFBEY010000058.1:0-5486 GCF_040683875.1 Arthrobacter sp. NPDC093128
TGTCCCGGTCCCCGAGGAGATCGTGTTCGGAACGGGTGTCCGGGGCGGTATCGGCAATGGTGGTCATGGGGTCCTCACAGGGCTTCGTTGACGGGGCGTGGACGGTAATTTTGGACGCAAGAATGTGGACGGAAAAAAATTTGGGCATAAGAATCCAGGGCTAGCTTGGACGTTGCTGCAGCCAGGCCCGCGGGCATGGCGGTTCCACCGCAAGGAGCCCGCGGGGCTTACGGCGGTTGGGGCAGGTCAGGGAAACGTGGAAGTCGGGCTCAGCGTTTAGCGCGTATGGCCGGCCCTGGAGTGGTCGCTTCCGGGGACGATGGTGCCCAGGGCACATTCAACCCCGTGCAGATGCATCCTCATGGCCAGGGATGCTTCCTCGGCTGATCCGCTCTCGATGGCAGCGAAAATGCGCGCGTGCTCCTCACCCGATTCCTTGCGCCGGTCAGCCACCAGGTTGAGCGTGTTCGACTGGTTGGCCATGGCGTCGCAGATATCCGACAGGAAGGATTCGAACACGCCGTTGCCGCTGCACCGGGCGATGGTCACGTGGAACTCGGTGTTCAACAGCACCCACTGCTGGAGATCGTCCTCCACGGACATTTCCCGCAGGATTTCCCGGAGAGCCTCCAGGTCTTCGCTGCTGCGGCGTTCGGCGGCCAGGCCAGCGGCAGGCACTTCCACGTGGGGGCGTGCCTCCACGAGGGCGCTGGCCGAGTACTTGCCGAGCTTAAGGTCCTGGGCCACCTTGTCAGCGATGACGAAGGTGCCTTTCCCTGTGTGGGTGGCGGTCAGCCCCAATGCGGTGCAGGAACGCAGTGCCTCCCTGACCATCGTGCGGCTCACGCCGTACTGCTTGGCGAGCGATGCCTCCGAATCGAGGCGGGTGCCCACCGGGATCCTGCCGCCTTCGATGGCGCTGCGGAGGGATGCGAAAACCGCCTCAGCCGCGCCAACGCGTACCACTCGATCTTGTGCAGCTGTCCAGCTGTCCAACAGGTCCATATAAAGACTATGGCACCTGTCACAGAGCCTGTCAAAGGTGTCGCGCAGATGTCGCGAGGGGAGGGGCGTCAGGCGGTCCCCCGGGCTATCAAGGAGGTCCGCGCCGTTGCAGGGAAATCAGCCGCGGTAGTCCTCCACCTGCCTGACCGGCCGCGGCGCCGCCTCTTCCGGATTCTCGCCGTATTGCACCTTGGCCCGCCTCTGGCGCAGCAGATCCCAGCACTGGTCCAGGTCCTCCTCAATGCGCTGGAGCCGTGTGCGATCTGGCGCGTGCTCGGGCCCGGGCGCGGCGGATTCCGCCTTTTCGCGAAGCTCGCGTTCCTCCTCAACGAGCCTTTGGATGCGGTTCAGGATGCCCTCTTCGTCCACTTTGTCCTTCTTCCTCGGGGAGCGCTTACCAGTCAGGGTAGTGATGCGCGCTGCGCCTGACCAGAGCATCGTGCTGCCGAGGTGGCGGCGACCGCAGCCGAAAAGGACCGCAGCCAAAAGGGAGCGGACGACGGCGGGAGGTCCCGCCGTCGTCCGCTCCAGCAGGTGCGCCAGGCGCTGGAAAGTCCGGACTAGAAAGTCCGTGCGTTCGCGAGCACCGGCAGTTTGCCGCGGACGTCCGTGATGACGGCGGGGTCGATGTCGACCACGGCCAGTTCAGGCCCGGCGCCCAATGCAACCAGCGGGGAGCCGAGCGGGGACACTACGGCACTGTGGCCGATCCCGGTGGGGGCGGCACCGGCGGACGGCAGGCCGATGCTGGCGGGGTCACCTTGCCCGCAGGCCACCACAAACGTGGTGCTGTCCACGGCACGGGCGCGGACCAGCAGGTCCCACTGCTCCGCTTTTCCTTCGCCGGCCCCCCAGGATGCGCAGACGATGTTGACCTGGGCGCCGGCCCGGGCGTTTGCCGTGAACAGTGCGGGGAAGCGCACGTCGTAACAGGTCGCGAGGCCGATCACCGTGCCGTTGAGGTTGAAGGTCACCAGTGACGTGCCGGCGTCCACGGAATCGGACTCGGCGAAACCAAACGCATCAAAGAGATGGATCTTGTCGTAGGAGGTCTCGATGCCCGGGCCGGTGACCAGCAGGGTGTTCCGCACGCGGCCGCCCTCGCCCGGGGTGAACATGCCCGCCACCACGGTGATGTGCAGCTCGCGGGCAATGCTGCGGACGGCGGTGGCCCATGGCCCGTCCAGCGGCTCGGCGATGTCCGCCAGGCTGTTGCCGAAGGCGCGCATCACCGCTTCCGGGAACACCACCAGTTCAGCTCCGGCCGCTTTGGCCCGCATCCCGTATTCTCGAATCAGCTCCAGGTTGGCGGCCAGATCGGCTCCGGTGATAATTTGGGCCACTGCTAAACGCATGAAATTACTCCAGTCTGTTGTATACATAATGTATGCGAAAAAGTTCGGGGACAGCGGCGTCCGGCCGCGAGAAGGCGTACGCGTACCTGCGGGAACATGTCCTGATCGACCCGGAGGTGCAGGGGAAGTTCTTGAACGAGCAGGAGCTGGCCGCCGAGATCGGCGTTTCGCGCACTCCGGTCCGGGAAGCGCTCCTGTTGCTCGTCTCCGACGGCCTGGTGGAACTGATTCCGCAGCGCGGAGCCTATGTTCCGCCGGTGACTGGCCGCGAAATGTCGGAGCTGATGGAACTCCGGGGTGTGCTGGAAAGCCATGCCGCCCGCCTGGTGATCGAACACCGCAGCGTTCCTGCGCAGACGATGCAGGACACCCTGGACCAGCAGGCCCAGCTTCCCGAGCAGATGAACCCGGAGGCTGCGCAGGAATTCATCCGGCTGGACACCCTCTTCCACCAGCAGCTGATCGACGCCGCAGGCAATGAGCTCATCTCCCGCACGTACAGCAAACTGCATGTCCGGCAGATCCTTGTGGGCGTCTCCGCCCTGTTCCGCACCGGCGGACGGCGCGGCCAGGTGTGCGCCGAACACCAGGACATCCTCGATGCCCTGGTGTCGGGCGACGCGGTGAAGGCGCAGGCGGCCATTGACCATCACCTGGCTGTCACCCGGGACATCCTGCTCCGCACCTAATGGTCCTGCTGGAGTTTTTGTCCACATAACGCGAGCTCCAAAGCCTTTTGGACGCATTATGTGGACAAAAACTCCGGCCGCGTTGGCCGGGTTCGCCCGGATTGCGGGTCAGCGGGATTCGGCGACGCCGGACTGCTGGCGCGCTTCCGCGGATCCTTCGAGCAAAAGGCGGTAGTCCTCGTCTTCGACGGTGTTGGAATCCCGGCCTAGCGCCAACCCCACTGCCGTGACGGCAGCGGCCACGGCCACGTAGATGGCCACCGGGATCCAGGTTCCGAACCGGGCCAGCAGCAGCGTGAACATCAGGGGTGCGATGGCGCCGCCGATCACACCGGCGAAGGTGTAGGCGAGTGAGCTGCCCGTGGAGCGCAGCCGCGGGGAGAACTGCTCCACGATGAAGGCTGCCTGCGGGCCGTACATGAACGAGTGCGCCATGAGGCCGATGACGATGCCCACGATCAGCATCGGTTCGTTGTCCCCGCCCAGGATGCCGAAGAAGATGAACGTCCACACAGCACCCACCACTGCCGCGGTGCCGTAGACCAGCCGGCGGTTGAAGCGGTCGGACACTGCGCCGGCCAGCGGGATCATGAAGAGCTGGAACGCGGAGCCGATCAGGACGGCGGTGAGTACCTGGTTGCGTTCGTAGCCGAGGGACTGGATGCCGTAGGTAAGGGTGAAAACAGTGAACAGGGCGTAGAGCACATCCGGGCCCACGCGGCACAGGGTGGCGGCGATCAGCGGGCGGAGCTCCCTGCGGAAGACCTCGTAGACGGGGGCGCTGGGCTGTTCCCCGTGCGCCGCGATCGCCTTGAAGATGGGGGTGTCTTCCAGCCTCAGCCTGATCCAGAGCCCGAAACCGACCAGCAGGGCCGAAACCAGGAAGGCGATGCGCCAGCCGAAGCTGATGAACTGCTCTTCAGTCAGCATCAGTGTGAGAACGGCCAGGGCGCCGTTGGCCAGGAGGTTGCCCGCGGGCGGGCCCACCTGGGCTGCTGATGCCCAGAAGCCCCGGCGGTGCGGATCGCCGTATTCGCTGGAGAGCAGCACAGCGCCGCCCCATTCGCCGCCCACGCCCACGCCCTGGGCGAAGCGCAGCAGCACCAGGATGATCGGGGCGGTGATGCCGATGCTGTCGTAGCCCGGCAGCACACCGATCAGGACGGTGGCCACGCCGATGATCATCAGCGTTGTGACCAGGACCTTCTTACGGCCGATCCGGTCGCCCAGCCGGCCGAAGATGATGCCGCCGACCGGGCGGGACACGTAGCCCACCGCATAGGTGGAGAAGGCCAGGATGGTGCCGGTCAGGGGATCGGTTGACGGGAAGAAGACGATGGGAAATACGACGGCGGCCGCGGCCGAGTAGACGGCGAAGTCGTACCACTCGAGGGCGGTGCCGGTGAGGCTGGCGGCGAAGGCCTTGTACAGGCCCTTGGGGTGAATCGGCTTGTCCGGACGCGGCGCTGCGCCGGAAGCCGGAACTGGGACGTTGGCCATGGTGTTGTCCTCCACGAGATGTTTACGGGTGACGCCTGTCACGCTGGCGTTAAATGTATACATTACGCATACTGGATGTACATTGGCGACTGTTTCCGGTTTCCGGTTTGTAAATTTCTCCAGCAGGACACGCAAAGGATGGACAGAACATGACGACTCTGAGCTTCGAACTTCCCGACGGCAGCACCCGGAAAGTGCAGGTCAAGCACCTCCTGAACGCCGGCTATGCCGGGCGGGAGCAGGAGGAAGTGCAGGCCCACATTGCCGAACTGGCCGAGCTGGGAGTTCCCGGCCCCACCACCACTCCGGCGCTGTACCCGGTCTCGCCGTACCTCGCGCAGCAGGTTTCCGAAGTCCGCGTGCAGCACGGCCGGACGTCCGGGGAGGCCGAGTGGGCGCTGGTCATTACCGAGGACGGAGTGCTCCTTACCGTGGCCTGCGACCACACCGACCGCGAGCTTGAGGTTCACGGTGTGGCCTGGAGCAAGAACGCGAGCCCTGACGTTCTGGGCCGCAAAGCCTGGCTGCTGGATGACGTGCGGGACCACCTGGACCAGATCACGTTGAAGGGATGGGTGGGGGCGGGCGACACTCCGGACACGCTCATCCAGGACAGCTCGTTGGCAGCATTGCTCAGCCCTGACTACTGGCTGGACGTCCTCACTGAGCGCGGCCTCAACGAGCCAGGCACGGTCCTCATCTCGGGCACCGTGGCCATGACCCACGGCGTGGACCAGTTCGCCCGCAGCTGGAAGGTGGAAATGGCGGATCCGGTTACCGGCGCCTCGGTGGATGCCCAGTATGTCGTGGAGCAAATGGCCGAGCCGATCGGCTGATTCACCTATTCAGGCAAAACAGAAGCGGACGACGGCGGGAACTTCCCGCCGTCGTCCGCATACGCCGGTTATTTTTTGGCCCCGGGTCAAGCGCGTAAAAC
>NZ_JBFBEY010000059.1:0-1565 GCF_040683875.1 Arthrobacter sp. NPDC093128
GTTGTGTCTGTTTTTGTTTTACTTCAACGGAGAGTTTGATCCTGGCTCAGGATGAACGCTGGCGGCGTGCTTAACACATGCAAGTCGAACGATGAACCTCACTTGTGGGGGGATTAGTGGCGAACGGGTGAGTAACACGTGAGTAACCTGCCCTTAACTCTGGGATAAGCCTGGGAAACTGGGTCTAATACCGGATATGACTCCTCATCGCATGGTGGGGGGTGGAAAGCTTTATTGTGGTTTTGGATGGACTCGCGGCCTATCAGCTTGTTGGTGAGGTAATGGCTCACCAAGGCGACGACGGGTAGCCGGCCTGAGAGGGTGACCGGCCACACTGGGACTGAGACACGGCCCAGACTCCTACGGGAGGCAGCAGTGGGGAATATTGCACAATGGGCGAAAGCCTGATGCAGCGACGCCGCGTGAGGGATGACGGCCTTCGGGTTGTAAACCTCTTTCAGTAGGGAAGAAGCGAAAGTGACGGTACCTGCAGAAGAAGCGCCGGCTAACTACGTGCCAGCAGCCGCGGTAATACGTAGGGCGCAAGCGTTATCCGGAATTATTGGGCGTAAAGAGCTCGTAGGCGGTTTGTCGCGTCTGCCGTGAAAGTCCGGGGCTCAACTCCGGATCTGCGGTGGGTACGGGCAGACTAGAGTGATGTAGGGGAGACTGGAATTCCTGGTGTAGCGGTGAAATGCGCAGATATCAGGAGGAACACCGATGGCGAAGGCAGGTCTCTGGGCATTAACTGACGCTGAGGAGCGAAAGCATGGGGAGCGAACAGGATTAGATACCCTGGTAGTCCATGCCGTAAACGTTGGGCACTAGGTGTGGGGGACATTCCACGTTTTCCGCGCCGTAGCTAACGCATTAAGTGCCCCGCCTGGGGAGTACGGCCGCAAGGCTAAAACTCAAAGGAATTGACGGGGGCCCGCACAAGCGGCGGAGCATGCGGATTAATTCGATGCAACGCGAAGAACCTTACCAAGGCTTGACATGGGCCGGACCGGGCTGGAAACAGTCCTTCCCCTTTGGGGCCGGTTCACAGGTGGTGCATGGTTGTCGTCAGCTCGTGTCGTGAGATGTTGGGTTAAGTCCCGCAACGAGCGCAACCCTCGTTCCATGTTGCCAGCGCGTAATGGCGGGGACTCATGGGAGACTGCCGGGGTCAACTCGGAGGAAGGTGGGGACGACGTCAAATCATCATGCCCCTTATGTCTTGGGCTTCACGCATGCTACAATGGCCGGTACAAAGGGTTGCGATACTGTGAGGTGGAGCTAATCCCAAAAAGCCGGTCTCAGTTCGGATTGGGGTCTGCAACTCGACCCCATGAAGTCGGAGTCGCTAGTAATCGCAGATCAGCAACGCTGCGGTGAATACGTTCCCGGGCCTTGTACACACCGCCCGTCAAGTCACGAAAGTTGGTAACACCCGAAGCCGGTGGCCTAACCCCTTGTGGGAGGGAGCTGTCGAAGGTGGGACTGGCGATTGGGACTAAGTCGTAACAAGGTAGCCGTACCGGAAGGTGCGGCTGGATCACCTCCTTTCTAAGGAGCACCTACAA
>NZ_JBFBEY010000059.1:1660-5423 GCF_040683875.1 Arthrobacter sp. NPDC093128
AGGCAACAGGACCATGGCATGGCCGGGTTTCCTTACGGGGAGGCTTTGGTGGTGGTGTGGGTTTTGTTTGTTTCTGGTTTCCTGGCTGCACCGAGCATGCACGTTTGTGTGTGTGGGGTGTGTGGTACGGGGTTGTTGTTTGAGAACTACATAGTGGACGCGAGCATCTTTTATAAGAAGCAATTTCCAAGAATATGAACCTGGATCTGTTGTTCTGTCCTTCGGGGTGGAGCAGTGGTTTCTGTGGTTCTCTCGAAAATTAGCGTTTTTGATCTTTTGTGGTCAAGTTTTTAAGAGCACACGGTGGATGCCTTGGCATTAGGAGCCGAAGAAGGACGTAGGAATCTGCGATAAGCCTGGGGGAGTCGATAACCGGACTGTGATCCCAGGGTGTCCGAATGGGGAAACCCCGCCAGGGGCGCGAGCTGCCTGGTGACCCGCATCTGAACACATAGGGTGCGTGGAGGGAACGCGGGGAAGTGAAACATCTCAGTACCCGCAGGAAGAGAAAACAATAGTGATTCCGTTAGTAGTGGCGAGCGAACGCGGATCAGGCTAAACCGTTCCATGTGTGATAGCCGGCGGGCGTTGCATGGTCGGGGTTGTGGGACTTCCCGTTCTGTCTCTGCCGGGGCAGTGGGGTGAGTAGTACAGGCATAGGTGAACGGTCTTGAAAGGCCGGCCAGAGAGGGTGTGAGCCCCGTAACTGAAATGTTGTGTACCGCCCGGTGAAGTATCCCAAGTAGCACGGGGCCCGAGAAATCCCGTGCGAATCTGTCAGGACCACCTGATAAGCCTAAATACTCCCTAATGACCGATAGCGGACCAGTACCGTGAGGGAAAGGTGAAAAGTACCCCGGGAGGGGAGTGAAACAGTACCTGAAACCGTGTGCTTACAATCCGTCGGAGCAGCCGTGATTTATCACAAGTAGCTGTGACGGCGTGCCTTTTGAAGAATGAGCCTGCGAGTTAGTGTTACGTCGCGAGGTTAACCCGTGTGGGGCAGCCGTAGCGAAAGCGAGTCTGAATAGGGCGTTGCAGTGGCGTGATCTAGACCCGAAGCGAAGTGATCTACCCATGGCCAGGTTGAAGCGACGGTAAGACGTCGTGGAGGACCGAACCCACTTCAGTTGAAAATGGAGGGGATGAGCTGTGGGTAGGGGTGAAAGGCCAATCAAACTTCGTGATAGCTGGTTCTCCCCGAAATGCATTTAGGTGCAGCGTTGCGTGTTTCTTACCGGAGGTAGAGCTACTGGATGGCTAATGGGCCCTACAAGGTTACTGACGTCAGCCAAACTCCGAATGCCGGTAAGTGAGAGCGCAGCAGTGAGACTGTGGGGGATAAGCTTCATAGTCGAGAGGGAAACAGCCCAGACCACCAACTAAGGCCCCTAAGCGTGTGCTAAGTGGGAAAGGATGTGGAGTTGCGAAGACAACCAGGAGGTTGGCTTAGAAGCAGCCATCCTTAAAAGAGTGCGTAATAGCTCACTGGTCAAGTGATTCCGCGCCGACAATGTAGCGGGGCTCAAGTACACCGCCGAAGTTGTGGATTTCACATTTTATCCAAGCCGCTCCCTTTGTGGGGTTGGTTCAGGAGTGTGGAGTGGTAGGGGAGCGTCGTGTGGGCAGTGAAGTCGCGGTGTAAACCAGCGGTGGAGCCTACACGAGTGAGAATGCAGGCATGAGTAGCGAAAGACGGGTGAGAAACCCGTCCGCCGAATGATCAAGGGTTCCAGGGTCAAGCTAATCTGCCCTGGGTAAGTCGGGACCTAAGGCGAGGCCGACAGGCGTAGTCGATGGACAACGGGTTGATATTCCCGTACCGGCGAAAAACCGCCCATGCTGAACAGGGGATACTAACCGCCCGAGACCTGCCCGACACCCCTTGTGGGTGAAGGGTTTTGGTGGAGCGCGGGACCTGATCCTGGGAGGTAAGCGTATTAACAGGTGTGACGCAGGAAGGTAGCCGAGCCGGGCGATGGTTGTCCCGGTCCAAGGATGTAGGGCGAACGGTAGGCAAATCCGCCGTTCATGATGCCTGAGACCTGACGGGACCCCCGTATGGGGGGATTCGGTGATCCTATGCTGCCTAGAAAAGCATCGACGCGAGGTTTTAGCCGCCCGTACCCCAAACCGACACAGGTGATCAGGTAGAGAATACTAAGGCGATCGAGAGAATTATGGTTAAGGAACTCGGCAAAATGCCCCCGTAACTTCGGGAGAAGGGGGGCCCCAACCTTGATGGACACACGCTGTCCGGAGGGGATCGGGGCCGCAGAGACCAGGGGGAAGCGACTGTTTACTAAAAACACAGGTCCGTGCGAAGTCGCAAGACGATGTATACGGACTGACTCCTGCCCGGTGCTGGAAGGTTAAGAGGACCGGTTAGCCGCAAGGCGAAGCTGAGAATTTAAGCCCCAGTAAACGGCGGTGGTAACTATAACCATCCTAAGGTAGCGAAATTCCTTGTCGGGTAAGTTCCGACCTGCACGAATGGAGTAACGACTTCCCCGCTGTCTCAACCATAAACTCGGCGAAATTGCAGTACGAGTAAAGATGCTCGTTACGCGCAGCAGGACGGAAAGACCCCGAGACCTTTACTATAGTTTGGTATTGGTGTTCGGAGTGGCTTGTGTAGGATAGGTGGGAGACGTTGAAGCCCGGACGCCAGTTCGGGTGGAGTCATCGTTGAAATACCACTCTGGTCACTTTGGACATCTAACTTCGGCCCGTAATCCGGGTCAGGGACAGTGCCTGATGGGTAGTTTAACTGGGGCGGTTGCCTCCTAAAAAGTAACGGAGGCGCCCAAAGGTTCCCTCAGCCTGGTTGGCAATCAGGTGTCGAGTGTAAGTGCACAAGGGAGCTTGACTGTGAGAGAGACATCTCGAGCAGGGACGAAAGTCGGGACTAGTGATCCGGCGGTACATTGTGGAATGGCCGTCGCTCAACGGATAAAAGGTACCTCGGGGATAACAGGCTGATCTTGCCCAAGAGTCCATATCGACGGCATGGTTTGGCACCTCGATGTCGGCTCGTCGCATCCTGGGGCTGGAGTAGGTCCCAAGGGTTGGGCTGTTCGCCCATTAAAGCGGTACGCGAGCTGGGTTTAGAACGTCGTGAGACAGTTCGGTCCCTATCCGCTGCGCGCGCAGGAAATTTGAGAAGGGCTGTCCTTAGTACGAGAGGACCGGGACGGACGAACCTCTGGTGTGTCAGTTGTACTGCCAAGTGCACCGCTGATTAGCTACGTTCGGATGGGATAACCGCTGAAAGCATCTAAGCGGGAAGCTCGCTTCGAGATGAGATTTCCATACACCTTGTGTGTGAGAGGCCCCCAGCCAGACCACTGGGTTGATAGGCCGGATGTGGAAGCGAGGACTAACGACTCGTGAAGCTGACCGGTACTAATAGGCCGATAACTTACACCACACACCACCCCGCGAACCCGTTCAAAAGGGGTTCGCACCCAGGGGTGGTAAAAAGAAACAAGACTGCTTGCGTCCACTATGTGGTTCCCAAACAACAAACCCGTCACACGGTTTTCGTTGCAGGGAACAAAACCACAACAAAATAACAACACCACTAATGTTGTAACCACAAAATTTCCCAACCCCCTGCCATGCCGGGGGTCCGGGTAGAAGGGTTACGGCGGTCATAGCGTGGGGGAAACGCCCGGTCCCATTCCGAACCCGGAAGCTAAGACCCACAGCGCCGATGGTACTGCACCCGGGAGGGTGTGGGAGAGTAGGTCACCGCCGGACA
>NZ_JBFBEY010000060.1:0-4883 GCF_040683875.1 Arthrobacter sp. NPDC093128
ATGGGCGTCTCGGGGTCCGGCCGGTGGCTGTAGAAGATGTCCACGTAATCCAGGCCCATGCGCTGCAGGGACTGGTCCAGGCTGGAGATCAGGGAATGCTAAACGCTTTTCCCAACTTGGCGGCCACTTGCCCAATGACAGCAGAAGGCTTGTGCAGGTTGAGGTTGGCCACTGGCACCTGCTTGTCACGAATGATGGTCTGGACCTGCCTCATGGCCGCCCTTTGTTCATCGTTCAGATCTTCCATCTTCACAAAGGTCATGGCCGCATCTGCCTCAGTCTTCGGCCCCGTGTAAGGCACCAGGTAAACCCTGAAGTCGAAAGCTTGGTCCGATGCGACGTCGGCATCCACTGCAGCGTCGAAGTCCTGAACCCACTCCGAGACCGCTCCTGGAACGCGATTTCGGACCTCTTTCACGGCCGCTACGGCGTCGTCAGTGATTGAGGAAACAAACATTGGGAATCGCAGTTGCCTCGCCATGCCCTCGTCAGGACCGAACCATTGGACGAGCATCCGTTCGTAGTTCAGTACGTACGCCTGCGTTCGGCCCGCAACAAGGCTAGCCACATCCCGCTCGTAGCGATGCTCAATTATGTTGCGTAGCCCCGTGAAGAACTCGAGATTCACTCGGCAAGGATCGTTCTCCGGGAAGTGCGCATCAACCAGCTCGGATAGAGGCTTTGTCTTCCAACCGCCGTCTTGGTGACGGATTCGGTGGCCATTCTTGGCGCGAACGTAGAGATCGCCGCGACTCTTCTCGACAAAGGCTTGAAGAAGCCTCAACCACGCCATTGACATGTGAACGATGAACGCTTCGAGCTGTCGCGTTTCACCGGAACGGTTGTATAAGTCAACGGCCAGTAATGCTTCATTCTTCGATGCTTGCAGCTGGTGCCACCACCGGGGTCTAGGGGCCATGACTGAATTCTGCGGCATCATCCAATCGGCCTAGTCGCATTGGCTCGGTGGCGCGACAAAAGAATCGAGAACGTTACCAGTGTGCCGGAATGGGATCCCTTGCTTACCCGGGAAGGATGACAGGCGGACAACTCACCCGAATCCGAGTACTGACTGCCGGCGAATCAGTCTTCGGGCCAGATGATTGTCTCGCCCATCGCCTCGAGGAACGCAGCGAACTCATCCACGCTCAGCTCGCCGCGGACAGCGGCACCAGCGATGGCGTCCCTCCGTGACCACATGAACTGAGAGCCGTCTTTTCGTTCGACTGAATAGACCGTCATGTCCAGGCTGGCA
This sequence comes from Arthrobacter sp. NPDC093128, assembly GCF_040683875.1. Classification (NCBI taxonomy): domain Bacteria; kingdom Bacillati; phylum Actinomycetota; class Actinomycetes; order Micrococcales; family Micrococcaceae; genus Arthrobacter; species Arthrobacter sp. NPDC093128. The sequence goes on from NZ_JBFBEY010000060.1 coordinate 1,256, forward strand.
AGTACATCGACCAGGCTGGAACCGCATGAAGATCTCGACTGCGCAATGACGTCTACAACGCCATCCCACGCGCGGTCATAGTCCTCCCAGGACAGCGTCACCGATGCTACCCCATTGGCGCGGTTGCGCGGGTTGATGGCAGTAAGCATCAGCGTCAAAGGGCTCGCTGAACCGCCGGCCATGCGGTTCAGACAAAAGCGCTGGTCAGCAGCCTTCTCAGCGCGCTGCTCCACCGCATACGGGTTTGTACTACGAGCAGCGAAGATCCGAGTGGTGTCCAAAGCGCGCAGCTCGTCCACGGGAAAGATCGAGTCGTACTTAGAACCGAAGACCAGCCGATCAAAGCTCTTGCGGGTGCCCCAGTGCTGTTTGATCCGCTTGCGAATGTCGTCGGCCTTACCGACGTAGAACTGCCGGTACTCGTCAAAGACCATCACGTACGCGCCCTCCACGCCATCCCAATCCTTCAGCGACTGAACTGGCTTGAAACTACGGCCCTTTGCAAGGACCTGCTCCAATGCCGCCTCAAACTCACCCACGTCCAGGGACGCGAAGTAACTCATGGATAGGTCAAAGTTCACTAGTGCTGCGTCGCGCTGCACCAAAAGGTATAGATCTGAGTGCTGGGTGTGCTCCTCGTCCCGGTACACCCACGCCGTGCCGTTCCAGAGATCCTCACCTAACAACTCGCGTTTCGGCCGCTGCTTCTGTGATCGACTGGGGTACGCGTACAACTCTCTCGTCATCTTGTGGCCGAACTTGCTGCCGCGAGTCTGCTCATCGAAGTGCTCAAGACTCGGATACGGCACACGTTTGGGGACGCTCATAGGCAAGAGCTCTTTCATTAGAGTGGCTGCTCGACGGCTAGCCACCAGCGAATCACAGGCCGACGGCGGCGTTGCGGATGATTGCTTGCAGCGCGAGTTCGGGGACTGCTCTGGTTGCTTCTCCGAGAATGTATTCGATAGGTACGGCACTCGCGTCTTCAGACACTGAAGTAAGTTTCAGCCAAACATTGGGTTCGTATCTGGCTAGTCGCGAGAGTGTGAATAGCACGGACCACCACAAGAGCAACGGATGCGCTGGGAGGATGGTGTCGTCAAGCCTCGGATAGATATGGTTATCCCCGTGGTACTCAACACCCCGCCGGGCCAAGGATGACCCTTCGTCCACGTCTGACGGTTTCGGAAAGAGAAGCGAGACATTCAAATAGGGCTGCGTTCCGTAAAACCCTCGCCCGTAAGGGATGGGCTGTACAGGGTCCGGAAGGCTCCATCCCATCAACGAGGGGTAGCTCGCGAGGAACTCGCGGAGTGCTTTCTTTTCCTTGGCTATGACCTTGTCATCAACGGGCACTGGGGCGCCGGCGGGATCAGCAACGCTGAGCTGTAGTTCTATGGGCAATGGGGAAAGCTGACCTCTTGCTGTCTCCACGCCGGGCACAATAAACGAACTCTCGGGGGTTAGCACCAGCCGCTGGAGTCCGCCACTACCGGGGAGCATGAAACGATCCGCGCCTGGAAGGAGACCCCAGATCTTGCCTAGTGGCAGCGGCTCACTCATCGGTGACGCGTCGAGGGCTTTGGCGACGACGGGGAAGGAACCCTTGGGCAGCCCTTGGACGACCAGCTGGGCAAGGCCTAGGGACGCGGCCCCCTGAAGCTCGCCGTCCTTAATGCCGTGACCAGTTAGCCTATATTCCTTGCCCACCTTGGTGGACGCTGGGGCGACCGCCCGTCCCAGCTGCGACAGCCCGTAAAAGAGCAGTATCGGCTGTGTCGCCGTGCCAATAGAAGAGGCTGCGGTGAAAAGCTGTTCCGCCTGCTCAAGTGCGGCGTTGAAGGTGGCACGCCTGTCACCGCCGATCGCCCTCCCCACCTTCTGTGATCGGAGGCTCCGCAGTTCCTGCCAGATTTGCTTGATCGGTGCAGCCTCAAGGTCAGCCCATGTGCTCATATGTGAACAATAGGGCCCGGACTTCAATCAGGCCTGTAACAGGCACATCGACCGGCCTGGGTCCGGCAGCCATCCTGGTGTTGGGTCGCTTGTGCATTCCATGGACAACCAGGATCCTTTTCTCGCTTTGAAGGCGCGTCGAGAGCAGGTCAGTAACGACCGTTTTCGGACCTGCCTGGTCCGATGCGAGGAACAGCCCAGAGAACGCCAGGATCCGGTGATCTTCTGTTGGTCAATTGGATTCAAGGACCGTTTCTGACCAATGGGCGGACGTACGTTTGAGGACCCTGTCCGGGACGGTCCGCCGGCGAATCATCGCTGCCCTGAGTGAGGGCTGCCGAATCCGCGATAAAAATACCTCCTGAGGGGGCTCGTTGACTTAGGAACAGCGGGCTGGGGCCATTGGTTTATTGGTGCGCATAGTTCAGGATTTGAGGATCTGGGCAGGACGCATCAGCAGGTTTTCACTAGTGTCTTGTCAGCGTTTTGTGCTTCGAGGAAGAAGAAAACGATGAGCGGTATTGACGATCTCATGGCGGAGGCCAATGACCGCTGGGCAGACGCGAAGAGAAGAGCGCAGGGCGTCGAGGACAACGGCCTGGGCGAGGCCGTGAAAACCTATTACACCCGCTATTTCCCTGCCGGATTCTTCATCCTGGTCGCGGCCGGGACCATCGGCGCAACCCTGGCTTTCCCGGGCACACCGGAGAGGTTGCCGATCTTCCTAACCTTCGGGTTTCTCCTTGGATTTCTAGGCGCCCTGATTGGAGGCTTGGTCTACAACGCGAAGAAAGTGGCACCCGCAGTAAAGTTCGGGAGGATCGATGTGCTTCTTTCCTTGGAAAACGAGGAAAAGAAGCAGGTCCGTCGTCAGATCGCAGGGAAAGCACCCATCGATCCGGAACATCTTTCGGTCACCCGGGCCGCCGCGGTGCAATTACGAAAGGGCCTCGCCACGCAACTGCTTCTGGCGCCGTTGTATCCGCTCATCTTTATTCCCCAAGTCATGAACTCAGCTCTCCGCGGTGACAGTCTGTTCGCTTGGCTGATGGCAATTGGTGTGGGAGTAATAGCGGCCGGGGTAGGGTTTCTCGCCCGTGACTTCCGGAGGGCGGGCCGGTTCCTTACACGCACAGCGGAGCAAACAGCCCCAGGCAACGCGCCGCTTTAATGTCCAAAAGCTGAACGTCTAGTGGAACACCTGGCGTTCATTGACCACTGCGGGCATCGTCCTCGCGGGCGGTCCCACGTGAACGACGATCCCTTACCTTTATGACTGTGCTCGTCCCCGCCAGGAGAACGAGTAAGCCCGCGAGAGCATAACGGATTGGATGCGGTTCCATAATGAAGCCAACAATGACTGCCGTACCGAGAGTAAATACGATCTGAGGCCATGGAACATCGAGATACTTGCGCAGTCTATGAGTCACAGAGGCCACTATGTTCCTTGCTCGACAGTAAGAACGCATCTCTTGCTGAACATCACAGCAAGAATCTATTGATCTGGCGACACATCATCCTGGCACGCACCCGATCTGTACCTTGCGATCGCGTGTGGGGAACCCTGACCGGGCCGAAAAAATGGCTGTCTCGTGCACCGGACCCAGTAACGGCGAAGAATGCGCGGTCCGAGGGATAGCGACCCCTTGCGGGCATTCCCACGGGAAGGCAG
>NZ_JBFBEY010000061.1:0-4701 GCF_040683875.1 Arthrobacter sp. NPDC093128
TCACCGCCGGACAACCATTAGGTCGAGAGCCTCCAGACACAGTCTGGAGGCTCTCCCACTTTAACCACCCAAACACACCCCCACCCCAGGGACCCTCCCGCACCCCTCCAGGGCAACCCACGCGCATCGTCGGCTCTAGACTTACACTCCATGAGCCCCACAACCTCCGGACGCCCGGCCAAGCCGGCAACAATCCTTGACGTAGCGGCCGCAGCGGGGGTTTCACGCCAGACGGTCACGCGCGCCATGAACGGCATGCCGGGAATCAAGGAATCCACTCGGGAACGCGTGCAGGAGCTGGCACGTGAACTTGGTTACACGCCGAGCCGTTTCGCAAAGGGCCTCGTCCAGGGATCGCGAACTTCCGTAGGGCTTGCCATCCCCGATCTCACGAATCCATATTTCCCGGCGTTTGCCTCGAGCGTGGTGGAACTCGCCACCCAGCGGGGCTGGCACATCGTGGTTGACGACTACGGCCATGGCGGCCGGAGCGGCCTGGATGCCGTGGAACACCTGGCCCCCCATGTTGACGCCGTTATCGGATACCTGGGCGGGTACGCCGACCAGGCCCAGGCCGCCCTGGGCCGTCGTCCGCTGATTGTCCTTGACGAGATTCCCGGAAGCGCAGCGGGCAGTATCAATTTCGACTACACCCAGGCGGCGAATCTGGCCGTGGACCATCTTTGGGGCGCGAACCGGCGCAACATCGCCTATCTGGACGCTCACGACACCCGTCAATCGGCATTTCCACCGGAAGGCCAGGAGTCCCGGGCCTCCTCACCTGCGGGTGACATCGGGCCGTGCACGGTCCGCGGCCGTGCCGTCGCCAGCCGGCTGGACCAGACCGGGTCTCCGTGGTCACTGATCGCGGCAGAGGAGACGGCGGGCGCAGCGAGGGCGGCCGCGGCTGCCTTGCTCCGGGATCGGCCGGAAACCGACGGGATCCTGGTCTTCAACGACCTCATGGCCGCCGGCGTCCTCAAGGCAGCAGCCGACGCAGGGCTCCGGGTGCCGGACGACTGTGCAGTTGTCGGCATGGACGGCATCCCCCTGGGTGAACTCCTGACACCGGAGCTCAGCACCCTGGCGCTGGACCTGCGGGAGGTGGGGCGGGCCGCCGTCGAACTCCTTGACGGACTCCTGACGGGCGCCGTGGCGCCGGGCTCGGACTCCGCCCGGCTGACACTGGCGCATCAACTGATCCTCCGCAAGTCGGCCTGACCCGGTTCGCAGGCATCTCCGCCGGCCGGGCCGAGGCGAGCGGCAAGGCTGGCCGTCGCAAAAGCCGCCAACACCCTGTTCAAGAACGGCGTACTCGCGTAGGATCCTGAGGAACGTGAACGTTCACGAATCTGGCCGGTAGCCGCGACACAACGCCGCCCCGGCTCCGGAACAAACCCCAACCCGAGGAAACGCCATGCCAGTTCAGCCCACCACCGCCGGCCGGGAGGCCGTTGCCGAATCGGAATCCACCCTTGACCTTGCCGCTGAACAGGTGGCCGGGCTCGCGTCCGTCGCTCCCCCGCAGGGCACTCTGCCGCCCCGGGCATATCTGCAGAGCACGGCACCCAGGTTGTCCCTGAACGGCGACTGGAAGTTCAGGCTGCACCCCGGTATCCGGCAGGCACCGCAGGACGGCTGGCAGGACGGTGGCGACCGTCCCGGTTTCGGCGATCTCCCGGTGCCGTCGAGCTGGTCCATGCACGGGCACGGCACCCCTTGGTACACGAATGTTCAGTTCCCCTTCGCTGTGGAACCACCCCACGCGCCGGATGCCAACCCCGTCGGTGACCTGCTTTTCGAATTTGGTGCGGGGCCGGAGTATTTCCCGTCGGCGCTGCTCCGTTTTGACGGCATCGAGTCCGCCGGAACGGTCTGGCTGAACGGAACTTTGCTCGGCACCACGCGCGGCAGCCGGCTCGCACACGAATTCGACGTCACAGGTGTGCTGGTGCCGGGAACGAATGTCCTCGCCGTCCAGGTGGCCCAGTTCTCGGCAGCCAGCTACGTGGAGGATCAGGACATGTGGTGGCTGCCCGGCATCTTCCGGGACGTGACGCTGCAGGCCCGTCCGGCGGAGGGCATCGACGACGTCTTTGTCCACGCGGACTTCAACCACAGCACCGGCGAAGGCATCCTCCGCATCGAGGTGAGCCGGGCGGGTGAGCCGGTTGCCGCCGTCGTGCGCGTCCCGGAACTGGAGCTGGAGCTGCCCGCAGGCGTGGAGCATCGTCTCCCGGAGATCACGCCATGGTCCGCAGAACTGCCGCGGCTATACGACGCCACGGTCAGCACCACGGGGGAGACCGTGTCCGTGCAGCTCGGCTTCCGCACCGTCAGCATCGAGGATGCCCAGTTCAAGGTGAACGGGCGGCGGATCCTGCTCCGCGGCGTCAACCGCCACGAACACCACCCCAAGATGGGCCGCGTGGTGCCGAGGGACGTCATGGAGAGCGAGCTGCGGCTGATGAAGCAGCACAACATCAATGCCATCCGGACGTCCCACTACCCGCCGCATCCGGACTTCCTGTCGCTGGCGGACCAGCTTGGCTTCTACGTTGTCCTCGAATGCGACCTGGAAACGCACGGTTTCGAAGAAGGCGGCTGGCGGCAGAATCCCAGCGCCGATCCGCTGTGGCAGCCCGCTCTTGTTGACCGCATGTCCAGGACTGTGGAACGCGACAAGAACCACGCCTCGGTCATCATGTGGTCGCTGGGCAACGAGGCCGGCACCGGTGAGAACCTGGCCGCGATGTCCCGCTGGACCAAGCTCCGCGACCCCTCCAGGCCCATCCACTACGAGGGCGACTGGACTTCGGCCTACGTGGACGTCTACTCACGGATGTACGCCAGCCAGGCGGAGACCCGGCTTATCGGCCAGGGCGTGGAGCCGCCGCTTGACGACGCCGGCCTGCACGCACGGCGGCGGGCCATGCCGTTTGTTTTGTGCGAGTACGTCCACGCCATGGGCAACGGACCGGGCGGCATGTCCGAATACCAGGAGCTTTTCCATCGCTACCCGCGCTTGATGGGCGGCTTTGTGTGGGAGTGGCTGGAGCACGGCATCGCCCGCACGGGCCCTGATGGGCAGGAGCATTTCGTCTACGGAGGAGACTTCGGCGAGGAAGTCCACGACGGCAACTTCGTCACCGACGGCCTCGTGGACGCCAACCGCGTCCCCCGCCCGGGCCTGCTGGATTTCAAGAAGGTCATCGAGCCGCTGTCGATTGAGGTGGCGGCCGACTGGTCGGGCTTCCTGCTCACCAACCGCTTCGATTTCGCTGACACATCGGGACTGGAGTTCCGGTACGTTGTGGAGGCCGACGGCGTGACGGTCGACGGCGGCTCGGTTGACGTTTCGCCGGTGGCCCCGCACGAATCCGCCCATGTCCCGCTGCCGGCCGGCCTGCTGGAAGGTACTGCCCAGTCGCCGGCAGTGTTGACGGTCAGGGCAGTGCTCCGGCAAGACGCCGCCTGGGCCGCGGCAGGCCACGAACTTGCCTGGGGCCAGGAGTCGGCCAATCTGCCGGTCGCCGCGATGCCTGAGGCTACAGCCGGAGTGAAGGTGGAAGGCGATCTGCTTCGCCTAGGACCGGCTGTCTTCGACCGGGCCACGGGCTCCCTCATCCGGCTGGGCGGCATTCCAGTGGAGGGGCTGCGGCTCCTGTTGTGGCGTGCAGCCACGGACAATGACCTCGGGGCGGAATGGGGGAGTCCGGATCCGCGCCCCGTGGCCACCCAGTGGCTGGACGCCGGGCTCAACCGGATGCACACCCGACTTATCGGCCTTTCGGCCCGTGACGTGGCGGGCGGCGGGGAAGAGCTTGTGGTGCTGACCCGGGTTGCCCCGGCCGGCAAACAGTTTGGCGTACTCGCCGAATACGCCTGGGCCAGCGACGGGGCCAGTGTCAGCCTGCGGACCAGGGTCACGCCCGACGGCGAGTGGATCAATGCCGGCTGGCCGGTGCCGTGGGCCCGGATAGGGGTTGAGATCGTCATGGGGTCATCCGCCCAGTCCGTGGAATGGTTCGGCCAGGGACCGCATCACAGCTATCCCGATACAGGCCAGGGCACCAAACGCGGCTGGTACGAACTGCCGTTGAAGGACCTGGACGTGGAATACGTCCGGCCCCAGGAGTCTGGCGCCCGTTCAGGCGTGTACCGGGCGGCGTTGGAGCTCGACGGCGGCCGGCTCGCCATCAGCGGCGAACCGTTTGCGCTCACCGTGCGCCCGTACAGCCTGGAGGCACTGGACGCTGCGGCCCATCGCCCCGACCTGGTTCCGGACGGCCGCAGCTACGTGTACCTCGATCACGCGCTGCATGGAGTCGGAACTGCGGCGTGCGGCCCAGGAGTCCTGGAAGGCTATCGGCTGGAGCCGCGCGAGGCCGACTTCTCGTTCGTATTTGGTGTGACTCAGTCCACATAAGGCCGGACAGCGCTGACAAGCCCCTGTGGACGCCAAGGCGGGCCGGAAATCCCCGGAATTCCGCGGATTTCCGGCCGACCCTCACCGCCTAGGGGTGGATTTGTGCGGGGTCCTCTGGACGTGTAAAGTAATTCGAGTCGCCGCCGCTGATGCGGAAAGATAGCGACCGACCCCCTTCTGAATGGCCTGAAAAACGGCGTCTTTACTGGCGTGCGGAAACCGGGTGGGGGCCCTTGTGGTGGAGCTTGGATCTGCGGAAACGCGGGTTTGCA
>NZ_JBFBEY010000062.1:0-4568 GCF_040683875.1 Arthrobacter sp. NPDC093128
CGGTGTACTCCATGACCCAGTTCAGGACGCTTGTGGAGGTCTCGGAGAGGCTGTCCCGTCCCATGAAACCCCAGATCACAAAGGCGATGGCGATGGCGCCGGTGATCCCGAAAGTGACCTTGTCGAGGTTGAGCCTCCGGTTCCGGCGATCCGTCACGGCCCGCTCGGTCTTGGTCTGACGCAGCTCCTGCAGGAGCTGGTCATAGTCCTCGGTGTCGAGGTGAGGTGCGGAAGGGAGTGGATCCGGGCCATCGATCACGAGGATGGCAGGTTGCCCTTGCAACTCCTTGGAGTCGTCCGGAAGGTTATCTTCGTTATGTCGTTCATCATCTTTTAAGCCAATGTCACTATTCAGTGCCATGAGGTAGTCCTTTGTTTGGATTCATGGGCTGGTGCTAGACGTGGCCGTCGACTGTCAGGCCAGGGGGGAGGTTGGGAGCCTCTTCGGATTCAGTGATCATGATGTCGCCATCGACCACCGTCACTTCGTGGGAGCGGACCGGCAGCTTGGCCGGCGGGGCGTCGACGCTTCCCGTGCGCAAGTTGAACCTGGACGCGTGGAGCGGGCACTCGACCCAGCAGTCCTCCACCCAGCCGTCCGCCAGGGAGGCATCCTGGTGCGTGCAGGTGTCGTCAATGGCAAAGAGTTCGCCCTCCTCGGTGTGGAAGACGGCAATGGGCGGCGAAGTATTCAGCCGCAGCGCTTCGCCGGGTGCCAGTTCGCTGAGCGCGCATGCCTTGTGCATCGAAGGACCTCTTCGTTGTTTTGTGGAACCTTGACCTCGCAACGGCCGGCGGTCGAGTTCCGCAAGAAACAACAGCAATCGCGATAAGCAACAGCGTGCGGCAGGTCACACTGCTTGTCAAGGTATTTCTTCTCTGTTGCGGGACTGGGCCCCGTTGACCGGCGGGCCTTGACAGTGGCCGTGGCGTAGATCACGCTGTTGCTTATGGCGCTTGTTGTTGCGTTGAAAGCAATTGAAAGAGGAACGTCGAAATGAAGACGCTTGCGATTGTGGGAGCCTCTCTGGCGGGTCTTTCCGCCGCCCGTGCAGCCCGCACCCAAGGCTTTACCGGACGACTGATCATCATCGGCGATGAGCAGCACCGTCCCTACGACAGGCCGCCATTGTCCAAGGACTTCCTGCTCGGTACGGTCACAGTGGAGGACCTTTTCCTGGAATCGGACGCCGACGAGCTGGAGGCTGAATGGATGCTGGGCACCGAGGCCGCTTCCCTGGATGCCTCCTCGCGGACCATCCTCCTTAAGGACGGCCGCGCCGTGCAGGCGGACGGCATTGTCATCGCCACCGGTGCGAGGGCGCGGCAGCTGCCCACCCTGGCCGGGCTGAGCAATGTCTTCACCCTGCGTACTCTCGGGGACGCACAGAGCCTTGCACCCGAACTGGTGCCCGGCAGCAGGATGGCTGTGATTGGTGCCGGCTTCGTCGGCGCGGAAGTCGCCTCCGCTGCCGCATCGCGGGGCATGGAGGTCACTATGATCGACACCAATCCGGTGCCGTTCGCCGCTCAACTGGGTTCGGAGATGGGTGGCGTTGTAGCCGGACTCCACGCAGCCAATGGGGTGGAGCTCATTTCATCTGCCGTCATTGAGGACTTCTACAGCGGCGAAGGCAACGTGACCGGACTCCGGCTGGCGGGAGGACGCTATGTGCCCGCCGACGTCGTGGTAGTGGGCATCGGAGCCGAGCCGAACACCGGGTGGCTGGAGGGCTCCGGCTTGGAGCTGCGGGGTGGCGTCGTGTGTGATGCCATGGGCCGCACCGGACTGCCGGGAATCGTGGCCGTGGGGGACTGCGCCGCCTGGTTCGACCATGCCGCGGGCACTCACCGACGAGTGGAGCACTGGACCGGCGCCATGGAGCGCGCCACGCTGGCTGTCGAGGCGCTCCTCGACGCGGACGCCATGCCGAAGCCGGCCAAACCGCACTATTTCTGGTCCGACCAATACGGCGTCAAGCTACAGTTCGCCGGCCACTCCGCCGGCTACGACCGTCTGGAAATCGAAGTTGGCGATGTCCTGACGCACAGCTGCCTTGCCGTGTACTACCGCGAGGATGTACCGGTGGCGGTCCTGGGCATGAACCAGCCGAAGCTGTTCACCAAGTGGCGGCGGAACCTTACAGCGCCGGTCGCGGCTACCTCCGGTTCGCAGGGTGCGGACACCTCCGCGCTGGCGGGGGCCGCGGTCTTGTCGTGATTCAAAATCTCTACGTGAAATCTGTCCCTACAAAACGTGGCTTTTGTTGTTTTTGATCTTTGTTCGTTAGGAGGACAAATTGTCTGTTGAGGTTAGTACCCCGAGTCTGATTCGTACCCTGCCGGGGTCCACTTATGTGGATGAGGCGGTGTTCCGGGCTGAGCAGGAGCGGATCTTCGAGCAGATGTGGTTCTGTGCTGTCCGTTCGGCTGATCTGGATAAGGCCGGGGCGTGGCAGACGGTTCAGATTGGGCGGGAGAGCGTGCTGATCAGCCGTACCCGCAAGGGCCAGATCCGTGGTTTCTATAACATTTGCCGGCACCGCGGGGTGAAGCTGTGCATGGAGGAGAAGGGCGAAGCGGCGCGTTCGTTCCAGTGCCCGTACCACGCGTGGACGTACGATTTTGAGGGCAAGCTGATCGCGGCGCCGAACCTGACAAAGATGCCCGACATCGATCGGGACGAGTACGGGCTGGTGAAGGTCCACATCCGTGAGTACCTGGGGTATGTCTGGGTGTGCCTGGCGGACGAGCCGCCGTCGTTCGAAGAGGAAGTCATGGGCGCCATCGAGGAACGCCTCGGTGACGTGCATGCCATTGACGGCTACGATGTGGCCAACCTCAGCCTGGGCCGCCGGATCCGGTATGACGTGAAGGCGAACTGGAAGCTGATCATTGAGAACTTCATGGAGTGTTACCACTGCGCCACCATCCACCCGGAACTGACCGAGGTCCTGCCGGAGTTCGCCGACGGCCTGGCCGCGCAGTACTTCGTGGGCCACGGTGCGGAGTTCGGTGAGGACGTCAAGGGCTTCACCGTGGACGGCTCGGAGGGTCTGGACCTGATCCCGGGCGTGAGCGAGGACCAGGACCGCCGGTACTACGCGATCACCATCAAGCCCACGGTGTTCGTGAACCTGGTCCCGGACCATGTGATCATCCACCGTATGTTCCCGATGGCCGCGGACCACACGATCGTGGAGTGCGACTGGCTTTACCTGCCCAGCGTGGTGGAGAGCGGCAAGGATGTCAGCGCCTCAGTGGAGCTGTTCCACCGTGTGAACCAGCAGGACTTTGACGCCTGCGAGCGGTGCCAGCCGGCCATGGGCTCGAAGGTCTACGCCAAGGGCGGCGTGCTGGTCCCCAGCGAGCACCACATCAGCGCGTTCCACGACTGGGTGCAGGAAATGGTCGGCGACGTCACCCCGTCCCGCTAAGCCGAACCCGGTGGCTGAGCTTGTCGAAACAAGCTCAGCCACCGGCTTGGCGTTTAAAGCCCGGTGTAGCCCAGCTTTGCACTGATCCTCAACCCGGCCTCGCGCAGGCCCTGGATGAGATCGGGTGTATTTTCCGGGTCGAAACGGAATGACGGTCCCGAGATACTCACGGCCGCGATAACCGTTCCAACGTGGTTGTAAACAGGCACAGCAACTGCGGTTAGTCCGATCTCAAATTCCTCGTGCACCACTGCGTACCCATTGCGGGAAATGTCGAGGAGCTGGTTCTCCAAGGTTTTCCGGTCGGTGACGGTGCGGGGTGTCCGGCCTGCCAGGCTGACGCTTTTGTATATCTGGTCCCGTTCGTCAACAGACAGGGCCGCCAGCAGGACCTTGCCGCTGGAGGTGGCATGGAGGGGCGTGAGACTTCCCACCCAGTCGTAGGTAGCGAGCGTGGAGGGCCCCATGGCCTGGTCCACATTGACGGCATAGTTGGACCGCAGCACGGCCAGGTTCACCGTCTCCTTGTATTCGTCCGCGAGGCTTTCCAGGATCGAACGGGCCTCGCGCACCAGGCTCAGGCGGCCGGGAATTGCGCTGGCGAGTCGGAGGATTCCAAAGCCCAGCTGATATTTTCCGCGATCATTGTTCTGCCGGACGATCTCCCTGGCCACCAATGATCCCAGTAGTCTTGAGACCGTGGATTTGTGAACACCTAGTTCTTCGGCGATTTCGCTGACGCCGGCATGGCCGGTTCTGGCCAGGATGTCCAGTACTTGGAAGGCACGGTCTACGGATTGAACACCTCCGCCCGGACCCTCAGCTTCTAGCTCGTCTTTTGCAGCCATCGCTGGTGCCCCCACGCCGATGCCGTGACGAGCGGCGGGCCTGGCCGTCTGTACCGTCCTATTTGCTTCACAGGAACGATCCTAGACCGGAATGGCACTGCACCGTCACTTTGCTATTAACGGAACGCAGAATACCCCGCCGCGGATGGTCCGCGGCGGGGTGTTCGTATCAGGGGCTGTCAGGCGCCGGTTTAGGGCGCTGTAGCGAGGGAGCGGTTCAGAGCTTGTTGGCTGCTTCTGCGTCTGATGCGGTCTGGCCTGCGCCGAGGTTGGCGCGCAGCTT
>NZ_JBFBEY010000063.1:0-3842 GCF_040683875.1 Arthrobacter sp. NPDC093128
GGAACTCCGCCCCATAAGCCGTGGGCATAGTCAACATCCTTCCACGAGCACAAGCTCGCTAGGTCAAGGAGTCAACAAAACCGGGGGCAGTCCCGGCTGTTTGTCCCAATGGGTCGCACCAGTAGGTAAATTGGCGACCGCGATCCTCGTCAGCCGGGAAGGCGACTGGAGGCAAAAGCCCAGTATTCGAGTCCGGGTACTGTCATGTCCCGGACCGTGGTGGCAGCCCGGACTCGATCCGTTTCACGCTGACGAGCCAGTCTTCCCAGGCGGCTGGATCGGCTGGTTGACCGTCAGCCTCGAGGTCGGTGCCTCCCAGCAAAGTAATTAGATCGTCGCCAGCCCGCTGCGCGTAGTCCCATATGAAATCAGACATGATCAAAAATGCCTCCCGCGGTGTAAGGAAAATCGGCTCCGTGGTCGGATCATCTGCGGATGACATTGAGGCCTCCATTGGTAATTTCCTAGCACGAAGCGGACATCGGCCCGTACCTGTGTTCCGTCGGAAGTGTCTTGTAGTAGCGCCAGAGGGTCGAGCCATCTTTCAGCGTAGTTGTATGTTGCAGGTTCTGTGGGTCCAGTGCGCTCTGAATCAGGGCGCGGTTTTCGCGTGGACGTAAATTGATGATGGGCTATGCGCTCGCTCGGGTGAGGCTGACCTCGTAGCCGAGGGTTTTGAGCTGGTTGACGGCTCGGCTTCTCGCCTTGTCAGGGTCGCGCCGGAGGTAGTAGTCGGCGCCGGGGTCGGTGTAGACCTCGCCGTTGGTGAGCATGTTCCATGTCGCCGTGAGAATGATGCGTTCAATCGCGACGAGAGCTTTCTTGGGACCCCGTCGGGCAGCGATTCGCCGGTACTTCTGGGAGAGAAACGTGTCTTTGAGGCGGGCAGCCGTCAGCGCAGACGTGCCCAGGGCTGCCTTCAGGTAATTGTTGCCCGGCCGGGTTCTGGTGGATTTAATGTGTCCGGCGGACTCGTTCGAACCCGGACAGACGCCGGCCCATGACGCCAGGTGCGCCGAGGTGGGGAAGACGCTCATGTCCGCGCCGGTCTCGGCGATGATGACATCGGCGACCAGGACGGAGACTCCAGGGATCGTGATCAATGCCTCGCGGGCGGCACGAAAGGGCTCAATCACTTCCTCGATACGGTCTGCGAACGCGGCGATGGCAGCAGTGCGGTGATCGATCTGGTCCAGATGCACCCGGACCATAAACGCCTGGTGCTCCCCGAACCTGCCGGTGAGCGCTTCGACCAGCTCCGGGATCTTTGACCGCATGCGTTTCTGGGCGTTTTGCGCCAGTACTTCAGGATCACGCTCACCCGAAACAAGGGCTTCCAGCATCGCCCGGGACGAGACGCCGGTCAGGCTGCTGACGACACCGGAGAGCTTGATTCCGCTGCCCTCCAGAAACTTCTCCAAACGGTGGATCTCCCGGGTTCTGTCCTGCACCGCGATGGCCCGGGCACGGGTCAGATCCCGCAGTTCCCGGATGGGCTCCGGCGGAACGAAGGAGGCCCTCAAAAGGCCGTGGGCTCCGAGCTGGGCCAGCCAGGCCGCGTCGGAGACATCGGTCTTGCGCCCCGGAATGTTCCTGGCAGCCTTGGCATTGACCAGCATCACGGGCAGGGTCGATTCCAGCAGGTAGTAGAACGGCTTCCAATAATCACTGGTCGCTTCCATCACCACCGTTGTGACCTGCTGCCCTTCGAGGAAAGCGCGCAGCTGGAGGATCTCGTTCGTGGTCGATCCCCATGTGGTGACTGTAGAGGTAAACCGGGCGCGCTGGTTTCCCGGGATCCGAATGCAGACCTTCGCGTCGTGTTTGGAGATATCCATGCCGGCGGCGCGCTCATGCACAATATCCATTGCCTGTCCTTTGCCGATCTTGAGTAGCAAAATGCCAATCGCGGGAAGGACAGGGAAAATTCAGGAATCTAGCACTCGTGCTCGAAGCAACAATCCACGGTTCCCGTGGGAGTCCTTCACACCACGCTAGGAAGCGGGCTCAAACCCGGCACCAAGGAAATCCGGCGTCATCCGCGATAGACACCGCCATCATCCCCCGCAACCCTCAGCAATGCCAGAGGCGGGGAAAGCCGGCCAGGCCCCATTTTCACAACTCATGGCGCGGCAGCGCCCCTAGGCCGCTAGGAAGTGGAACGCACAGCTATGCCCCTTCGAAAACTCATTGCCCTGATGGCCGTCAGAGGCTGATTCCTGGTCCATGGACGGGTCCGGTTCGCTATTGGGCTGATTAGGGCGCATGCTGCAATAGGATCGGCCTTTATCGTGACGCGAAAAAACGTCTCCGTATTTTGGCGGGTCTCTTGCAGCACCAGGGCCACCTGAACTCCGGTCCGGGCTCCTTTGGAGCCGTCAAGCAGCCGGCGGTTTCGACAGGCGGGCCAGGACATGCGATGTCCCCTAAGGAGCCAGGGCAGTGGACGCAGCTCCATCTCCCCGGCCCACGGCCTGAGGTCGCCACGAGCACTGAGGCTAAGGCGTCCCGGAGTTCAACGTTCCGGTGCTGGAGGTGATTTCGTCCTGGCGTAAAGCATGCCCAGGACTACCTGTGCCGCAGTCAAGTCGTCCGGCGCTTCGAATCCCTCTACGCTACCGGCTGCGGTTCCCGTTAAAACGAGACCCGGCTGCGGTTTCCCCTTAAAAGGGAAAAGCCCCTCGGAAGGGGCTTTCAACGGATGGGACAGTTGGCGCCTGGTATTGGTCTGCGGTGATGTGCTCCTCCTCCCCGGCGCTGTGTGCGCGCCCATGCCGGTTTCAGTAACAAAGCACTTTAATGGTTGATCACCCTCCCGTCCAGCGACACGGGCGTTCCGGCGGCAGTATTACGCCGGAAGTGCAGACTGTAGGAACAGGGACGCCTTGGGGGCAGCCGCGTATGCCGCGAAAGCGGCCGGACTGGCGGCGCCCGATCGGCCCCAGACGGTCGACGACGAGATCCACTGGCAACTCGAGCACATGACTGCCGAAGCCCGGTCCGCGCTTCGGCGCTTGCCACCGCTGGGTGGGAATTCCGCCGGTCCGCTGGGGTCAGGATTTCTCGCGTCCGGAATCCTCGCCTCGATCATCCGCACGATCCCGACCGACTTGGCTCACCGTGACCAGCCTGCCCCCTCCAGCTGAATCTGCCGCCCGCAAGCCGGTCCCACACCGCGGCATTTTCTGGCCGGCTCGGCGCCTCGCCGACGAAATTTCCCTAGGGTGAATGTTGGTCCGGATTGGACGTGCAAGGCAATAACCGTCAGCGGACCGAGAACGAGCGCTGGCTGCCCGGTCGTCGATTTGAAAGGGCCAAGGCTACCGCTGGGGCTGAGTCGGCGTGCCGGGATCCTCGCGACCGACGTCCCGGTGGAGGTCCGTGTCGAGGGCGCGGGCTCCGGAGAGCCGGGCGAGCAGGGTCCCGAGCTGGGCAGACTGTTCGCCGGTGAGTGGGGCCAGGAGTTCAGCTTCATGCTTTTCGGCGATCTCGCGCAGCGTTCGCAGAACCTTCGCGCCCTCGGCGGTCAGACGCAGCTCATAGTTCCGCCGGTCGGTCCTGCTGCGCACGCGCGCCACCAGGCCTCGCGCCTCCAGTGAGTCGATGAGTGGAACAACGCGGCTCGGCACGGCTCCCAGACGGTCGGCCAGAGCTCGCTGGCTCAGCCCTGGGGCGCGGCCGAGCATGCGGAGCACGCCGGCATCACTCGGGGTCAGCCCGATTTCGCGTGTGCGTTCGGCGAAGCGTGACGATGCCAGCGCCCCCAGCTGTGACAGCAGGAAGGCGGTGCGCTTCGACGGAGGCGGTGAGTCCATGGCTCAAGATTACCCCCTTGACAGAAT
>NZ_JBFBEY010000064.1:0-3275 GCF_040683875.1 Arthrobacter sp. NPDC093128
ACTGTGACCGCCATCTCGGACTTTTCCTCGCGGACGATGACGGGCTGGGGGTTGCCGTCAAGGTCCAGGACCAGGGAGGCCTCGGTGTACCAGGACGGGACCACGGGGTTGCCCCACCAGTCGCGGCGCTGGTTGTCGTGGACGTCCCAGGTGATGGTGGGGTTGTCGGGGTCGCCGGTGTAGTAGTCCTGGGTGTAGATCTCGATGCGGTGGCCGTCCGGGTCCAGGATGTAGAGGTAGAAGGCGTTGGAGACGCCGTGCCGGCCGGGGCCGCGTTCGATCCGGTCGCTGATGCGCAGGGCGCCCATCTTGTCGCAGATCTGGATGATGTTGTGCTTCTCGTGTGTGGCGAAGGCGACGTGGTGCATGCGCGGGCCGTTGCCGCCGGTGAGTGCGGTGTCGTGAACTGTCTGTTTGCGGTGCATCCACGCGGCGTAGGTGACGCCGTCGGCGTCCTGGATGTCTTCAGAGACGCGGAAACCGAGGTCTTCGAGGTACTTGCGGCCACGGGGAACGTCCGGGGTGACCTGGTTGAAGTGGTCCAGCCGGACCAGTTCACCGGCGGAGTAGAGGTCGTAGCGCTGGGTGAGGCGTTCGACGTGCTCCACGTCGTAGAAGAACTCGTAGGGGAACCCCAGCGGATCCTCGACACGGACGGAGTCGCCCACGCCCTTGGTGAAGCCGTCCTTGCGGCGTTCGGTGCGGCAGCCCAGTTCCTTGTAGTACGCCTCGGCGGCGTCCACTTCGGCGGGGGATTTCACCCGGTACGCGAAGGCGGCGACGGCGGCGATGGGGCCCTTGCGGAGCACCAGGTTGTGGTGGATGAACTCCTCGAGGGAGCGAAGGTAGATGTTGTTCTCATCTTCTTCGGTGACGTGCAGGCCCAGCAGGTCCACGTAAAACGCGCGGGACTTCGCGAGGTCGGTGACCACGATTTCCATGTAGGCGCAGCGGACGATGTCCGGGGCCGGGACGGAGGGGGTGGGAACGAAGTTGTGCTGTGAAATTTGGGTGTTCATGGGATTCTCTCTTCGTTGAAAGGGGGGCGGTAAGCGCTGTTAGGCGCCGAACTTCGGGGTGTGGACAGCGCCGAGGCTGATGTGCACGGCCTGCTGGTCGGTGTAGAAATCGATGGAGCGGTAGCCGCCCTCGTGGCCCAGGCCGGAGGCCTTGACGCCGCCGAACGGGGTGCGGAGGTCGCGGACGTTGTGGCTGTTGAGCCACACCATGCCGGCCTCGACGTTCTGCGAGAAGTTGTGCGCCCGGGTCAGGTTCTGGGTCCAGATGTAGGCCGCCAGGCCGTACCTGGTGTTGTTGGCCAGGGTGAGGGCTTCGTCGTCGTTCTCGAACGGGGTGATGGCGACCACCGGGCCGAAGATCTCCTCCTGGAAGATCCGGGCGTCCGGGGCGACGTCGGCGAACACGGTGGGAGCGATGTAGTTGCCTTCGGGCAGGTGGTCGGGGCGGCCGCCGCCGGCGAGGAGCCGGCCTTCGGACTTGCCGATTTCCACGTACGAGGCCACTTTTTCGTAGTGCTCCGGGTGGACCAGTGCACCGACCTGGGTCTTGGGGTCGTGCGGGTCGCCGACCACGATGTTCTTGGCGCGGGCGGCGTACTTTTCGCAGAACTCGTCGTAGATGGCGCGTTCGACGAGGATGCGGGAGCCGGCGGTGCAGCGTTCGCCGTTGAGGGAGAAGACGCCGAACAGGGCGGAGTCGATCGCGGCGTCGAGGTCGGCGTCGGCGAACACCACGCACGGGGACTTGCCGCCGAGTTCCATGGAGAGGCCCTTGAGGTTGGTGGCCGCGTTGCGGAAGATCGTCTGGCCGGTGGTGGTCTCGCCGGTGAAGGAGATCAGCGGGACGTCCGGGTGCTTGACCAGGGCGTCGCCGGCCTCCTCGCCCAGGCCGTTGACCAGGTTGAATACGCCGTCGGGGAGGCCGGCGTCCTTGAAGATCCGGGCCCACAGCGAGGCGGAGAGCGGAGTGAACTCGGCAGGCTTGAGGACCACTGTGTTGCCGGTGGCCAGCGCCGGGGCGAGCTTCCAGGACTCCAGCATGAACGGGGTGTTCCACGGGGT
Organism: Arthrobacter sp. NPDC093128; assembly: GCF_040683875.1. Taxonomy (NCBI): domain Bacteria; kingdom Bacillati; phylum Actinomycetota; class Actinomycetes; order Micrococcales; family Micrococcaceae; genus Arthrobacter; species Arthrobacter sp. NPDC093128. The sequence continues at coordinate 2,082 of NZ_JBFBEY010000064.1, forward strand.
GATGAGCCCGGCGACGCCGATCGGCTTGCGGTTCACGTAGTTGATCTGTGAGCCGGGGACCTTCATGGCGTCGTCGAACTGGGCCACGATCAGGTCCGCGAAGAAGCGGAAGTTCTCTGCCGCGCGCAGGGCCTGTCCCTTGGCCTGGGTGATGGGCAGGCCGGTGTCGAAGGTCTCCAGTTCGGCGAGGCGTTCTTCCTGGGCCTCGACGGCGTCGGCGATTTTGTTCAGGACGCGGGCGCGTTCGCGCGGCTTCATCTTCGGCCAGGGGCCGTTGACGAAGGCCTCGCGGGCGGCGGCGACGGCGAGGTCGATGTCTTCTTTTTGGCCTGCCGCCGCGGTGGCGTAGTTGGTGTTGGAAACCGGGTCAAGGACATCGAAGGTCTTGCCGCCCACCGAGTCAACGAATTGGCCGTTGATGTAGTGCTGGATGTGGGTGGGAAGGTCCTGCGGAATGTAGTGGGCGGTGGTTTCTGCTGCAGTGAACGTCATTGTTTTTCCTTACTGCTCGGAGGGCTGGTGGTTGGGTGTCGCCTGTACCGCTGCCGGAGTGTGGGCAAGGTAGGCGTCCAAAGTGGCGGAGCGGTGGAGTCGGGCGGCCATTTCGATCTGGCCCGCGTCGGCTCCGGTTTCAATCAGTTTCAGGAGGGCTTCGTGTTCCTCCACGGAGTCGTGGGCGCGGCCGGGGACGAAGCGGAACGTGGATGACCGCAGCGAGGCGAGCCGGTTCCAGCCGCGGTGGACGAGGTCCAGGATGTGCGGGTTGGGGCAGTGCTCGAACAGGACGCTGTGGAAGTCCTGGTTGAGCCGGGTGAAGCGGACGGGGTCGAAGTGCTGCAGGCACTCGCGCATTTCCTCGTTCACGGCACGCGCCCGGGTAATATCGGCTTCGCCGATCAGGGGTGCGGACAGTGCTGTGGCGGCGCCTTCGACGATGCTGAGGGTCTGCATCGTGTAGAGGTACTCGGTGGGGTCGATTCCGGACACGGTGGCGCCGACGTTCCGTTCGAACTTGACCAGTCCTTCGGCTTCGAGCCGGCGGATGGCTTCGCGGACCGGAACCACGCTGACGCCCAGGTCCTCGGCGATCTTGGCGAGCACCAGCCGGTAACCGGGCGTGTAGGTGCCGTCCACGATCCGGGCTTTGACGGCCGTGTAGGCCTGCTCGGACTTGCTGCCGGCCGACTTGCCGGC
>NZ_JBFBEY010000065.1:0-2900 GCF_040683875.1 Arthrobacter sp. NPDC093128
GTGCATGCGCGGGCCGTTGCCGCCGGTGAGTGCGGTGTCGTGAACTGTCTGTTTGCGGTGCATCCACGCGGCGTAGGTGACGCCGTCGGCGTCCTTGATGTCTTCGGAGACGCGGAAGCCAAGGTCCTCCAGGTAGGCCCGGCCGCGGGGAACGTCGGGGGTGACCTGGTTGAAGTGGTCCAGGCGGACCAGTTCGCCGGCGGAGTAGAGGTCGTAGCGCTGGGTGAGGCGTTCGACGTGCTCCACGTCGTAGAAGAATTCGTAGGGGAACCCCAGCGGGTCCTCGACACGGACGGAGTCGCCGACGCCCTTGGTGAAGCCGTCCTTGCGGCGTTCGGTGCGGCAGCCCAGTTCCTTGTAGTACGCCTCGGCGGCGTCCACTTCGGCGGGGGACTTCACCCGGTAGGCAAAGGCGGCGACGGCGGCGATGGGTCCCTTGCGGAGCACCAGGTTGTGGTGGATGAACTCCTCCAGGGAGCGCAGGTAGATGTTGTTCTCATCTTCCTCGGTGACGTGAAGGCCCAGTACGTCGACGTAGAACTCACGCGACTTGGCGAGGTCGGTGACAACGATCTCCATGTAGGCGCAGCGGACGATGTCTGGAGCCGGGACAGTGGGGGTGGGGACGAAGTTGGTCATGGTCTTCTCTCTTCTTTGAAAGGGGTTGGGGAAAGGGTTAGCTGTCGCCGGAAGCTGCAGCGTCTTCGACGCTGCCGAACTTGGGCGAGTGGGCCTCGTTGAGGGTGATCTGCACCGACTGCTGGGTGGTGTAGAAGTCGACGGAGCGGTAGCCGCCCTCGCGTCCGAGGCCCGAGGCCTTCACGCCGCCGAACGGGGTGCGCAGGTCGCGCACGTTGTTCGAGTTCAGCCACACCATGCCTGACTCAATGGCGTGCGCAAAGTTGTGCGCGCGCTTCAGGTTCGAGGTCCAGACATAGGCAGCGAGGCCGTACTTGGTGTTGTTCGCGAGCTCCAGCGCCTCTTCGTCGGTGTCGAAGGGGGTGATCGCCACGACGGGGCCGAAGATCTCCTCTTGGAAGATCCGGGCGTCCGGGGCGACGTCGGCGAACACGGTCGGTGCCACGTAGTTGCCCGTGGGGAAGCCGTCGGCACGACCGCCGCCGGCCAGGAGCCGGCCCTCGGACTTGCCGATCTCGATGTAGCTCATGACCTTTTCGAAGTGGTTCGGGTGCACGAGCGAGCCGACCTCGGTTGCGGGATCGCTCGGGATGCCCACTACGATGTTCTTCGCGCGCTCGGCGAAGCGAGCCACGAAGTCGTCGTAGATGTCGCGCTGCACGAGCACACGGCTGCCGGCGGTGCAACGCTCGCCGTTCAGGCTGAACACGCCGAAGACGGTGGCGTCGAGCGCGGCCTCGATGTCGGCGTCGGCGAAGACGACTGCCGGGCTCTTGCCGCCGAGCTCAAGCGAGAGGCCCTTGAACTGGGGGGCGGCTGCGGTCGAAATGGTGGCACCGGTCGAGCTGTCACCGGTGAAGGAGACGAGCGGCACGTCTGGGTGCTTCACGAGGTAGTCGCCCGCGACGCCGCCAGACCCGAAGATCAGGTTGAAGACTCCGTCGGGCAGGCCGGCCTCGCGGAAGATATCGGGCCACAGTACGGCGGAGAGCGGGGTGTAGCTCGCCGGCTTCAGGACGATGGTGTTGCCGGTCGCGATTGCCGGGGCGAGCTTCCAGGACTCCTGCATGAAAGGAACGTTCCACGGCGTGATGAGGGCGGCGACGCCGATCGGCTTGCGGTTCACGTAGTTGAGTTGGCGCCCTGGCACTTTGAACGCGTTGTCCTCCTGCGCGACGATAAGGTCCGCGAAGAAGCGGAAGTTCTCGGCGGCGCGTCGGGCCTGGCCCTTGGCCTGGGTGATTGGGAGGCCGGAGTCGTAGCTCTCGAGGTAGGCGAGTTCGTCGTCGCGCGATTCGACAATGTCGGCGATCTTGTGCAGGACGCGCGAGCGTTCCCGGGGCAGCATCTTCGGCCACGGGCCTTCCGTGAAGGCCCGCTTGGCGGCGGCAACGGCGAGGTCGACGTCTTCCGTCTGGCCCGCCGCAACCGTGGCGTAGTTCTGGTTGGAGACTGGGTCCAGCACGTCGAAGGTCTTGCCGGATACCGAATCAACGAACTGGCCGTCGATGAAGTGCTGGAGGTGGGTAGGCAGGTTTTCCGGAATGTAGTGCTTGGCTACTGTTTCTACAGGAGTCGTCATCTTTGAGGTCCTAACTGTGATCTAGGTGCTAGTTGGATTGGGCAAGGTATGCGTCGAGGGTGGCGGAGCGGTGGAGCCGGGCGGCCTTCTCGATCGTGTCGGCGTCGGCGCCGTTTTCGATGAGCTGCAGGAGCGCCTCGTGTTCGTCAACGGAGTCGTGGGCGCGTCCCGGGACGAAACGGAAGGTGGATGACCGCAGCGAGGCGAGCCGGTTCCAGCCCCGGTGGACGAGGTCCAGGATGTGCGGGTTGGGGCAGTGCTCGAACAGGACGCTGTGGAAGTCCTGGTTGAGCCGGGTGAAGCGGACGGGGTCGAAGTGCTGCAGGCACTCGCGCATTTCCTCGTTCACGGCACGCGCCCGGGCAATATCGGGTTCGCCGATCAGGGGTGCGGACAGTGCTGTGGCGGCGCCTTCGACGATGCTGAGGGTCTGCATCGTGTAGAGGTATTCGGTGGGGTCGATTCCGGACACGGTGGCGCCGACGTTCCGTTCGAACTTGACCAGTCCTTCGGCTTCGAGCCGGCGGATGGCTTCGCGGACGGGCACGACGCTGACGCCCAGGTCGTCGGCGATTTTGGCGAGGACCAGCCGGTAACCGGGCGTGTAGGTGCCGTCCACGATCCGGGCTTTGACGGCCGTGTAGGCCTGCTCGGACTTGCTGCCGGCCGACTTGCCGGC
>NZ_JBFBEY010000066.1:0-1571 GCF_040683875.1 Arthrobacter sp. NPDC093128
CGTTCGGGCAAGGCGCTGTACGCGGGTATCTCCTCCTACACTCCGGAACAGACCATCGAGGCGGCCCGGATCCTGAAGGAACTCGGCACGCCGTTGCTCATCCACCAGCCCAGCTACTCCATGCTGAACCGGTGGACCGAGGACGGTGCACCCAACCTCTATGAGGCCCTCGAGCAGGTGGGAGCCGGTTCCATCGCGTTCTCCCCGCTGGCACAGGGCATACTGACGGACCGCTACCTGGTCGGCATCCCGGCCGATTCGCGGGCGGCCAAACAACGGTTCCTGTCCAAATCTGCCCTGACGGAGGACAAACTGGACCGTGTCCGCGGGCTCAACAGGATCGCCGCCGGCCGCGGGCAATCACTGGCGCAGATGGCCATCGCCTGGATCCTCCGAGACCAGCCCAAGGGGTCGCCCGTCACCTCCGCCCTCGTGGGTGCATCCAGCGTCAAGCAACTGGAAGACACGCTGTCCGCCATAAACAACCTCGCATTTACCGGCGAGGAACTCGCGGCCATCGACGAATTCGCAGCCGAATCAGACATCAACATGACCGTCCGCACCTGATGACCCGTCTATATCCCGGTGCCGCCATGATAGGTGGCATCTAGATGATTGACTCCTATTGGATGTAGTAGTCGAAGGCGATGTGTGATCGTTTCCGTGGTGTCACGATGTGCCAGTTGTGCCAGATCGCTGCAGCGAGTGCGGAGAGTCTGGCTGCGACTCTCGCGTAGGCGCCCCAACGCTGTGCTCTCCGGCAAAAAGCCCGCCAGTTCCTCACCCAAGCCAACGAACAAGTAAACGCCCTCTTCAAATAACGACCCGCCATACCTACTGCGCGCCGCGGGCATCGAATCCCCCGCAGCGCGCAGCCTCACCCCGTTACTCCCACGCAGAAGGACAACATCAATGGATCCCCTCCACCTCCGTTCCGCCGGCACCAGCCTGGTGATCAGCTTCGACAGTGGGGAGGCCGAGGTCATCCACTGGGGCGCGGACCTTGGCAGTACGCTGCCAAACCTCGCTATCCTCACGGCGGCCATCCCGCCGTCGTCCGCGGACGGCACCGTGCCCGCAGGCCTCCTGCCACAGGCCTCATCCAGCTGGCGGGGCCGCCCCGCCCTGCGCGGCCACCGCATCGCCGATGGCGTGTCCGGCCTGGACTTCTCGGCCCGCCTCCGCGTCGTGAGCGCGAGCGTCGAGGGCAACTCCACCATCATCGTCCAGGCCGATTCCGACACCGGACTGACCGTCTCGTCCGCCCTGACACTCCACGACGGCGGCCTGCTGGAACTGCACCACACGCTCACCAACCACGGCACCACCCCCTACCAGCTCGACGAACTGGCCACCGTCCTCCCGGTGGCGCCGGACGCCGTCGAACTCCTGGACCTGACCGGGCGCTGGTGCCGGGAACGGCACCCGCAGCGCCGCCCCATCCAGCAGGGCACCTGGGTCCGCACGGGCCGCCATGGCCGCACCGGGCACGACTCCTCGCTGCTCTTCGCCGCCGGCACTGCCGGCTTCGGCAACCGCCACGGGAAGGTCTGGGCCACCCACATGGCATG
>NZ_JBFBEY010000066.1:1667-2884 GCF_040683875.1 Arthrobacter sp. NPDC093128
TTGGAGCGGCAACCACGAACAGTTCGCCGACAGCATCGGCGACGGCCGCACCATGATCGGCGGCTCCGAACTCCTGGGCCCCGCCGAAGTCATCGTCGAACCGGGCGGCAGCTACACCACCCCGGCCCTGTTCGCCGCCTACTCCGACCGAGGCCTGGACGGCATCAGCGAGGCGTTCTACAGCTGGTTCCGGTCCCGCCCGCACCACGTGCTCCCCGCAGCGAGCGCCGGCAAGCCCCGCCCCGTGGTGCTGAACACCTGGGAAGCGGTCTACTTCGACCACAATCTGACCACCCTGATCGAGCTGGCGGACTCCGCAGCTGAACTGGGCGTGGAGCGCTTTGTGCTCGACGACGGCTGGTTCCGCGGCCGCCGCGACGACCACGCCGGCCTCGGCGACTGGTACGTCGACGAAACCCTCTGGCCGGACGGACTCGCCCCGCTGATCGACGCTGTGACCTCGCGCGGGATGGAGTTCGGGCTCTGGGTGGAACCGGAAATGGTCAACCTGGACTCCGATATTGTCCGCGCGCACCCCGACTGGATCGTCGGTCCCGCCGCCGCATCGCACAAGGACGGCGGCCGCCTGCCCATCGAATGGCGGAACCAGCATGTAATCGACCTCGTTAACCCTGAGGCGTGGCAGTACATTTTCGACCGCGTGGACGCACTCCTGCGGGAGAATAGCATCAGCTACCTCAAGTGGGACCAGAACCGCGACCTGCTGGAACACGGCCACGCCGGCCGCTCCTCCGTCCACGAACAGACGCTCGCCGCCTACCGCCTGTTTGACGAACTCCGCAAGGCGCATCCCGGCGTCGAGATTGAGAGCTGCTCCTCAGGGGGCGCCCGCGTGGACCTGGGGATCCTGGAACGCACCGACCGGATCTGGGGCTCGGACTGCAACGACGCCCTGGAACGCCAGACCATCCAGCGCTGGACCGGCGTGGTGGTTCCGCCCGAGCTGGTGGGCGGACACATCGGCCCCACGACCTCGCACACCACGGCGCGCACGCACGACCTGTCCTTCCGCGCCATCACCGCCCTGTTCGGCCACTTCGGCATGGAATGGGACGTCCGAGGGGTCCAGGGCGCCGAGCGGGAGGAGCTCAAACGCTTCATCGGCCTGTACAAGGAACACCGCGGCCTGATCCATAGTGGCCGGATGATCCGCGCCGACGTCGCTGATGACTCGCTCATGCTCCACGGCGTGGTGG
>NZ_JBFBEY010000067.1:0-2571 GCF_040683875.1 Arthrobacter sp. NPDC093128
CGCAATGAGATTGATGGTCTGGTCGTCGTTGGGGTAGGAGATCGCCTCAAGCATGCCGTCCCAGAGTGTCCTGGCTTGTTCGAGGGCCTCGCCCGGGTTCATCGTGTGGATGGTTTTCACACGGTCATCGACGGCGTCCGCGGTGCGGCTTTCTTTTGTCGAGGCCGGCAGGGTGATGTGGTTTGTCGGTGCGATGGTGCTGCCGCGGTAGACGAATTCGGCGTTGATCTGGCTGGACTGGGTCGCTTTCAGCGGGAGTGTCAGTCCGTCGCGGGGGTCGGCGTCGTACGGGGTAACGGTGTTGTCTCCGACGAGGAGTCCGTCGCGGATGGTCATTCCGCGCTCTGCCAGCGCGCACGTCAGTGCTGCGATGGTTGCTGCGTGCGGTTTGGGCTGCCCGGGTTTTTGGGGCTCGGAGGTGTAGACGGCGAAGAGTACGCTGGCGGCGTTGGTGTCGTGGGCGAGGTAGTCGGCGACTGTGCGGGCGTACCTGAGTCCACCTTCGCGGTTGGGGAGGTCGACTGTGAGGGTTGCGCCGACGCGGTTGGCGTCGAGGGTGATGCAGACGAGGCTCTCGTGCGGCCAGAAGCCGAGGGTGTGCCCGATGAAGCTCAGGGCGTCGGCTGGGGTTTTGATGGTGAGCGGTTCCATGTTCCTTCTCCTTCAGCGGCTGGCGGGCACCGGATGTGTCTGTCAGATTTTGTGCGTCGTTCTGATAGCGGAGTCACCGCTGGGTTTGAGGGTCCGGAGTGCAACTTGGGGAACCGGGAGCGATCCAAAGTTTCGCGAGGAAATAAGCGACGCAGGAGCGCCGAACGAAACTTTGGATCGGGCCCGGCGCGTGGCGCCCTGGTTGCGCGGAGGACCTGCCCGGCGATGATGGGGATCAGAATGACAAACAGCGAAGTTGCTTCTGGTGGTTCATGGAGGTGGGGGAGTGGCGCGGCATGACGGGGAGGGACCCGGTGGGAATCCGCTGGAGTGTGTAGATAGGTTGTTTCTGGGGCCGCGAGGCTATGGCGGTCCGCGGCCGGTCTTGGGTGGACATGAACCCGACGGCACCAATGTCCTGGCGCAGGCGCCGTTGTAGCGATTGTCGCGTTGCTGCAGGAACCTCCGGACAGAATCTGCCAACATGCCTGCGCTTCAAGGAGCTAAGCCACAGCGCGAGCGGTGGCAGCGAATTGCGGGGGAGCGGTCCCGTGTGGGGAGGCCGTACAGAGAGAGTTCTCCGACGCCGGAGACAATAAGTTCGACGGATTATTCCCAGGTGGGTGTGTCAATCACACTGGTGCTGGGAAGTTGGGCCTGGCCGTTGAAAACACCGGGCGCGGCCCGATAGAAGGCAAGTTTCGGGACGAACCAGTATCGACGGCGTGTTGAGAGGTAGGCGGGATGGGCGTGGAACGCGGCGTCAGAAACGATGTCGACCCCGCTGTTGCCGACGCCCACAACAAGCACCCGCTTGTCCCGGAAGTTGGGGGTGGGGGAGCCGTACTCAGCGCTGTGGATGACGTCGCCGGAGAACGTATCCAGTCCTGGGATCTCGGGCTGAATGGGTCCCACCTGTGCTCCGCCGGCGTAGACAACGCCGCGGTACTAACGAGTCTCGCGTCCCGCTCGCACACCGAACACTCCATTTCGGTTGGCGATGTGGGTCGCGTCACGTTGGCGTGAGCCTACGGAGCGATTCCTCCACCTAGAACCAATTCGCCACACATTCCTCCATGAGGACATTTTGGCGAGTTCCCGGTGGCTGATTCCCGTTCGTGGCGCGATGACAGGGAACGACAGCAACGTGAAGCCGTTGAGGATTGCGTCAGTGGTGTGGCACTCGTGATCACCTGACAATGGCCGTGACATCGGATTGGTGACAGTTGGGATCACGAGCATGCGCCCTGTCTGGAACCGGCCCTGTTCACCACTGATACGGGCGGGGGCGTGGAACCGCTCAGACGCGTTCCGGACGGTTCAGCGTCTGGCCCGCAAAGCTGGTGTCGAGGGACGGATCAGCCTGCATAGCCTGCGCCACACTCTTGCCACCATCGCCCTGGACAACGGGGTTGCTCTGCATATTTACAACAGGACAGCCTGGGGCCACTACCCCCGACATGCCGGCGACTCCGGAGAGCGGGGAACGTCAGGGGCAGGCCGTCCAATTGCTAGAGGGCGATGAATCTAAGCAGCAGTGCGTGCTCCGGGTTGAGGACGGGCATGGGCAGGCCCACCTCGGCCAGGAACCGCCCGTTGGCGACGGCGCCGTCCGCCAGCCAGGCCGGGGGACGGACCTGCGTGAACGTGTGCGAATAGTCGCCGTCACCCGGAGCCGGGAAGATGGCTTCTACACGGTAGTCCCGCTCCGGGTCCAGCCCGGGGACGGCGATCCGTCCCGGCTGTTCCGCGAAGGCGGTGCGTGTGCTGACCAAGGCGAACAGCGCCGCCGTCGAACCTTCACCCATGTTTGCACCGCCGTCGACCACCACGCCGTGGAGCATGAGCGAGTCATCAGCGACGTCGGCGCGGATCATCCGGCCACTATGGATCAGGCCGCGGTGTTCCTTGTACAGGCCG
>NZ_JBFBEY010000068.1:0-2010 GCF_040683875.1 Arthrobacter sp. NPDC093128
CGGCCTGTACAAGGAACACCGCGGCCTGATCCATAGTGGCCGGATGATCCGCGCCGACGTCGCTGATGACTCGCTCATGCTCCACGGCGTGGTGGCCGACGGCGGTGCAGACATGAGTGAAGGTTCGACGGCGGCGCTGTTCGCCTTGGTCAGCACACGCACCGCCTTCTCGGAACAGCCGGGACGGATCGCCGTCCCCGGGCTGGACCCGGAGCGGGACTACCGGGTTGAAGCCATCTTCCCGGCCCCGGCCGATGCCGACTACGCGCACACCTTCACGCAGGTCCAGCCACCGGCCTGGCTGGCGGACCGAGCCGAGGCCAACGGGCATTTCCTCGCCGAGGTGGGCCTGCCCATGCCCGCCCTCAACCCGGAGCACGCACTGCTGCTCAAAATCATCGCCCTGTAGCAATTGGAAGGCCTGCCCCGACGTTCCCCCGCTCTCCGGAGCCGCCGGAACGTCGGGGTACTCTTCGCTCAAATTGAGGATGCACATGAAAAATTCTGGTCACAGGTGGCACCGGGTACATCGGTTCACACACAGTCTTGACCCTGCAGGAAGCCGGCCACGACGTGGTGGTGATCGATAACCTCGTGAACTCCAGCAAGGAGTCACTGCGCCGGGTAGCCGAACTCAGTGGCAAGACCGCGGAATTCCACAACGTGGACCTGGTGGACGAAGCCGCAGTGGAAGGCGACTTTGCGGCCAATGCGATCGACGCCGTGATCCACTTTGCCGGGCTCAAGGCCGTGGGCGAGTCGGTCCGCGAACCGCTCAAGTACTACTACAACAACCTCGTGGGCACGCTGAACCTGATCCGGGTTATGGACCGCCACGACGTCCGCTCCATCGTCTTCAGCTCGTCCGCCACCCTGTACGGCGAGCACAATCCCATCCCCTACGTGGAAAAGATGGAGATCGGCGCCAACTAACCTGTGGCTGGGCGGGTCGTCCACGCAACCAGGGCGCTATGCGCCGCTCACGATCCAAAGTTTCGTTCGGCGCTCCCCCCGGTCGCTCACCTCGTCCACGACGCCAGCGCCGCCAGCGTGCTCGTCCCGTGGTCCGCGGAATGACCGTCGGTGACGGGCCCGTCGCTGAGAAGCGCGGCAGTCGCCTCGTCTACCGCAAGTCCGCGCGCGACGCTCTTCTTAGCGGGAACGGCACTGACACTATGCATGGGAGGGAGAAAGCCTATAGCCGCGCGTCCAACTATCGACAGGTTTTCGGATCAACCAAACCAGGACCGCCCTCGGAAGAAGAGTCCGGATCCCACACACCTGGACTCTGTCGACGGATCGTTCGCCAGCCCTAAATTACCCCCAGGACGTTCCCGCTGAACCCGGGAACGTCCTACAAAACGACGGTCTGGAACCGCAAAAGTCATGGCGCCTGCAATAGAGACCTGCAGGAAGTGGTGTCGGCAGAACCATGAGGAAAGGATCAAAATGCGGGTCGAAAAGCCGGCCGTGGACAAAGGTGTGGACAATGTCCACACCTCCTTTGGCCGGACAAACAGCGATGAGCGCACGCTGTCGGGTTCGCAGAAAGCAGCAATCCAAGAAAGATCCTCGAAGATTGTTCGGGTTTCGTCATGTCGTCACCACAACACTTGGGCATGAATGAGTGAGGGCCAACACCTGGCCACCGGAACAGCCAGAAAGGACGGCACATACCCTAGATTCCAGCAGGCGGAAGGCCGACCAGCCAAGACCCCATACCGCCACCCACACAACCGAATAGGTGCCCGCGGCGCCAGGCACAGACCGCGGACAGCGTCAGAGGGACCCGCGGAGGGTCAATGTCCACACATTAAAGCAAAAACCCCTCTGACGAGGCGTCATGCGTGCCCGAGGTGGGACTCGAACTGCATTCCACCCCTTGCAAACACTGAGAAGTCGCGGAAACATACGGAATCCCCTGTGTGTCAGGCTGTTGTGTGACAGGTTTGCTGTCGCCCGGGCCTGGCATGAAGGGCGGGGAAACGGCCCACAATGGACTTCGCTATT
>NZ_JBFBEY010000069.1:0-1666 GCF_040683875.1 Arthrobacter sp. NPDC093128
AGGGCCAGGGTCTCCGGAGCTCTGCGACGGCGCACCCTGGACCCAACAGCCGGCCGCGCCAGCGGACGCCCGTTCACTGGTTGGAGCGCAGCGGAAACCAGGGCGAGCCCAGCGAGCCTGCATTAAGACAAGAGAGCTGGCACCTGGGGTGCCGGCTCTCTTGTTTCCCTCGGCAAGAGGAATCTGTGTAGCGCTTTCAGCGCGGCGTGGTTACGGCTCGTCGAGCCGGTGGTCCTGCAGTGGCCGGTCTACCGGGCCGGTCACCGGGCCTGCCGTCAGCAGGCTCAGCTCGAGGATGTCTTCGAGGGGGCTCGCGTCCGGGGCAACGCTATCGTCCTCGGTCATGCGGAAGTGTTCGGCCACGCGTGGAGCTCCTTGGCTGTGTGGAACGGCGGTGTCCTTTCACAGTATCGGCAGTTCCTGCGGGCTGGCTGGAAGCGGCTGCGCCCGCGTCAGCGTCAAACGCGGCCGGCGGAGCGCAGCGGGGGAGGCCGCCGCGCGCCTGGGAGAGATCCCCAAGGGGAAGGCCGGACCCCGTTGGTGTGGGGTCCGGCCTTTGACGGGCTAGCGGTTCAGGCGGCGGTCATAGGCCTTCTTCGGGTCCCGGCTGCAGTCGGCCAGCAGGCCGCGGTTGACCAGTTCGGCGAACAGCTCGGCCAGCCGGTAGTCAGCGACGTCTTCCAGTGCCAGTTTGAAGTACCGGGCGGCGAAGCTGGACTTACCTTTGAGCCATTCCAGCCAGCCGATCAGGCACAGCATGGGGGCGCGCTGCCCTTCGGGGGTTGCTTTCATCAGTTCGAACGCGACTTCCTGGGCGGTGTCAACGCGGGCCCAGTCAGGGCGGTTCACGAAAACGCCGAGCATGACGGCGGTGAACTGGTCCGGGGCGTGGGTGATGATGTCACCCATCATGTAGTCCCGAATGGTGGGGTGCTGCAGCGCCCCTGCCAGCTCGTGCGCGGTCTGCGTCGTCAGGCTCTTGGGGTTTTCCAGAACCTTCGCCCACGTGGCGCGGCTGGCCTCAAGGTCCTCGGGCCACCCGTCTGGCTTGTGCGCGGCAATGGCGTCGCGGGCTCCTTCATCTCCGGTGAACGGGGCCGGGGCGGTAAATCCAGTGACGGCGCTCCCCCGGTAGATCAGGGCGGCGTTGCCGTTGCTGGTGGTGATCGCGTCCAGCGACTGGGCGGGGCAGCAGTTGGTGTCCGTGCAAAGGTAGTTCCGCCACAGTTCGGAGGTCACCAGCCATGCATCCTTCAAGGGCATCCCCGCCGTTTCCAGTTCGGTGCGCAGCGCCTCCACGTGCTCGGAGTACGGGCGCTGGGTTTCGGCGGTGTCTTCGTCCGTGTAGATGACCAGCAGACTGCCGGTGGCGGCTTCGTCGGCTGTCAGGTAGCTGACGATGGTCTGAGCGTAGGCGACGGGTTCCTGCGCGAAGGGGGCATCGACGCGGAGGGTGGCGCCAAGCTTGTTGCCCTGCATGGTTACCGCGACGAAGGATTCCTTCGGGGCCTCGCCCAGCGTGTGCGGGATGAAGGCCAGGATGTCGGCCGGGCCGGTGAATTTGATGAAGTCGTTCATGGTGTTGCTCCTTCTTGCCGAGAAGTGGGGGTGAGTGGGGCGGATCAGGTGACCGGCCAGCGTCCCCTCCCCCCGTTGTTTTTTGGTT
>NZ_JBFBEY010000070.1:0-1547 GCF_040683875.1 Arthrobacter sp. NPDC093128
GTGAGCCTGTCAAGGTTTCTGTGTAAGGGGTGGTCATGTGAGCTGAGGGTTGATCCGGTCGGGGGTAGGCCTGCGCTAGCTGCTCGAGGGCCTGTTTCCAGTTGGTGACGGCTTGGTTTTCGACGAGTCGTCCGGGTGCCTTGCGTTCGACGGCCGGTCGGCCACGTTCTTTCTCTCGGCGTGCTCGCTTGTCCTCGATGTTGCAGATCGCCAGCCACAGCAGCTTGATCACCGCGGCGTAGTTGGGGAACTGGCCGCGGTCCTTGATGATCTTGCGCAGTTGGTAGTTCAGCGACTCTGCGATGGGGAGAGATCACCCGCCGCAGCTCGGGCGGGAACTCCAGGAACGGGATGAACCGCTCCCACGCGGCCTCCCAGGTGGCTACCGCGTGCGGTTACTTCTGTCCCAGCGGCGACTTCTTGGAGGCCTCGGATTCCGCCTTGGCTGCGTCGGCATCGACGGCGGTGTAGATCGGATTGAAGGCCGTGCGATCGCCTTGCGGTCCTTTTAGTTCATGAACCGCATCGCCGCCCGGATTCCGCCAAGCACTCCGTGCAGGGAGGTGCCCGTGGAGCACCAGGCACGTCTGGACCGTCGCCTGTTTCCAAGTCGCCTCGATCGCATCCGGCAGCCCGGTGAGGCCGTCGCATTCCACCCCTCGCGTCGCTCCGAAGGGCGGATCCAGGACGATCAGCACGTCGCGGATACACCGGGGTGAGCCAGGTCGGCGCAGACACCGGCCCAGAACTTTCGCACCCCCGCTGGCTTGGATCCAGATCTCCAGCACGTGCTTGACGCCGTCCATGTCGACGCCGACGGCGATGTGGGCGGACTTGTTGATCACGTGCGACCCGTCGCGGACCTTGACCACCAGCGCGTCCAGGTAGCTTCCCAAGGACTACGTGCAGGGCAGTGCCGCCACCGGATAGAGCGCCCTCGAGCGGGCGCCGCTGCCAGACGGGGATCTCCTCGCCGATCTCGTCGGTGATCTCGCTGATCGTCTCGTGCGACAGTTCGGTGCCCAGCGTGGCCGCGAGGTGGTACTGGATGTCGCGGATTGTCATCCCGCCCGTAGAGCCTGATGATCATCTCCGTCCAGCCCGCCCAGTCGCCGCGAGCCTTTCGGGACCAGCCGAGGGATGAACGTCCCGTCGCGGTCGCGGAGGACGTCCAGCGCCACGTCCCCGACCTGTGGGGACAGCGTCTTCGGCGAGGTGCCATTGCGCGAGTTCGAGAACAGCTCGGCCTCGACGGCGCCCTTCTCATAGCCCAGCTGATCGGTCAGCTCGGCCTGCAGCCCGCGTTCGAGCGCGGCCTTGATCAAGCCAGGGATGAAGCTGTTGTCCTCGGTCAGCTCGAGCCCGCCGTCATCGATCCGTGCAAAGATGTCATCCAGGCCACCCGACTCGGCCATCTCAGCAGCACTTCAGCGCCTCGAGGACGCGGTTGCTCTTCGGTCACGAGATCCATCATGTTCCTTCAGACGGACTACTCGCTTACACAGGAGATCTGTCATGCGCGGCCACGCTGTTGCTTGCGTACCGGG
>NZ_JBFBEY010000071.1:0-1362 GCF_040683875.1 Arthrobacter sp. NPDC093128
AGGGAGTGTCCGTTTAACGGTTGATCCACGGTTGGCATTTAGTTGATTCTTCCGTCGAAGGTGATGGCGAAGGCATTCAGTGCCGGCTTCCACCTTGTGGCCCATCGTGCCCTGCCTTTGCCGGTCGGGTCCAGTGCCCGGGTGGCGAGGTAGAGGCATTTCAGGGCGGCCTGCTCGGTGGGGAAATGGCCCCTGGCCCTGACCGCACGCCGGTAGCGGGCGTTGACGGATTCGATGGCGTTGGTGCTGCAGATGACCCGGCGGATTTCGACGTCGTAGTCCAGGAACGGCACGAATTCGGTCCACGCGTTCTCCCACAGCCGGCTGATCGCCGGGTACTGCCTGCCCCATTTGCCCGAGAACTCCACGAAGCGTTCCTTCGCCGCGGCCTCGGACGGCGCTGTGTAGACCGGGCGCAGATCACGGGACATTTCGTCCCAGTACTGGCGGGCGGCATATCGGAAGGTGTTGCGGATCAGGTGCACGATGCAGGTCTGGACGACAGCGAGCTGCCAGACCGTGGTGATGGCCTCGGGAAGGCCCTTGAGCCCGTCGCAGACCGTGATGCAGACGTCCTCGACACCGCGGTTTTTGATTTCGGTCAGCACCGAGAGCCAGAACTTCGCCCCTTCGCCGCCGTCCCCGGCCCATAGCCCGAGGACGTCCCGTTCGCCGTTGACGCTGACGCCGATAGCGACGTAGACCGGCCGGTTGGTGACCTGCCCGTCGCGGACCTTGACGTGGATCGCGTCGATGAACATTACCGGGTAAACCCGGTCCAGGGGCCGGTTCTGCCACTCGGTCATCTCCCCGATGACCTTCTCCGTGATGCGCGAAATAGTGTCTTTTGAGACCCTGGCGCCGAACACCTCGGCGAAGTGGGCAGCGATCTCCCCGGTCGTGAGCCCTTTCGCGCTCAAAGACAACACGATCTCATCCACGCCCGTCAGCCGGCGCTGCCGCTTGCGCACGATCTGCGGATCGAACGTCGAGCCGGTGTCCCGCGGCACATCGATCTCCACTGGCCCGATCTCGGTCAGCACGGTCTTCGTGCGGGTGCCGTTGCGGGAGTTCCCGCTCCCGCGCCCGGACACCTCGTGTTTTTCGTATCCGAGGTGCTCGTCCATTTCCGCTTCCAGAGCGGTCTCCAGGACGTTCTTCGTGAGCCGGTTCAACAACCCGTCAGGGCCGACGAGGTCGATGCCCTGCTCCCGGGCTTGGGCCAGGAGCTGCTGCGCTAACTCCTGCTGATCCACATCAGTCGCCATGGGATCCATGGTGTCGCTCATGATCAGTCCTCCCCGCCAGGCAACGCCCGGCGTGTCAGGCCAACCCTGGATCCACCGTTATTCAGACAGTCCC
>NZ_JBFBEY010000072.1:0-1339 GCF_040683875.1 Arthrobacter sp. NPDC093128
TGGGGGCGTCGATTCTGCGCTCGGCTTTACCTGCTGCCGGGCCAGCCAGTGTAGGCCTCGGCAAGGTAGGCCATGCCGTGGCGGGAGGAGATGACGGAGTGCAGCTCGCCGAGCTGCCGGGCACGCGAGAAATTGTCGGTGTCAGCCGGGGTGTGCAACATGGTGGTCATCCAATAAGAAAACTGCTGCGCCTTCCAAACCCGCTCCTGGGCGCGGTCGCTGAACGTGTCGAGCAGATGCGTGGCGCCGGAGTTGTAATAGCTGTCGAATCCTTCGAACAGCACCTTGACATCGTGGATCGCCAGGTTCAGGCCCTTGGCGCCGGTGGGCGGCACCGTGTGCGCGGCGTCGCCCGCGAGGAAGAGGTTGCCGTGCCTCATCGGTGCCTGAACAAAACTGCGGAACGGCAGGACCATTTTTTCGAGGACAGGCCCTTCCTTGAGCTCAAAGCCGTTGCCGTTGACCCGGCTCCGGAACTCGGCCCAGATCCGGTCGTCATCCCACTCCGCGACGTTTTCCTTCGGGTCGCACTGGAAGTACATCCGCTGGACTGTCTCCGTGCGCTGGCTGATCAAGGCGAAGCCGTTGGCGGAGTTGGCGTAGATCAGTTCATCGGCGCTTCGCGGTGCTTCAGCCAGGATGCCGAACCAGGCGAAGGGGTACTCGTGGAAGTACCGCTTACGGCGTGCCTCGGGAATCTGGCTACGGCAGTGGCTGCGGGAGCCGTCCGCGCCCACCAGGAAGTCTGCCTGGATCTCGCACTGCACGCCGTCGGCGTCCGTGAACCAGACCCGCGGCCTGCCTTCGAGGTCATGCACGGATGTGTCAGTGACGCTGTAGCGGACGTCGCCGCCGTCGGCCTTCCTCCTCGCGGCCAGGTCCAAGAACACGTCCGTCTGCGGGTAAAGCCACACGGACTCCCCCACCAGTTCCTTGAAGTCGACCCGGTGGTTTTCCCCGTTGAAGCGCAGCTCGATGCCGTCGTGCCGGTCGCCCTCACGCAGCACCCGGTCCGAGACACCGCTGTCGACGAGAAGGTTCACGGTGCCGTGCTCCAGGATGCCAGCCCGGACGGTCTCGGCGATCTCCTGGTGGCTGCGGACTTCGATCACCGTGGAATCAATGCCCGACTTGGCCAACAGGTGGGAAAGCATAAGCCCGGCCGGGCCGGCGCCCATAATGGCGACCTGGGTCGTGATGGTTTTGCGTGTTGCCATGACTGGTTCTCGCTTCGTTGCGGAGGCCGGGCAGGCCTGTCGGTTGCGTCTGGCACCAGTGTGCAGCCGAGTAGAGCACCACCGTAACCCGCTTTCCACTCAACGGAATGTCAACTTCACGT
>NZ_JBFBEY010000073.1:0-1316 GCF_040683875.1 Arthrobacter sp. NPDC093128
GCATGCGCCTCTGCCGGATCAATGTCCACCACAGCCGGCTGAGAATGAAAGGACGGGCAGCCGCGGACTACATCCTCGCCAGCTACCCGTACACCGGCTGATCCTCATGTCACTCGACCTTTCAGCCTTCCGCCCGGACGGCGCGGACCGACCCCCGCGCGTGCTCCCGGTGATGTGCACCGCCTGCAACACCGACCGCCACCTCATCATTACCTCGGTGACACACCCTCGGGAGCAACCGGCCGACGTCGTCGTGGTGTCCCACACCTGCAGCCGGTGCGGGCAATTCAGTGAGCATCCCGCCTGGGTGGCTAAATTATCCCTCGTCCTGGCCCGCTTGGGACAAACAGACGACGTGCTCATCCTCGGCGGCCACTACATGCACTGCGGGCAACCGATGGAACGGAGGCACTCGGAACTCCGCCGGCTGGCTGCACCCCTGTCCACCGAAGATACAGCCGAAGACGAGCTGGAGGTCTATCTCTCCACCCGAGTCCTCAGATGTGCCTGCGGATTCCAAATGGAACTGCCCGAATGACGGTCGGTTCGCGGGACGTCCAAAGAGTCTTGCGGTGTCCGGACCGTACGGCCGTAGTTCGGTCATATGAGTGCTACGGGCGGCAAATGGCTGGCCCAGTGCGCGAGTGTGGCCACTCAGTTCCTAGCACGAAAATTAGCGAGGGGTCATGCGCTTGCTGGTGTGAGCCTGACCTCGAAGCCGAGGGTTTTAGCTGTCGGACGGCCCTTTTTCTGGCCCGCTCAGGATCGCGCCTGAGGGGTACGCGCGCCGGCGCCGGTGTAGGTCTCGCCGTTGGTGAGCATGTTGCATGTCGCGGTCAGAATGATGCGTTTAATCGCGACGGGAGCATTATTTGAACCCCCGCCGGCAGCAGTGCCACAGCCTTAACGAGCTAGTGTGTGTTTCCTTGGTCGGTCAGTTTGCGGGTGGTAGTTGTAGGCGGCGCAACTGCTCGACGGGATCCCAACCATTCGGTGCTTGGCATATCGAGCTGCTGTCCCAGGGCATGCCCTGGTGAATCCAACTGTCGCGCCACTGTTCATAGGTGTAACCGAGGTCGTCATCCGTGACTCCGAACTCGAACCCACAACACCAGCAGATCTCGTACGAACCACCACCTGCGGGTGAGCGCGGAGATTCCGTGAGCCCTGGCCAGCCGCACACGGGACACATAGATGAAGTCATGGCACTATTGTTCCCGGCGGGACTGCCCCGGCTTTTGTTGACTCGGGGTCTTAGGCCGCTGTGAGCGCGGTCCGGTTGATTGTTTCATATTCGATTGGCGTGAGTTTTCCCA
>NZ_JBFBEY010000074.1:0-1297 GCF_040683875.1 Arthrobacter sp. NPDC093128
TCGCGGTCCGCCTGGGTGGCGACGTCCATGCCGGGGGCGAAATGCAGTGCGTAGTACAGCACCGCCGGGATGATGCCGGCGGCACCGTTGGTGGGCGCGGTGACCACCCGGCCGCCGGAGGCGTTTTCCTCGTTGACGGCCAGCGCGATCAGGTTCACCCATTCCTGCCAGTATTTCGGGTCCCGGTAGCCTGGATCGTGGTCCCGGCTTTCCTTCAGGAGCCGCTCGTGCCAGTCCGGCGCCCGACGGCGGACCTTCAGCCCGCCGGGCAGCAGGCCTTCGCGCTTCAGGCTGGTTTCCACGCAGCCTTCCATCACCGAATAGATGTGCAGCAGGCCCTGCCGGATCTCCTCCTCCGTCCGGGACGCGCGTTCGTTGACGAACATGATCTCGCCGATGGACAGGCCCTTGGACTGGCAGCGGCCCAGCAGTTCGGCTGCCGTGCGGAACGGCAGCGGCAGTTCCTTCTTGGACTCATCGAGTTCCTTCAGCGCCGCGTCCTCTTCGCCTTCACGGACGATGAAGCCGCCGCCCACGGAGAAGAACGTGGCACGATGCAGGACTTCGCCGTCGGCGTCGGAGACGGTGAAGGTCATGCCGTTGGTGTGCCGCGGCAGGATGGTCAGCGGGCGCAGGACCATGTCCTTCACGCCGTAGGGCAGCTGCACGGACCCCGCCAGCTGCAGTTTCCCGGACTCGGCGATGGCGGCCAGCCGCTCCTCCACCTCATCGGGCAGGATCAGCTCCGGGTGGAAACCCTCCAGGCCCAACAGGATCGCCGTCATCGTGCCGTGGCCGTGGCCCGTGGCGGCGAGGGAGCCGTAAAGGTCCACCCGCAGCGACGCCACCTTGTCCAGGGTGCGGGAGCCCTTGAGCTCCTCGGCGAACACCGCGGCAGCCCGCATCGGGCCCACCGTGTGTGAACTGGACGGTCCTATTCCGATGGAAAAAAGGTCGAAGACTCCAACGGCCATGGTCGGTTCCTAACTAGGTCTAACTGTGGTCCGGCAGATGGTCCTGCCGGAAGGGCCGCGCAACCGCCGGTCGGCGGGCGCGTTGCCCGATGCGCGGCGCCGGGCGGCAGCTTATGGCGGCCGCCCGGCGTCGTGATCTGTACTTCTGTCATACGTCCTCTAGCTGAGGTTGGCAACCGAGGGGTAGAGCGGGTGGGCGTCGGCGAGGGCTTCGACCCGGGAGCGCAGGCCGGAGAGGTCCGCGCCGGCCTCGGCGATCAGCGCCTCGGCGATGATGTCCGCGACCTCGGCGAAGGCCGCCTCGCCGAACCCGCGGGTGGCCA
>NZ_JBFBEY010000075.1:0-1246 GCF_040683875.1 Arthrobacter sp. NPDC093128
GGGACTGCCCCGGCTTTTGTTGACTCGGGGTCTTAGGCCGCTGTGAGCGCGGTCCGGTTGATTGTTTCATATTCGATTGGCGTGAGTTTTCCCAGCCGTCTTTGCCGTCGCCGGCGGTGATAGGTCCGCTCGATCCAGCTCGTGATAGCCAGCCGGAGATCCTGCCTGGTGAGCCACCGCTGACGGTCCAGGACGTTCTTTTGCAGCAGCGAGAAGAACGATTCCATCGCGGCGTTGTCCGCACACGCACCGACCCTGCCCATCGATCCTGTGAGCCCGTGGTGGCGCAGTGATTCAACGAAGCGACGGGACCGGAACTGGGACCCGCGATCCGAGTGCACCACGGTCGCTGCCGGGCGGCGTGCCCGGACTGCGTTCCCCAGCGCGGACACCGCCAGCGAGGACTTCATCCGTGAGTCCATCGAGTAACCCACGATCCGGCCGGAATAGACGTCCTTCACCGCGCAGAGATAGAGCTTCCCCTCGGCAGTGGGGTGCTCGGTGATGTCCGTCAGCCACAGCTCGTTCGGGGCAGTGGCGGTGAAGTCCCGCTCCACCAGGTCATCATGGACCGGTGGCCCCGGCTTCCGGTTCAGGCCCCGCTTCTTGGAGAACACCGACCAGATGCCGTGGTCCCGGCACAAGCGCTGGACCCTGTTCTCACCCGCCACGATGCCCTTCTCCGGGAGTTCGTCGGCGATGAACCGGTACCCAAACGCCGGGTCCTCCGCATGGATGTCCCGGGCGGCGTTGACCAGGTGCGCATCGACCCAATCCCGTTCCGTCACCGGGCTGGCCCTCCACCGGTAGTAGCCTTGCTTGCTAAATCCCAACACCCTGCAGGTCACCGCCACGGGAACACCGTCGGCGGCAAGATCCGTGACCAGCGGGTAGATCATTTTGGGTTGATGTCCCTCGCCAGATAGGCAGCCGCCCGGCGCAGAATCTCATTCTCCTGCTCCAACAACCGGTTCCGCTTCTTCAACTCCCGCATCTCAGCCGACTCTGCCGCCGCGGTCTCTGCCGTGCCGGATTCCTTGGGTTCAGCGATGGCAATCCAGCGCTTGAGCGTCGTGACCGAGAGCCCGAAATCCTTCGCAATCTGCGCCAGGGGCGCCTCACCCTTGCGGGCCACATCAATAACATCCTGGCGGAACTCCGCCCCATAAGCCGTGGGCATAGTCAACATCCTTCCACGAGCACAAGCTCGCTAGGTCAAGGAGTCAACAAAACCGGGGGCAGTCCC
>NZ_JBFBEY010000076.1:0-1116 GCF_040683875.1 Arthrobacter sp. NPDC093128
CTAGCTGTACTGCCCAGGCAGGTTGGTTAATCGGCTGATGGGCGGGTGGCCTCCGATTGCGGTGTGGGGCCTGTGGTGATTGTAGTGGTGCAGCCATGCCGGGAGGGCGTTTCTGCGGGCTGACTCTGTGGCGTAGAAGCGTTTGAACGCCCACCCGTCGGCGAGGGTGCGGTGGAACCGCTCGATCTTGCCGTTGGTCTGGGGGCGGTAGGGGCGGGTCTTCTTGACCTTGATGTTCAGTTCACGGCAGGTATCCCGCCAGAGGTGGGATTTGTAGGCTGAGCCGTTGTCGGAGAGGACGCGCTCGACGGTGACGCCGCGGGCGGCGAACCAGGACACGGCCCTTTTCAGGACGGCTACTGCGGTGGCCGCGGTTTCGTCGCCGTGGATCTCTGCGTAGGCGACCCGGGAGTGGTCGTCGATGACCGTGTGCACGTAGGCCGTGCCGATGATGGGGTGGCTGCGGCTGCCGGTTCTGACTGGTGTCTCTACACGGTTCCGGTTGCCTTGATCCCGGCCGACGTAACGCCAGCCGCCCCCGTCCGGGATATTTCCGAGTTTCTTCACATCGACGTGGATCATGGCCCCGGGCGTGTCGTGTTCGTACCGGCGGATGACCTCGCCGGTGCGTTTGTCCACGTGGTGCAGGCGGTTCAGCCGGCACCGGACCAGGACCGCGTGGACCGTGGACGCCGGCATGGCTAGCTTCGCTCCGATCGCGACCGGTCCCAGCCGTTGCTTCCAGCGCAAATGGACGATCTTGCGTACGAGCTGCTGAGGGGTCTGGTTCACCACCCGGTGCGGGCGCGAGGACCGGTCGGCCATACCCGCCTCACCCATCGCGGCGTAGCGTTCAGCCCAGCGCTTGGCGGTGGGCCAGGCACAGTTGAACAGTTCGGCGGCTCGGGACACGGGCCATTCCTGGTCAATGATCAAACGCGCGACGCGCAAACGTTGGCGCGGAGTCAAAGCGGCATTAGCGTGGGACATGAGGACCTCCTGGTCGTCTCAGCGGTTGTCTAAGCAACTCCACTGTGCAACCGGAGGTCCTCACCCATCAGTCAACGACTCCCGCGAGTCATCACATTCACCGGACCAACGTCCCTGGGCAGTACA
>NZ_JBFBEY010000077.1:0-1013 GCF_040683875.1 Arthrobacter sp. NPDC093128
ACCAGCCGGTAACCGGGCGTGTAGGTGCCGTCCACGATCCGGGCTTTGACGGCCGTGTAGGCCTGCTCGGACTTGCTGCCGGCCGACTTGCCGGCCGTGGTGCCATTCTCGGTGGCTGTTTCCATAGCCGTCTCAGTCATGTTCCGGGCCTTCCCATTGTTCGTACTTGGCGCGCCATTCGCTGTTCAGCGGGTAGAGGCCGTCCACGCTGTGACCCTGTGCCACCATTTCGGCGATGAAGACTTCCTCGCGTTCCTGGGCGATGGAATCGTCGGCGAGTTCCTCGGCGAGGGCCGGCGGGATGACCAGGATGCCGTCCGAGTCGGCCACGATGATGTCGCCGGGCTGCACGGTGGTGCCGCCGCAGGCGATGGTGATGTCCGTGTCCCACGGGATGTGCCGGCGGCCGAGCACCGCGGGGTGCGGGTTGGAGTAGTAGGTGGGCATGTCCATGGCTGCGACGGCGGCGAAGTCGCGCACGCCGCCGTCGGTGATGATGGCTGCGGCGCCGCGGACCTGGGCGCGGAGGGCCAGGATGTCGCCGATGGTGCCGGTGCCCTTTTCGCCGCGGGCCTCCATCACCAGGATCTCGCCTTCGTTGACCGAATCGATGGCCTTCTTCTGGGCGTTGAAGCCGCCGCCGTGGGTCTTGAAGAGGTCCTCGCGGTTGGGGACGTAGCGCAGGGTCCGGGCCAGGCCCACGATCCGCTTCTCCGGCCGGGTGGAGGTCAGGCCGTCGATGCTGACGTTGTTTAGGCCGCGCTTGCGCAGCTGGGAGGACAGGGTTGCCGTGCAGACGCTTTCGAGTTTGGCCTTCAGTTCCGCGGTCAGGACCGGCGCCGGGGTCCCGGCGGGCGCCAAACCGGCGGCTTCCCGCGAGCCGTACGCTTCCTCCCGCTGGAGGTCATCGGTCCGGGGCCGGGCGCCGAAGTCCGCGAACGCCGTCTTACCTTCCTCAACCCTGGTGACCAACCGGCCGGTGGTGACGGCGGCAGCGCTGACTTCGACCTCGA